>DJFQ01000241.1:3100-8550 GCA_002432095.1 Marinagarivorans sp. UBA5868 | reverse complement strand
ACATCCATAATTTTCGGAATGTCTTTGCACAGCCCATCGTTGCCGCTGTAAGAGCCGAAGCGTGATTTGAATTCGCTGCCGGAAGCCAGAATCCAAGGTGCGCCATCTGCCCGGTGATCCGCGCCGTAGCCCATTTCGCTAAGCTGAATAAACAACGTTGATTCCAGCAGCGGTACGCCAAAGGAGTCGGTTTCTGTGGCGAGACGCGAAATCATATAAGCGGGAACCTGGCTCAAGTAAGCGAGCATGCGCGCTTGGTCCTTGCGTTTGGGTTCTTCCGTGCCGCCGTGATTAGCCGAGTGGAAGTTATCCGCGGTGATGCCTGAGCGAATATCCATCAGTGTGCGATATTCCGGACTGAGCCCCCAACTGCATTGGGTGTCCGACATCATCATAGAGGCGACATTGGTGAGCCCGCACTTTAACGCTGCGACGACCACATCCACCAATGCTTTGCCATGTTCCACTATGTCGGTGGAATCGGCACCTATCGCGGGCGCCTGACAGGTATCGCCGCCGCCACCGCCACCCGAGCCTAAACCGGCCTCAATTTTTTGCAGCGCATTTAAATGTTCCTGCATACGCATTTTTTCTTCGGCGCCGAGTTTGCGTTCGATGGAAGCAATGGCCGCGGCATTCATCTCAAATACCGCTTTGTAGGTGGTGTCGTTTTCTTCGACTTGAGCGCCACCAAACACTAAATCGAAGGCTTTTTTGGCGCCGTTGGTGAAGGTGGAAACATTGCCATTTTCAACGGANNAAGCCGTTCGACTTGGCGATTTGCGTGTCCACCGTGTTGATAATTTGGTGGGAATCCAGCGAGTGCCCGAGTGCCCGATAAATCCGCCCATGCTCGGAAAAAACATTGGTCACCGGGTAGAAGCGGCAGTGTTGAGCGACGTTGTAGCCAGTGATTTTATCGGCGGCGTCGCCACTGCCGTAAGGTGTGGTGGCAACGTTCATCTGGCTGCCGTTGGGTGTCCAGAATCCGGGTGGTGCGCCATCGGGTTGATAGAAAAATACGGCTTTTTTCTGCGCGGTTTGCAGCGCTGCTTCGGCGTAACGGCTGGCAAAAACGCTCATCACCAGCGGCGAGTATTTTAGTAGTGATGTGGAGACGCCCGCGCGCGCGACCAGATCGAGAAATTGGCGGCGTTCGCGATTTGCAGTACGGGTCAGGTTGGGTTTGGCGAATTTCATAATTAATCCTCTAAAAATGTGGGTTCATGGTGCTGTCGATTGCCGCCTAAGGCCGGCGGAACCTCAGCAAACTCAAATTCCCCAACTCCTTGAATAAGGCTTTTACGTCCTGCCCAGATGCGTTGAATTTGCCGCGCAGTTTTTCGCTGGCGCAGGCGAAGCTTTCACCCTCGTAGCTGTTCAGTGGCAGATCCACATCCCGATTAATCAAGTCGATAGCGGCGTGGGCGATTGGCCGGCTCAATACCGAGCGAAAGGCTTTTTCCACCATGCATGATTGCACTGCCTGGGTTTTGCCGAGTAGCAGAGCCAATTCCTTCGCACCATTTACCGGGTCGGATATTTGCGAATAATCCTGGAAGTTTTCCAATCCGCGAATGCCTTCACCGGGGTTATTGGCGCTGCCGGCAGTGGCATCAATGGCGATGCGGGGTGCGTTGGCATTGCCGCCTTCGGGAATCTGCTCAGTGCGGAAGCGGCCAAATCCGTCGAAGTCTTCCAGCGCCGCGCCGACGGGATTGATGTCGTAATAGTGGCATTGGCCGCAGCCAGTGAGCGGCGCTGCAGCATCGGACGAAGTGGCAATTTCAAAATAGCGGCGGGTCGTTAGGCCGCCATTGGCAGCGGCTTCTTCCGCGGCCCGTTGTTTCTCTTCCCGCACACCCTCCGGCTCGTCGATACTGCCCGGCGGCACTATGTGATGGCAGAGCAAATCTTCGCGAACATGCACTCCGCGCAGAATCGGCGCAGAGCCATCGTTGTGCGCATGGGCGGCGAGAAATGCGCCCATTGTGGTAATGCCGCCGCGTTTGCTTTGGGCCGACAGCGGGGTTCTCACGAACTCATTCTGGTTGCCGCCATTCCAGGAAATACCGTAGTGGTCGGCGAGGCGTTTATTCAGAAAGGTGTAATCCGCATTATAAAAATCGGAAAACGGAACGCTTGGATCGTCAACAATGTGCCAGAAGAATTCCTGCAGTTCGGCCACCATCAGCTCGCGCAAATCCACATTGGGATCCAACTCGCCCAACGCGGCGTTTTTGCTTAAGTGTTTTGTCTGCATCCAATAAGAGACGAAGGCCTTCATGTGACGCTCCGCGCGCGGTGTCTCAAACAGTCGATCAATTTGGCGGTCGACGCCGACGCGGGAGTTCAAATCACCGTTTTGCGCTGCCTGCAATAACTCAGGGTCGGGTGTGCTGCCGGTGATCATATAACTCAATACCGACGCGTATTCGTAAGGGTCTAACACGTAGGCGCTGCTGTCCTGAGCGAGGGAGGCGAGATGATCGCCGAAATCACTTTCCGCTCCGCCGCTGGGTGCGTTGAACAGCGATGTACCCACCGCCTCGGGAACGGGAATTCCCAACTCGGAGCGGTAGATAAATTGCGGGGCATTTAAGGCTCCAACGATGGCCCATTTAAGGCCGTCGGCGATGGTTGGCGCTTGACTAAAGATGCGGCGGAAATGCTCCACCTCACTGTATTGCGCACCCGCCTCAGCGGTGGCTTTCAGCGGTCGACGAAACGCCATGCGCGCAAAACCGTTAATGAACTCATTGGCACAGGTCTGTTTGTCGGAACTGGAGCAGCGTACAAACTGATTACCGGCCATGGCATTCCAATCCGCGATGGCAACCGCATTGTCGAACAAGCGCTTCGCCGAGCCGTCTTCGGACACCTGGGAGCGCAAAGTGTGGGGGAATGAACCTACATAATTGGCGTCCGGTGCAACGAGATAGGCCTCCGGCACCTGAGCATTCGTCGAGATGAAAAGGAAGAGGTCGCGGATGGAGTTTTTATATTCTTCGGGGTTCAGCAATGGCAAGGCGCGCTTGGCGAATAGCGGACCGTCGTCGATGGTGCAGCTGACCTCCACCGGGCGCAGGCTCCAGAGATACGCAGACACATCCGCCGCACATTGGCCAACGCAGTCTCGTGGGTCGCGAGTTGGCGGTCTTGGCATGGCGGGTTCGATGTAATCATGGAAATCGCTGGCGGACATATAACGCGCCCAACTGATGGCGTTGGGTGAGGTGCCCGCAGTGCCGTGGCAGCCGCTGTCCATACAGGTTGTAGCGAAGATCTGCTCGCCCCGTGACGTATTGGTCACAAAGTCTTCAAAATTGGTTTCGACCGTTTCGTTCACTGTGCGCATGGACCATAGATAGGCTGCCACCTGGGTGCCGCAGCCGCCGGGACAGAAGGTCATCGCGGTGTCGATATACGCGGCAAGATCGGTTTGATTCTCGTTGAAATTGTTATCGGCTTTGTTATCGAAGGTGAAATTGTTGACATTGATCACCTGGCTGCCGGTGGATACGCCGTTCACCACAGGTCCATGGCAGACGGAACAATAGTCGTTAAAAATCCCCGCACCAACCAAATTGCCGGAACTGGAAGACGAACTACTGGAGCTGCTCGAACTNNTAGTGCGATGACTGTAGTGCGATAGGTCGCAACGATGCATTTGCTTTGCCCGAATACGCACCGCGGTAAAAATGATGTTTTCATAATGTGTGTCCCCGAAATAATGGTCCATGTGACAATACCTACGGCATTTCGCAGCTTGACAGAATTTGCGTTGCGCAGAGGGGAAGAAAATCACAAATTTTTTAGGCGATGCGAGGCAGCGATGAAAAGGCGCAGCCACGATATTGTTGTTTGTATTGTGGTAACCGGTTAAGCAGAGCCGCGAACGGAATTTAATACGACTAAAGCATGGGTGTAAAAAAGCCGCATTCATCAATGCGGCCTATTTCTATGATTTATTGGTGTGTTGTTTACAGCGGACTTTATGGTTTGCAGAACTTTACTGGTGACGGGGGGCCTGCTGTTTCAACATCGTTTTGGCCACCATGCTATCTGGAGTAATGTTGCTTGCCACAATTTGCGCCTTGTTTTTCAGTCCTGAGATAACCATATCCTCGCCATTCATTAAAGCGTCAAAACCATCCTGAGCCACTTTCGCTGGATCGGCCAAATCATGGTCCAATATTTTGGAGTCCTCCATGTGTGCCTTATGAAAAAAGTCGGTGTCAGTTGGACCGGGCAGAAGGGATGTGACGGTGACGCCGCAATCGCCAAGCTCCGCGCGCACAGCTTCGGTAAAGGAATGAATAAACGCCTTTGTGCCGTGATAAACGGATTGATACGGGCCAGGGAGTTTTCCGGCGATTGAGGCAACGTTCAAAATTTTTCCGTCACCCCGGGTCAACATGTCGCGCAGATAAAGTTTCGTCAGTATTAAATAGGCGCCGATATTCAGCTGGAGCATATCCAGCTCTCGTTGTAAGTCAGTTTCGACAAATTTTCCGTATAGACCTTGGGCGGCATCATTGACGAGTACATCCACCCATATTCCCTTTTCTCGTACCGTGTCATAAAGCTCAAATGGCGCTTCTCGATTAAATAAGTCCTTGGCGATGGAAATCACATTGACATCGTATTGAGTGGATAACTCCGCGGCGGTTCGCTGTAAATCGGTTTCCGTGCGCGCAACAATAATTAAGTTGTATTTATGTTGCGCAAAAATTTTTGCCAGCTCATAACCAATACCACTGGTTGCGCCGGTGATTAATGCATATTTAGGAAAATTAGAAGATGCCATGGGAACCTCCAGATAAATGATGGTTTGCTAATCTTCGCTAGGCCTATCTCGGACTGTCAGTACATGGAATTGGTTCTGTATCTTGGAAATTCACCTATTTGCAAATTCGTGTAAAAACACTGCTCCGGCGTGATGGGTTAACTAAGATGCATCTGCATTGGAAGCCGAATTTTCAAGGGTTTTTTATGATTGGCACGTAAATGGCTAATGTCGAGCTACGTGAATGGCTATCTGATCATGAGTGGATTAGCTAGTCATGATTTGATTAGCAGGAATTTAAAACTTAAAAACGCAGCGGAAATTTTTAACAAGCAATAAAAGTTTGATAACAACATTGAGTGTTTTAATAAACCGTGATGAGGTGAATTATGAAAAGCTTAAATTTTAAGAAATTAGTGTTGTCCACCGCTATTATCGGCGCGAGTTCTTTTGCGCTGTCCACAAATGCCGACCAATCAGGCAGTTCATCAAATTATGATATGCGCCAAAGTGAAAGCCAATCCGTAACGGCTCCCAGCCCTGCTGATCGCAACATTACCAACCCCAATGTTGAAGGTTATTCCAGTACATCTGCAGAGACTACCAGTAAATCTAGTACAGTTACGGTTAAGTCAACTAATATGGATAAGGCGAATAGCAA
>DJFQ01000241.1:0-3028 GCA_002432095.1 Marinagarivorans sp. UBA5868 | reverse complement strand
CGTAGACGAGATGGTGAACTTCGAGCCAAATTCCGTAACCCTGACCGAATCCGCGGAGATGCAGTTGGAAAAAGTCGTGGAGCAACTTGATAAAGACAAACCTGTTGCCCTGACTGTAGAGATTCAAGGAAGCATGATCGAAAATGACATGACATCTGAATCAAGCACCAGCGCAACAAGTGCGACTACCATGAATCAGGACAGTTCTGCTGGTTTTCCTGCTGATGAACGCGGTGTAGCCGGTGCCCGCATAAGCCCTACCGAGCGTGGAGAGGCGAGCATTTCGGCAAATAGCACACTGCCATCTAATAACTCTGAAGCATTGGAATCCGAACAGCAAGACCGTGCCCAGCTGATCAGTCGATATCGCGCAGAAAATATCCGCCAATATCTTGAGCGTCAGGGTGTGACCGTTGTCCAGTGGGAAATGGAAGGCGGGGTGACCGGTGCTGCCAGTGGTGAAACCACCGATACCGGTTTTGCAACTCAATCTGGTGGTGCCAACATACAACCCAGCGCGCAACAAAGCGAAGAAATTCAACAGGTCCGCATTGTTATAGTAGGTGACGTAAGCCCCGAAGGTCTTAGCGCCCTTTAAAAATTTGATACCCTTTAACATTCGGTATTAACAGCAAGCCCGGCCGAGCCGGGCTTTTTTATGTCGCAGTTATGAAGCGATACATTTGCCGTGGTAGCATGCCTCGATTAAACGAACTGGAGGACATTAAGTGAAACACCTATTGCTCATGTTGATAATGGGGACGGTTTTGGGCTGTTCTTCCGCTTATTACAACACCATGGAAAAATTTGGCGTACACAAGCGGAACATTATGGTAGATCGAGTGGAGGAGGCCAGGGATTCGCAAAAGGCGGCGGAAAAACAATTTGCCTCTGCGTTAGAGCAATTCAAGTCGGTAGTGGCGGTCGATGGGGGAAATCTCGAATCTGTTTATAAGAAACTGAATTCTGAATATGAAGACAGTAAAAGCGCAGCCGAAGATATTCGCAACCGTATAGACGGCATAGAATCTGTGGCGGATGCATTGTTCGATGAGTGGGAAGATGAGTTAAAACAATATTCCAGTAAGAATTTACGTAGCGAAAGCCAACGTAAATTGAAAGTGACTAAAACCAAGTATCAGCAGCTAATTACCGCCATGCGCAAAACCGAAAGCCGGCTCGATCCGGTGTTAACCGCAATGAATGATCAAGTCCTATATCTTAAACACAATCTCAATGCCCGTGCGATACAGTCGTTAAAGCAGGAAGTTGTAAAAATAGACAAAGATGTAGATGTGTTGCTTGCGGCAATACGCGCCTCGGTCGCGGAAGCAGATGCATTTATTAAGGAAATGAAGGACAACTAACGTTTTTAATTTAATTTACTGATAAAAGCGCCTCTTAATCGCGCTTTTTTTTGCTCTTTTACAAACGTTTATTTGCTTTCTCAAAAAATAACGCAGGGTCAGCTCGCAAGGCCAAAATCAAAGCTGTGGCACGAATATCGCAACCCATCTGCTGCTATAACAACGATTAACGACCTATCTTTTTCCGCAGATTCGCAGGAAATCCAATAGTAGGTCATACCAGCAGATGAGGTGAATTATGAAAACTTTCCGTTACAAAACCCTGGCGGCCGCACTGGCCGTGGCCGGACTGGCCACCGCGTGTGATCGTGATTCTGTTGAACGTGATGCTTACGTACCGCCGGAGCCATCCGCTGTAGAGCGATCGACGACTGCGGCCGGAACCACTACACCAAGCGCTGTCACTTCAATTGAAGACAGCGGTTATGCCCACGAAGCAGATTTAACGGACTCCGCCAATATTACAGATGCCGACCACGAGGAAACGATTCAATTCAGTGGCAGCGAGCTGACGGCCGAATCGGAAGGCAAATTGGGTGAGCTTGTGGAGTCACTTGATGCCGAAAAGCCGATAAAGGTCATAGTAGCTATGGATGAGGAAATGTATGAAAACCCACAAGGTGAACAAACTGCTACCAGTGCGCAGCAGCCCAATATTAATCAGGAAAATCGTGAGCGTTATACCAGCGCATTTGGTCAACGGGTTGAAACCGTCAAACAATTTATGGAAGAGCAGGGCGTAGAAGTTGCTCAGTGGCAGTTTGAACGTATGGAGGAGCAGGATCTGGCGCAGCAGCGAGACGCTCAGGAAAGTGCCGAAGATGTTCAAAGTGTGCGCTTGGTAATTTCTGCGAATCTCCAGGAGAGTGGTCTCAGCGGAGTATCCGACGAATAAAAAATAGTTAGGACAAAAGGTGAAAAGCGTCTTCGGACGCTTTTTTTATGGTTGCTTCTTTAACGCCTATCTGTCTATTTTATTTTTGCGCCTTTCTCAGGTGCACGGTGGCAGGAAAAAAATCGGGCCGGCGATGGTTAAGGTAGCAAGAATAGACGCGATATAAAGTGAGGCGGAAACCTTTCCGATAAATCCCTGCCCTCGGCGCCAGCACAACATTGCCAACACGGTTAATTTGATGCAGGTGATCGCGGTAAATATTAGCAAACCAATATTAAGCATGTTAAAAATGCCCGCAGCGGAAGCATCCTCGGCACGAGAACAATAAACGGAAAGTCCGGCGTATATGCCAACAAACCATACGCTCCAGATCACGAGCCCCAGCACCAAGTGTGCAGGGTGATCAGCAGGCGGTAATGGCTTTGCGAAGTTCATCCT
The DNA here is from genome assembly GCA_002432095.1 of Marinagarivorans sp. UBA5868. Taxonomy (GTDB): domain Bacteria; phylum Pseudomonadota; class Gammaproteobacteria; order Pseudomonadales; family Cellvibrionaceae; genus UBA5868. The sequence goes on along the minus strand of DJFQ01000241.1, from coordinate 328 downwards.
TGGCTACCTATAGCGGGAGCCAAACTGAAAACGGCAAACGCAATCCAGTAAATCGCCGCGCTATAAAGCCAGAACACTCGCAAAATGGCCAGCTCATAGGGTTGACGCGCGCTAACATATCCACGGCTCGCGCGCATGGCTTGTAGTGCTGTGGCAATTGTTGCGATACCACTGTGAAGCAACAAATAACACAACATTAAAATGAGCACAGAGTCGTGTGCGAGAGTGCGGGGAGATAAATTCCCCTGGGCAAAAATCCCTATCAGCGCTACACAATGGAGTAGCCCCAAACCAGCAATGGACCAAAGTGCCGCTGGTGTTGATTGTT
>DJFQ01000161.1:53621-80671 GCA_002432095.1 Marinagarivorans sp. UBA5868 | reverse complement strand
GGTCGTTTGAAGGGCGCGGTGACGTAAAGCGCGATATGTTGTTGCGCCAGCCCTTCTGCAAGTGCATCAACCAGTTGGGTATAGGTCTGCTGCTCTGCTGCGGGAGTAAGTTGGAGGTCAGTGGCCAGTGCCTGAAGTTGTTCCAAATTTGGCGCAAGGTCGTAGAGCGTTTCATAGACTTGCTGCGCGCTGCTGAAGCGCTGAGGAGTGCGACCGGGGAATGCGAGGGCTTGTTTCATCGTGGCGAATTGGTATTGATGGCCCTGCCTGTCCTGCACCGCGATCGCCGATTTCGCAAGCGCATCCGAATCCGGTACATCCACCTCGTAAATGCGGATGCGGCCACTCGTTATGTTGTGGCTAACAGCTTGAAGATGATCGCGCTGGTGACCGCGAAAGGACGGCGTATTATCACAACGCGACGCAAGCTGCTGCCAGTAGGACTCAGGTACGCGCAACTCCCGGAGAAACTGACGTGCGCTGTGCGAGCTTGAAAAGCGTTCGGGTTTCAGGCTGCGTGGCACTGGCCCGTCTTTGATGAAATGGATTTTATAGTGTTTGCCGAAATGGCTTTTGAAGATCTGGCGTCCGAGCATATCGTCCCTGTTAACACATCGACTTGAAGTGAGGGGCATTGTATTGCGGTGCGACCGCGCGCCGCAACCGAGCTGATCACACGGACGGATCGCCGCTGCCGCACACGCTGCATCCGGGGTCGCGGCGCAACTTCAGCTCTCGCCATGAACCATACGCCGCGTCGTACAACTGCAGGCGTCCGACCAAGGTTTCACCGAAACCCGCGATCAGCTTGAGCGCTTCCAACGCTTGGCTTGCCCCAATCACACCCACCAGCGGCGACAGTACTCCGCTTTGCGCACAGGTCATAGCCTCGCCTCCCGCCACGTCGTAAAGGCACTGATAACAGGGACTCTGCGGATGACGAAAATCGAACACCGCTAGTTGCCCCTCCAGACGAATGGCCGCGCCGGACACCAAAGGTTTGCCGTGGGTATAGCAGGCATGGTTCACCGCTTTGCGGGTGTCGAAGTTGTCGCAACAGTCCAGCACCAAATCCACACCGGCGACCGCGGCGCCGAGCTCCGGTTCCTGAAGCAGCACCGCAAGCGCCTCCACTTCAACCTCAGGATTAAGTAGGCGAATGGCACGCGCCGCCGACTCGACCTTCGCGAGGCCCAAGCTTTGCTCGTTGTGAATCACTTGGCGCTGAAGATTGGACAGCTCAACGGTATCGTGGTCCGCCAAGACCAATTGCCCAATCCCTGACGCGGCGAGATATTGCGCAGCCGCAGAGCCGAGACCGCCAACACCGACCACTAAAACAGATGCATTGGTAATCGCCAGCTGGCCTTCAACATCCAGCTGGGGTAGAAGGATATGCCGGCTGTAACGCAGTAGTTCGGAGTCGGTAAAGCTCGTTTTAGTCATGCCACTTGTTTTAGCCATGCCAATAGCCCCCCGAAATTCTTTCGTTTCCACCTAAGTCGCGGCGACTGAAAATGTCGCGAAATCCCGCCGCACGCAGCAGATTGCGCACCGCGTCCGCCTGCTGCCATCCGTGCTCTAAAAGGATCAAGCCCCCGGCTACCAAGTGCGCAGGCGCGCCGGTGATGATGTGCTGCAAATCGGCCAGACCTCGATCTCCCGCCACCAGCGCCGACCGGGGTTCAAAGCGCACATCACCGGAGACCAAGTGAGGGTCGCCCTCCGCTATGTAGGGTGGATTGCTGAGCACCAAATGAAAGTGACCACTTACATCGAGCCACCAATTACTGCGATAAATGACAACGTTCGCGCAGCCGGAGCGCTGCCGATTTCGCTCTGCCAGGGCGATTACGTCCTCGGCAAAGTCCGTCGCTTCCACTTGAGCGCGCGGAAGTTCTGAAGCCAGCGCCAATGCTATAGCGCCGGTGCCGGTTCCCAGATCAATTAAGCGGGGTTGGTCAACACCTTCCGGCAATAGCTCCAGCGCAGTCTCCACCACCAACTCGGTGTCGGGACGCGGAATCAAAGTCGCTGGTGAAACCTCCAGCTCCAAAGTCCAAAAACCTCGGCGACCCAGGATGTGCGCAACTGGCTCACCGGCTGCACGGCGGTTGAACCAATTTTCAAAGAGTTTGAGTTGATCTGAGGTAAGAAGCCGATCCGGCCAGGTATAAAGATAGGTCCGGTCGCGGCCCACAATCTCCGCCAACAGCAACTCCACGTCCAGCTTGGCGCTATCGCTGTGGATCAGCTCATCGGCCCGCCGCAACGCCTCCGCAATGATCATGAACCGGAGAGCGCTGCCAGTTGGTCGGTTTGAAATTCGTTGATCAGCGGCTGAATTACGTCGTCCAGATCGCCTTCCATCACTTCTTCCAACTTATATAGGGTGAGGTTGATACGGTGATCCGTGACTCGCCCCTGGGGATAGTTGTACGTCCGAATGCGTTCCGAGCGATCGCCGCTGCCCACTAGGCTTTTACGCTCGCTCGCCTGCGCCATTGCCGCTTTTTCATCTGCCATGGCGTTGAGCCGCGTCGCTAATAGAGACATGGCTTTAGCGCGGTTTTTATGTTGCGAACGCTCCTCCTGACATTCCACCACCAGACCTGATGGAATATGCGTAATACGGATCGCCGAATCGGTTTTGTTGACATGCTGACCGCCGGCACCGCTGGCGCGATAGGTATCAATTCGCAAGTCGGCCTTGTTAATGGCTACCTCTTCGCTCTCGTCTGCCTCCGCCATGATGGCCACTGTGCAGGCGGAAGTGTGAATGCGCCCCTGGGATTCGGTTTCTGGCACCCGTTGCACCCGGTGTGCGCCGGATTCAAATTTCAGGCGAGCATAAACACCATCCCCTACTACCCGGCTGATGATTTCTTTATAGCCACCGTGTTCGCCCGTGTTCTCTGAAATCACCTCAACCCGCCAGCGGCGAGTTTCCGCGTAGCGCGAGTACATGCGGAATAGATCGCCAGAAAAAATGGCCGCTTCATCGCCACCAGTGCCGGCGCGAATCTCCAAATACACGTTCTTATTGTCCCGCGGGTCTTTTGGCAATAGCAGCTTCTGCAGCTCCAACTCGAGTTCATTAAATCGAGACTCGTTAGTATCGATCTCCTCTTTAGCCATCTCCCGCAGTTCCGCATCACCCTCCCTCAGCAGTTGCCGCGCCTCTTCAAGGTGAGCGCCGATACGCCGGTAGTCTTTGAAGCAATTTACCACCGGTTCAAGCTCCGCATATTCCTTGGATAGTTCGCGGAACCGGGTCTGATTGGCGATGGTGCCGCCATCGCTGAGCAGCGCGCCCACTTCCTGGTATCGCTCCTGCAGGGCTTCGAGCTTATCTAAAATGGACGACTTCATGAATTCTCGCTTTTGTCATTGTCTGATGGCGGCACGGCGGGGGTGGATGCGCTGTCGCCGCCGGCGATATCCAACTCGAAGAGCCGGTGCATGCTCGCTATTAGCTCATAGTCACCGGCAACACTGGCTTTTTTTATCTGCTGGGTAGGTTTGTGCATGATCTTATTGGTCAGGTTGCGCGCAAATTGCTGCAGCACATCCGCAGGATCACCGCCTCCCTGCAGCAACTTCTGGGCTTTTAGCAGCTCCAGATCACGCAATTCTTCCAAGCTCTGGCGAAACACCTTTACCGTGGCGACCGCGTCCTGAGCGCGCAAGTCATCTGCAAAACTGGCGACGCCTTCCTCAATGATTTCCGCCGCAATCTTCGCCGCTTGCTCTCGCGAGCGCATATTTTCGTCGATGACATCGCGCAAGTCGTCCACGGTATACAGATAGACGTCACTCAGCTCCGCTACCTGAGCCTCTATATCCCTCGGTACTGCGATATCCACCATAAACATCGGCTTGTGCCGGCGTTTTTTCAGTGCCGCTTCCACGGCACCTTTGCCTAAAATTGGTAGCTGGCTAGCGGTGGAGGAAATCACAATGTCAGCGCGGTGCAGATGCTCCGGAATGTCCGCCAGCAAAATTGCCTCACCATCAAATTTTTTCGCCAACTCCACCGCGTTCACCAAGGTGCGGTTGGCAACGATAATTTTTTTGAGGCCCTGCTGGCTGAGATGGCGCGCCACCAACTCAATGGTTTCACCTGCACCGATTAATAGTGCCGTGTCTTTCTTTAAGTCCGAGAAAATTTGCTGCGCCAGAGACACCGCTGCGTAAGCGACTGATACCGGATTTTCACCGATGGCGGTTTCCGAGCGCACCCGCTTGGCGACAGAGAAGACCTTATGAAAGGTGGCGTGAAGCTGCGAACCCAGGCTGCCGGCGTCGTTGGCCAATGCATAGGCAGACTTCATCTGCCCGAGAATCTGCGGCTCGCCCAATACCAGGCTGTCCAAGCCACTGGCAACTTTCATCATATGGCGGGCGGCTTCGATACCAGCGTAGCTATAGTGGCAGCTCTGCAGAGTTTGCGGATCAGTCTTGTGAAAGGTTGCCAACCAATTCAACAGTTCCTGCGGTTCGACGCCATCCAATTCGGCGTATATCTCGGTGCGATTACACGTGGATAAAATCGCCACCTCGCGCACCATCGCCCCAGAACGCACGCTGACCAATGCCTGTTGTAACTGCTCCGGCGCGAACGCCACAGCTTCACGCACCTCCACAGGAGCGGTGTTGTGATTGATACCAAAGGCGATCAGCGTCATACCGGATTGTTTACTGCCATATCAGCGACTAAACCGCGCATTGTCTTGTTTACGTAAATCACTGGCAAGTAGCACCGTGGTGAACCAGGACACTGGTCATAAGTCTTAAATTCTCTGGCCGCTCTGCCGAGCGTGGTCAGCAACTTGCCAAACCCGGGTGGGGTCGGCATCATCCGGTGCATCAACGCGAATTTCAGCGCTGAGGTTTCGGTATTGGATTATAGTTTCTCTCAGCAACCGGGCCGGCTACTTCCGCTGTGATTGTCCGCTCAACCCCTGGGACTATCCGCTCAACCGCTGTGATTGCCCGCTCAACCAATCAATGCGACTACGCGCTCAACCAACGAAGATGTCCATGTTAAGCACCGCCTTCCGCCAATTATTTTCACTCCCGACCCTGCGGGGAATGCGCATCGTGCGTCCTCTAAGCGCGGCGGTGATGAGTATTGCAGTGCTATCTGCTTGTGCCAATCGCGCCGTCAAGCCGGCACCAGATCCAGCACCCGCAGAATCTCAGCTGCCCGCGTATGTGTTTGACCGCCCATTCAACAGCGACACTCTATACGCACTGCTGGTTGCGGAAATCGCCGGAGAGCGCCAACGTTTCGATGTGATGTTGAGCAACTATGTCCAACAGGCGGAAGCCACCGATGACCCATTAGTGACGGCGCGAGCGGCGCGGCTCGCGCGCTACCTGAATGCCCATGACACTGCGCTGAAGATGGCGCGCCATTGGCTGACCCTGGAGCCGGAAAACCCGGAGCCGCACTTCATTGCGGCGGCGGAACTCGTACAAGACAACCAGCTGCTGGACGCAGTCGCCCATGCCGAGTTTCTGTTGGAGCATGGCGAAACCTCTGGGCTTGACGCCATAGCGGCGCGAGCGCAGCAGGCTCACGATCCCGATAAGTCCGCCGACCTGTTGCAGGAATATCAGCGCATGCTGACGGAAAATCCTCAGCAACCGGTGCTGTTGATCGGCGCCAGCCTGCTTTATCAGGACCTGGGTGAGCTGGAGCTGGCACTTAGCCATGCCCAGGCCGCTGCAGCACTGGAGCCGGATGATTTTCAGGCGGCGGCCCAGGAGACACGCGTATTGCAGCAACTCGGTCGCCACGAGCAAGCTCGGGAAAAGTTATCCCAACTGGTCGCCCGTCACCCCGCCAATGCTCATCTGCGTTTGCAATATGCTCGCGTATTGCTGAAAACGGATCTCACTGCTGCACAAAAACAGTTTGAAAAATTGCTCGCCGAATCACCCGAGGACAGCGACCTGACCATGACAGTTGCTTTGATCGAACTGGAACGCCAGCAGCTCGACGCCGCTAAAAGTCGCTTTCAAATGTTGCTCAGCAGCGACCGCCACCGATCGTCTGCGCACTATTATTTGGGGCGCATTGCCGCAGCACAAAATGATCGCACCGGTGCAATTGATCATTTCAGCAAAGTGGGCCCAGGCAATGACTATTTGCCGGCACTTTCTCAATTGGCGGAATTGATGACAGCCGCTGGAGAGCAGCAAGCTGCACTTGAGCTGGTACGACAGAAGCGCAGCAAAACCCCTCCTTCCAATTCCGATCAGGTAGAGGGTCTCTTTCTTTTGGAAGCACACGTTCTGTCCAATCAAAACCAACTAACGGAAGCGTTGACACCACTGCAGAAGGGACTGGAGCAATTTCCAGATTCAACCAAACTGTTGTATACCCGCGCCATGCTGTTTGCGCGCTTGGACGACCTGCCCCGCGCCGAAGCTGATTTCAAACGAGTGCTGTCGTTAAAGCCAGACAATGCCGCCGCCCTCAATGCCCTTGGTTACACTCTCGCCGATCGAACGGATCGTCTCGAAGAGGCTTATCAATACATTCGCGAAGCCTATCGGCTGGCACCTGATGATCCCGCGGTCATCGACAGCCTTGGGTGGATTGAATACCTCCGCGGCAATTATGAAGCCGCGCTGAAAAACCTGCGTAACGCCATGGAGCTGATGCCAGACCATGAGATTGCTGCCCACCTCGGCGAAGTTTTGTGGGTGACGGGCAGTAAAAGGGAGGCGCAGCAGATTTGGCAGCGAGGCCTGCACCTGCAACCTGACAGTCCGATCATTCTCGACACCATCAAACGTCTGCGCGCCCGCCCATGAGCCAGTGCACTCTGCGCTTCGCGGAACCGTTTACGAATCGCCTTCGGCGAGCGCTATTGTTGTCCGGCATCAGCATGTTGATTGCTCTCTCGGGGTGCCAGAGCACACCACAGAAAACCGCCGGTGGTGTGCAGCAGGAAAAACATCTGTATCGCGCAACACGATGGGAAGCTGAGGGAAAAATTGCCATTCAAATGGAGGATGACCGGCAAAGTGCGTCATTCAAGTGGACCCAGAACAAGGCGGACTACACCGTTCACCTGTTTGGGCCCTTTGGCCAGGGCACTACATGGTTGCGCCGCACATCCCACGAGGTCGTGTTGGAGAACGCCAAAACAGGTACTCATAAAGCCACTTCCGCCGAGACTTTGATGGAGGATGTTTTAGGCTGGCAAGTTCCGGTCTCCAATCTGCAATTCTGGCTGCGCGGGCTGCCTGCGAAACAACCAAAGCCGGCGCACTTACAACGCGACCCCGCCGGTTTTCTTACCCATCTTCACCAGGAAGGCTGGCAAGTGGCTTATAGCCGCCATGAAAACTTTGACGGCTGGTGGTTGCCGACGCGGATACAAGCTAAGCGCGATGACCTGAAACTGACCGTGGTCATCAAACGCTGGCAACTACCCGACGCTCCAACTTCCTTACATTGATACGCGATCTGCCCTGCATTCATACATCATCTGCCTTTCATAAATAAAAAAGCCTTATGTCATTGTTGCTGCCCTGCCCCGCAAAATTGAATCTCTTTCTGCTGATCACTGGGCGTCGGCCGGACGGTTATCACACGCTCCAAACACTATTTCAGCTGCTGGACTATGGCGACGAGCTGCACTTGGAGACCAACCTCTCGGGAGATCTCCGGCTGACGCCGGATTTTCCAGACATCCCATTAGAGAACAACTTGGTTTACAGGGCAGCCAAACTGCTGCAGACCACCACATCATGTCGCGCAGGGGCCGATATGCATTTGCTAAAACGTTTGCCTATGGGCGGCGGCATTGGTGGAGGAAGCAGTGACGCGGCCACCGCACTGGTCGGCCTGAATCACCTCTGGCAAACAGGGCTGAGCGAAAATGAACTGGCAGAGCTCGGTCGCCAGCTCGGTGCCGATGTACCCGTTTTCGTTCGCGGCAAAACCGCCTGGGCGGAAGGTATCGGCGAGCAGCTTACATCGATGGAATTGCCGCTGAAATGGTATGTAGTGGTGGCGCCGGAATGCACCGTTTCCACACGGGAAATATTTTCCAACGAAGGTTTGACAAGAAACTCCGACCGCATTACAGTACGCGCCTTCCTTGAGGAGGGCGGGAAAAACGACTGCCAAAAAGTGGTCGAAAATCTCTTCCCGCAAGTTAAGGATGCGGTTGATTGGCTAGGTCGTTTTGGGCCTGCGCAAATGACGGGAACGGGAGCTTGTGTATTCGCAGCCTTCCCCACTGAAGCAGAAGCGCGGGAAGTTTTCGCCAAACGACCGACACAGTTGAACGGCTTTGTTGCCAAAGGTGTTAACGAATCGCCACTGCATCAACGCCTCCTGAAATAGCGTTGTCCCTGGGGTGTCGCCAAGCGGTAAGGCAGCAGGTTTTGATCCTGCCACTCGGAGGTTCGAATCCTTCCACCCCAGCCATTTCGTCAAGATTCGCCAAACCCTTCACTGACTCTCTCCTCACTCGTTAACCAGTGAATCGGCTAGAGGTAGTCATAGTGGCGGACTTGATGGTCTTTTCCGGGACATCCAACCCGGAACTCGCAGAAAAAGTTGTCGACCGGCTCAGCATCCCTCTCGGAGATGCATCGGTAGAGCGGTTTTCCGATGGCGAAATCAATGTCGAAGTCAACGAAAACGTCCGCGGTCGCGACGTGTTTGTCATTCAATCTACCTGCGCTCCCACCAACGATCACATCATGGAAATGCTGTTGATGGTGGATGCTCTGCGTCGCGCATCCGCTGGACGCATCACCGCCGTGGTCCCCTATTTTGGCTATGCTCGCCAGGACCGCCGGGTGCGCTCAGCGAGGGTTCCAATCAGCGCTAAAATCGTTGCCGACATGATGGCTTCTGTCGGCGTCGACCGCATGCTGACCGTCGATCTGCACTCCGAACAGATTCAAGGTTTTTTCGATATTCCAGTCGATAACGTTTACGGTTCCCCTGTTTTGCTTTCCGATATCGAGCAGCGCAGCTTCGAAGATCTCATCGTGGTGTCGCCGGACATCGGTGGCGTGGTTCGTGCCCGCGCGGTGGCCAAGCAACTGGACATTGACCTGGCGATCATCGACAAACGCCGCCCGGCCAAAAATGTGGCTGAGGTGATGAATCTGATCGGCGAGGTGGAAAACCGCACCTGCTTGCTGGTGGACGACATGGTGGATACCGCCGGCACCCTTTGCAACGCGGCGAACGCATTAAAAGAGCACGGTGCCAAAAAGGTAATTGCCTACTGTACCCACCCGGTACTTTCTGGCCCCGCCATCACCCGCCTGCAGAATTCCCAACTGGATGAACTGGTGGTGACTGACTCGATTCCGCTGAATCTTGAAGCGCGCAACTGCAAGCGCATCCGCCGACTGAGCCTTGCCCCCATGTTGGCGGAAGCTATGCGGCGTATCAGCAATGAAGAATCTTTGAGCGCGATGTTTCGCGCTTGATGACGGAGCGGATTTTCACCGCTCCAAAGACGACTGTCGGCATGCCGGCTTACTTAACCCCCGCTTATCTTCTGGTCGCGGAGCTAACGGGTTTAATACGAGGACATTTCCATGTCTAAAGAAGACTTTAAATTGAACGCCAAAGTGCGTGACTTTGCGGGGAAAGGTGCGAGCCGCCGCCTGCGTCGTCTCGCCAACGAAGTGCCGGGCATCATCTACGGTGACGACAAAGCCCCGCAAAACATCAGCATCAACCAGTTTGAGCTGGTTCGTCATTTGGAGAACGAGGCATTTTATTCCCACGTTATCTCCCTGAATGTCGACGGCAAAACCGAAAACGTGATTCTTAAGGATCTGCAACGTCACCCATCCAAGGTGCAGCTTTTGCACGCGGATTTCCTGCGCGTTTCCAAGACCAAAAAAATCACTGTTAGCGTACCGCTGCACTTCATTAATGAAGATACCTGCAAAGGCGTCAAATTGGGCGGAGGCAGCATTGCCCACAATATGACTCAGCTGGAAGTATCTTGTTTGGCCTCCAACCTGCCCGAGTTCATCGAAGTTGACCTGGTAGATGTAGAAGTAGGACAAATCCTGCACATCTCCGACCTGAAACTGCCCAAAGGCGTAGAGTCCGTTGCTCTTAGCCACGGTGCCGACCATGACCTGCCGGTTGTGAGCGTCAACAAGGCCAAAGGCGGCGATACCGAAGAAGCGGCTCCTAGCGCCTAATTCTTCACAGTTGCTACTGTCGCCATATACTTTTTTTGCCTTATGAAACAGACGCCAGTACAACTGATCGTGGGCCTGGGCAATCCAGGCCCCGAATACACACACACCCGCCATAACGCCGGCCAGGATTTAGTGGAAGAATTGGCGCGGCAACACAATATCCAACTCAGCTCGACACCCAAATTTTTTGGCTATTCAGGTCGCGGCATCATCGCCGGCCAGGATATCCGGCTTTTAATTCCCACCACTTATATGAACCGCAGCGGCCAAGCGGTGGCACCACTTGCGCAGTTTTATCGGATACCACCAGAGGGAATTCTTGTCGCCCACGACGAGCTCGATCTGCCTCCAGGCGTCGCACGGCTTAAATTCAGTGGCGGACATGGCGGCCACAACGGCCTTCGAGACATCATCAGCGCACTGGGCAATAACAAAGATTTCGGCCGTTTACGCCTGGGCATTGGCCATCCAGGAAATGCCAAGCAGGTCGCCGACTATGTACTTAAACGTGCACCACAGACTGAAAACGAACTGATACGCTCCGGCATAGAACGCAGCCTCTCGGTTATCCGTGATATTGTCAGCGGCGATTGGGAACGCGCGATGCGCGACCTGCACACTCAATAAATATTTTTATCGCGAGATTTTGTTATGGGTTTTAAATGCGGCATTGTAGGCCTGCCAAACGTTGGCAAATCCACCCTTTTCAACGCCCTCACCCAATCCGGCATTGCAGCGGAAAACTTTCCGTTCTGCACCATTGAACCCAACTCCGGCGTGGTTCCTATGCCCGACCCCCGCCTGGATGCCCTGGCCGCCATCGTCAAGCCTGAGCGTGTAGTGCCCACCACCATGGAGTTTGTGGACATCGCCGGATTAGTGGCCGGCGCATCCAAAGGCGAGGGGCTCGGCAATAAATTTCTCGCAAACATCCGCGAAACCGAAGCCATCGCGCACGTCGTGCGCTGCTTTCAAGACGACAACGTGATTCACGTTGCCAACAAAGTCGACCCGGCAGCCGATATTGAAATTATCAACACTGAACTTGCACTGGCCGACCTGGAAACCGTAGACAAAGCGTTGCAACGTTATGCAAAAGCGGCAAAAGGTCAGGACAAACATGCCATGGCGATGAAGGCACTGCTGGAAAAAATTCAGCCACATCTGAATGAAGCCAAACCCCTGCGCTCATTTGGTTTGAACAGTGATGAACTCTTGACGCTGCGGGAATTAAATCTGCTCACCATCAAACCCACCATGTACATCGCCAACGTTGCGGAAAACGGTTTCACCAATAATCCGCTGCTCGCCGCCGTGGAAAAAATCGCCGCAGAAGAAAAAGCGGTCGTGGTGCCTATTTGCAATAAACTGGAAAGCGAAATTGCCGAATTGGAAGACGACGAAAAAGCGGATTTCTTGGCGGAAATGGGCATGGACGAACCCGGTCTGAATCGGGTAATTCGCGCCGGTTACGGGCTGTTAGGCCTACAAACTTATTTCACCGCTGGCGTTAAAGAAGTGCGTGCCTGGACCGTATCGGTTGGCGCGACTGCACCCAAGGCAGCGGCGGTCATTCATACCGATTTTGAAAAGGGTTTTATTCGCGCCGAAGTCATCGCTTATGAAGATTTTGTGAAATACAAAGGCGAAGCTGGCGCTAAAGACGCAGGCAAGTGGCGACTAGAAGGAAAAGAATACGTGGTGCACGATGGCGACGTTATGCACTTCCGCTTTAATGTGTAGCAGCAAGACATAAATAAAACGCCGCAATTCGAAAGAACGAACCATCGCAAATGCCCGCTCCATAAGCGGGCATTTTTATTTTAGCCGGAGAAATTGAGTTGGTAAGTGGCTGCGGCAAACAGCAGCATCAGGATGACAAAAATCAGGTCCGCTTTCCATGACAGCCAACCGTATTTTTTTACGATAAAGGACGTTGCCACATGGCCCACTAAATAAGCAAAACCTGGCGCCATTAATAAACCATACAATCCCGCCACCTCATAACCCACGATCAAAAATATCACGTTGGCAATGGCAATAACCCCAGTGCTAAAAAAATTCTCTTTGCTCTGGCCTATCGATAACAGCGCATTCTGGTAAATCATCGGCAAGGTGCGCATGGCCCCGACCAAAGCCATAACGGCGAGAATCGGCCCAGCGGTTCGGTAACGGTCGTCGTACAGAATAATAACCACCAAATTCGCCAGTAAAGAAAGAACCCCGAATAGCGGAACCGTGGACAGTATTGCCAAAATTCTCATCTTCGCCAACACCGCAGGAAAACGTTCGGGCTGCTCCCGGTGAATGCGAGAGAGGGTAGGAAATACAATAGCACCGAGGTATCGCACCACTAATTCACCGGCGATCCACGCCAATGTCCCGGCAATCGCGATCATCGCCAGTGTTTCAGTAGTCACAAATGCCCCTTCGATGGCACGCATTCCCTGCCCGGAAAAATACGTAAAAACCGTGCTCCAGAAAATCCACTGACCAAATCGAAAAATCTTGCCAACATATTTTTTATCGAGCACGAACCTGTGTGTGTGGCCACGAAAAATAAAATGGCCCAGCAGCACATCCAACACACAGCCGAACAGCGCTCCCCAAGCCAAAGCCCAGACGGATTCATAAAAATAAGCCAGCGTCGCCGTTGCAATCAATGTGACCATCTGACTCGCGGCCCGCATGATCATCAGCTTTTTATAATTAATATCGCGCTCAGCCAGAATAATGTTTATAGACTGAAAACCAGTGACGACCGCAGTGAGCCCAGTGACACACAGCAAACCGAATAACATATCTTCGGCATAAACATTCGCGATCGGATACGCGAGCAGACAGATGACAGCTGCAATGCCAAAGCCACGAATAATTTGCAGGGTCCAAGCGGTGTTAAGAAAACGCGAGTCGTCAATATTATTCGATTGAATCACGCTCGGCCGGATACCAATGTCACTGAACATCTGTACCGCGGCCATAAAAGAATAGACGATTGCCATAAGACCAAATGCTTCGGGATATAGCAGCCGCGTAAGGATGAGGTTGCTTACCAACTGCACGCCTTTTTGCACGCCAAAGCCAAAAATTACCCAGAAACTGCCGGATATTGTTTTTCTGCTTTTTAGAGACTGCAAACGCTGTCGTAGCCTAGTCATCATGATGATGCGGATTCCTGCTCACAAAAGAACCAAGCGCCGCATCATAGCAGATCAACACTTCATCGATGCCCATGTCCCGCTCCACCGCACAGTGTTATATTCGCCAGCCCATTCCAAGAATCACTCGTTATGCTGCCACTTACTGTCTGGGGTCTGGCACTAGGACAGGCTCTACTGATCACCGGCAATATCCTGTTGATTTCCGTCAATGCGCTCATCGGCCAGCGCCTGGCGCCGGAACCGGAGCTGGCCACTTTGCCTGTGGCAGTGCAGTTCCTTGGGTTGATGGCGGCGACCCTGCCGGCGGCTCAGATCATGAAATTCATGGGGAGAAAATTCGGATTTTCCGTCGGTAATATCATCGGATTGTGCGGGGGATTATTGGCTTGCTTGGCGATCGTCCGAGCTGATTTCATTTTGTTTTGCACCAGCACAACCCTGCTGGGAGTGGCAATCGGAGTTGGTCAACAATATCGCTTTGCCGCCACCGAAGCCTGCCCTCCAGCAGATCGCCCAAAAGCAATAAGCCTGGTGATGGCCGGGGGTGTGCTGGCGGCAATTCTCGGCCCCGCATTAGCGGTGTGGTCGGATAGAATCTGGCCACAGCCGGAATTCCTCGGCGCATTCGCTGCATTGGTTGCGCTTTACGGGGCTAATTTGTTGCTGATCGCCGGACTGCCGCTACCGCGCCCTACCTCTGCCGAACACACCGGGCCGATGCGCACTTACGCACAACTGCTACAACAGCCGAAGTTGATCACCGCCATCGTTGCGGGCGCTATCGGCTACGGAGTAATGATTCTGGTAATGACCGCAACACCCATTCCCCGAACATTGGCGATGACCGCTTATGGCGACCTTGATTACAGCGTAATGGATGAATTGCCTCCCGGCAGGCAACNNGCAACACCCATTGCCATGCATCAACACCATCATGATTTCCGCAGCACTGCCGGTGTTATTCAATGGCACGTACTGGGCATGTTTTTGCCATCCTTTATCACTGGCCGGCTGATTGCGCGCTGGGGAGAGGTGACCATCATCCAGCTTGGCTGCGGATTATTATTTGCCTGTGTGATGCTGGCGCAGACTGGCACGGATTATTGGTATTTTTGGTTTGCTCTTGTTGCCTTGGGAGTGGGATGGAACTTCACGTTTATCGGTGCCACCTCGCTACTGACCACCTGCTATCAGCCGGCGGAAAAAGCTCGAGTTCAAGGCAGCAACGACTTTCTGGTATTTGGATTTTCCGCGATTGCGAGCTTGCTGGCGGGTCACCTGCAAACTCGTCTGGGCTGGAGTTTGCTAAATCTCACCATGCTACCGGCTATCGCCATTGCTATGTTCCTGGTGTGGCGCAACGGGCGCGGGAATAACGACAATCAGACGGCAGCTAGCGCCAATTCATAAGTCGCATTTAGCTCCTCTATATTGACTTCGAAACCGTTGAGATCACCCTTATCGGCCACCACCAGTGCCACCGGTATATCAATCACGTCGGCATATTCCTTAGAACCGACGACAAAACGATCAGCGGCGACAATGGCGAGCAAGAATCCCTCAGGAGCCATTGCCAAAAGCCCATGAAGTAATCCGCTGCCCTCAACACCCGCGACACATCGCGCATCGCGCAATTCGTGAAGCAACTCCGCCACCGTCATTTTCGTGGGATCGATAATCGAAAAATTGCGCTCGCGCGCCCAACGAATACACGCCTCCTCGTTGAGCAGATGGCGAGCCTGACCAGAGCGCCCCCGCACCACGAATACATCGTGTCCTTGATCGCGCCCTTTCGATTTTCGTGCGCGATCACGCAATACTCGATACCGGGCGGCCTTCTCCTGGTGATGGCCCCAGTCTTCCACTACCAGCAATTCAGAAAAGACCGCGCGCTCAATCTTCCGATAATTGAGTTGCAGCTGCTGATCATAATGCGCGCCGTGTGCATATGGCGGGGTACGAATCATGGATACCGGCTGTTCACCTAGCTCTTCCGCCAATAACACTCTGGAATTATTTTCGAAAAGCCAGTCACCAAAGTAGGTCAAACCCTGACGGGTCGACACCAACAATCCGCGGGGGATGGCGCGTAAATCCGCTTTGCGGGTTTGTCCTACTTCTTTGAGGATCCCCATTCCGGTCAGAGGCTTACGCTTACCGCTGACATATATCGACGCTTTTTCAATACGGGCTCTGCGCAAGGTATGGACCCGCGTCGGCGGGACAACCACGGGGCCACCACATGCCACACTTTTTTGAAACTCCAGTGTGGTGGAGGGCATGGCGTAACGCGCCCGCTCAACCTGGCCGGGCAGCATAATCCCAGCTGGTCGCATGATGGTCCTGGTGGGTGCCAATTCAAGAGTGTCGTCGCTGTCCCTCTCAAAGTCTAATACTGGGCGCTGCCCTGAAAGGCGCTTAAAAAAATACGCGAGACGCTGGTCCACAACTCGACTCCCCCCAAGGCGTCGTATTAGGATTTATAAGGCATTGCACCAAGATAATCTTTTTTACCAAGATCCACGCCATTGTGTCTCAATATCGAATAAGCAGTGGTCACGTGAAAATAGATATTGGGAATTGCATGCTGAATAGCGAACTCAACACCCGTCAAATATTTTCCTTCCCAGCGAGGCTGACTCACCGTACGTGCTTCTGCATCCGCAAAGTCCGAAGGTGAAAATCCGGCCAAGTAATCGCGCACTGCCTTAATTCTTCCCTGCAGTTCTGCCATTGTGGTTTCGGTGTCTGGATGAACCGGCGCGCTGTCCACTTTTCCCGCAAGGCGGGCAACGCCGAGTTTTGCCGTATCACAGGCGATCTGGACTTGGCGAACGAGATTGAACTGGTCGGGCGCGAGGCGGGAATTTAATAATATTGTGACGTCAAATTTTTTAGCTTCTGCGTAGGCAGACGCTTTGTCCAGAATCGCGCTGAGATTGCCGAGCATTTTATCAAACTGCACAACCGTCAAATCGTAGAGCATAGGATCGACCTTTTTGGAATTGGGTTGAAAAGGGAGCGCAATATGACACTCCAAAGCAATAGAATCAAACAGAAGCCCCGCCCATTCGTCACTCTTCTTTTCGACGTTTGAGTAGTGTGTCTTTAAGTCGATCTTTTGCACCTGAGGTAACGTCCGCGAGTTTTGCATCGAGCATTTCTTGGATATTTCCCTGAATCGCATCAAGTTCACCATCCTGTTGATTCAGCGCAGCCAACCAGTCTGCTTGATCGCCCATTTGCTCACCGAGCGCATCATCCAGCTGACTGCGCAAGCGACCTTCCAAAGCCGCCAACTTTTGCCTTGCTTCGCCCAGCAACGCATCTCCAATAACCTTGTCCAGCGATGAGCGAACGCTAACATCGGGATCGCTGAGCAAACCCTCGGCCTTTATACGCAACGGAATCTGGGACTGTCGGTCGAGCAAATCCGCCAACTGTTCCATATAACGATTGCCAGCTGCAGTGAAGTCCGCTTGCTGAAGAAGCAGTTCTGCCTGTTGCGTCAGCGCATTATTAATTAATTTCAGCGAACCATCGGAGGCCAACAAACCTGCGGTAAGCTGCAACGAATTCTCACCGCCACCAAGTGCGAACGAATTGAGCTCCAACCCTTGCATATTCCATGTGAGATTGGTGATCATTTCTTCGAGAATGGCAAAATCACCATTAAGACGGAACGCTTTTAGGCGGGGCAATTCTTTGATATCCATAGTGAACTGAGTTGGAGATCCGATAAGTGCGTGTTGCGCTGTAATATTTTGCACTCGAATAAGTGCCTCGCCGCCAGCCACCAACCACTGTAGTTGCGCATTTTTAATTAAAAAGTCCGGATAGGGCTGGCGCGGCAACGGCAATATCCGATTCGGTAAAATCGGTTCTTCGCTCGCCGCCTCATCACCTGCACCCTTGCCTCCTTCAGCGGGGATATAGGGCTTCACTAACCGGTAGAAGCTTTCGATACGGGCGATTTTCTCGCCCCAGAAATCGCCCAATAAAATCTCACTAAGCGGCGCCAAACCGCCATCTTCGATATTTGCCAGTTGCTTCAAACGCTGCCAATCCGCGTCTCCGGCTGCGCGCAGTTCGGCAACGGACTGTGTCAGTTGCTCCCGCATTTCCGCCAGTTCCGCCTTTACTTGACGAACTTTCTCCCGCTCATTTTTTAACTGTTCCTGCAAAGTTTTGAGTTGTTCTGCTTTATTGGCAAGATCCGCGGGATTTTCGATTTTGCTGTCAGTCAGTACCTTGATCTGCGCTTGTATTTTTTCGAGGTTTTCCTGCTTGGGCAATTTGCCCTTCAGTTCATCCAATTGCGCTTTCTGTTGCGAAATCCGTTCACGCAGCGCCTCACCTTTTTCCACCGCCTGTAAATTTACCCTCGCCATCAGCTCATCAGCGTCAGGAATATCCAGCCGGAGCATTTCGGTCAGATCGATCTGCTCTTCCGCGTTGGCGTTTTCACCCCGATACACTTTTCCAGGTCGCTTGCGCTCACTGCCAAACTCCAAAGCATCCAGAGAGAGATCATTGACCACGTAATAGCCCAGCAGCGCCGGCCACAATTCCAAAGCCGCCCGTGCATTTACAAAACTCACGCTGTTGTGTGTGGGCTGGTTTTTGTCGGTAATCTCCAATCCACGAATATTGAGCGCTAACGGCGCTAGACTCACGCTCACTTTGTCAATATTGACCTCAGCGCCAGCGACCTTTTCCAGGGAATAAACCATACCCAGCCGAAGAGCGAAACCAGCAAATAAATACACTAGCGCTAACACCACAGCGAGGAGTGCAATGAATACCAACAATCCGGATTTACGAATCATGCATTGTCCTCAATTTAATTTTTCATAAATCTGAACGAGTTTACTGGCTTTTAGCACCTGCACCACCTTCCATTTGCGCATCTTCGACATGACTCGCAAACGGTATTGAGTGACCAGAAAGGACGAGAGCCAGCCGAGAGGAAGCAGCAAAAAAACACCCAATAGCAACGCACCCAACACCAGCGTGTGGTGCAGATGCAACAACTGCAGTATTTCCGTCGACGCCAGAAGATCAAGGAATGCAGGATTTTGTGCGTGCTGCCATGTAAAAGCTTCCAGTGCATCCCCAAAAATCAACATCAACCCACCGCATACTCCCCAAACCAATAAAAAGGTCGACAAATTAATGGTGAAGAAACATACCACCAGCAAAATCACCATGGTCAGCAGGCCGAAGGGCAATAACCCCGCGAGCACGCCAAATCCCACCGCCCAGCCAATTTGCCAGGGCGAATCTTCGGAATTAAGCACTTTGAGAATCTTGGCGATCAGGGTCAACATAGATTTTCCTTTCAGGAAGATCGGCAAGGATCGCGGAATGAGACCACAATCGCTGCGCTTTTGAATGATAGAAAGTCGGCGCACCGCGCAACGCTTGATAGCACCCGTTGACCGCTGCGGTCAACGGGTCTCACCGCATATTGTCTAAATCACTTGCTGGAACAGCAGATGTGAGGACCCACTTCGAAGATTGAACCTTTCTCCTGACTTAAGAAGCTCAAGTACATTTGAATGGTCTTCCGCATTCCAAGAGCGCAGGACAAGTCACAAGGGCGCCGTTCGTCGGCACATGGCCGCAAAAATTTATCTACGCCGCGGATACAAACTGGGGTGTTTTCGTAGAAGAGCGGTCATCGATTATGGAAACAACGTTATAACAAAAAGGAACAAAATTTCATGCATGCCTTCGCCTGCAAAAAAATTTGATGCAATCACTAATAAAGCAGCATCAATTCGAGGCGTAATCAAAGGCTTATACAAAAAACTTATATCAACCGCTGTTTACCCAACTTTGGGTGGCGCCAAATTCATTTTTCCTTTCTGCTTCGCTTCTGGTATTCGTTGATCTTTTTATTCACATTTTTAAGAAAAAAATCTTGCGAAATTAATTTTGCTAGATGTAGTGAGTGTGAAAATTAGCAACTTGTCGTCATACTTTTCTTGCCAAACCAAATCAATTAGAGAGGTAAGAAAAAATGGCAATTTCTTTTGCTCCATCTGCATCCTTTTCGAATGTCGCCAAAATCAGCAAAGCGATTCCACACCGGGAACGTTTTAACAACTCTGAAGCACCTGCATACACCAATATAAAAGCCTACGGTCCATTGCTCGACCACGTCTTTTCGATTCGTTATGAAAGTTACAGCAGCGAAAATTACATTGAAAAAAATCAGTCAAAAAGATTTACCGATGAATATGACTTGATGCCCAACTGTACCTCCTACCTTACCTACCATAAAAAACGACCCATGGGTTCGATCCGGCTTTGTCGGTATAGTCCTGACAAGGAATGGAAAACGCCTGTAATGGCTATCTACCAGCGTGAAATTGAACAGGAAGTCGGCTTGGGTAAATCTTTCCTCGAAGCAAACCGTTTTGTTATTCACCCCGACTATCAACGAAAAGGCGGAATTCAGGCCAGGTTCAATGTGTACCGCAATATTATTACGGAGGCGGACAAAGCGGAGACCCATTGTGTCCTGGCCGCGGTGCGCGAAGAACATGTCAGGTTTTATCGAATGGTAAACTTCACGCCAATATCAGATGTCCGTACTTACCATGGGGTAAAATTTGGGACTATACTCATGGCCTGCTTTGATTTAGCCCGAAGCCGCGAATTCGTCTTGAACCAAACAGATAACAGAGCTCTGACGAGAAAGAATGACTATTTACTTGCTGATCGCCGCTGTTGATTTTTTCATTGGACTGCTGGCTCTTTCCCGGCGGGGGCAGAAAGGTGTCGTTGCCCTCGCCTTAATCTCGTTTAGCGCGTGCGTTTGGTCGATTGAACTGTTCCTCTTCACTTATATTCAGGATATGGACGTCCTGTCCCCCTGGTTCCACCTTACACGTCTTGGAATGTTTCTTATTCCACCGTCGCTCGCTTTACTCGTGTGGCAATTGGTGGCATCTCAATCCAAATTATTCAAATCCGCCATTGTCATTCCAGGCTTCATTTTGGCGGCGATACTATTTATTTTAAACAATTCCTTTTTCCCCTCAGCATTGAAGCCAACGGCGGCAGGCTATCTACCTGTGCCAGATGCAATTTACTACGGTTTTATTTTTGTCTTTTTACTGTGTTTGGTGGGGTCAATTTTGTGCACAGCGCTTGTTTTCCGCTCTGCATCAAGCCGCGATAAACAACGCATCCAATGGTTGCTCATCACCTTGAGCATCAGTTTCGTCTGCGGCTTGGCCAGCCTGGTGCTTATATCCTATGACTTTTATTTGTCAAAATTTATAGGTGGATCCACCAATGTCATCTTTATGTTGCTGTTGTTCTATTCAACGGTCGCCCACCACCTTATGGACTTCAAGCTTGCCGTGAGCTTGGCGGTGTCTCGCCTGTTATTACTCATGTTTCTTGCTTGTGTTTATTTCGCAGCTCTCCCCACACTCTCTGGCATGACGGGCGAACCCACCAAGTTCCTCCTACTTCTTGTTCTGTTTATGCTCACCTTGGAGCTTTACCCTCGCCTACTCAAGTGGTTGGAGCCCAACGCCAGACGGCTGCTGGCCTCGCAAACCTATGATTATCAAAAGGTAGTGGATGAGGTGAGAGACAACCTACGTAGCTGCAACGACATGAATCAACTTTCGCAGTTGCTGAATTACGTTTTCTATAACGTTCTTCGCGTTCAGGAATACCATGTGTGTCGCGTGGGTGCCCATGGCGACTTCGCCGTCAACACCACCTCATCCGAAGGCCAACACAAAGCGGTCCACCTTGGCGGAGAGTTTTTAGCCCAAAGTGCTCATCGCCGCCAAGGAGTCGTAATGGCCGATGAGACTCATGCGGACACACGCCATAAACTAGCGTCGCTGTCAGCGGCCTGTTTCTTTCCGGTGTTTTGGGAGGGTACCCTGATCGCCATTGTGTTGATTGGCAGACCCACCTCTTCCTCGTATTACCGCTACGACGATATCCGCCTTATGGAGTGGATGGTGAGCGAACTTGCGCAGACGCTCCAGCGCATCAATATGCTGGAAAAACTTCACCGAGAAATGGCCGAAGCCAAGAAAAAGCTGTCGCTGCTTAACGTCATGAATCTTTATCACCACGATATTAAGACGCCACTCTCCATCATCGACGGCGTGGTATCCAATGATCTGTATGACGAAGAGAAGCGCCGTCAGGTCATCCTTGAGCAGGTCGCCTGGGGATCACATCTGATCACCACCATGGCGCGGCTACTCAACGGGGGGCGCAAGATTAAAGTGGAAAAATTGTCGCTTGAGCAGGTGCTCGGCGACTGCGCTCTTGTTTTTGGCCGTACCATTCCGAATTTGCGTACTGTGTTTGCTGCTGTTCCCGAGATCCAGGGCGACGCGGAGGATCTGAAGATTCTCTTCATCAATGTGCTCAAAAACGCTTACGAAGCAACCAAACCAGGAGAAGGCGCCAATATCGAAGTTTGTACCTGGATGGATGACAAGCGGATCCATGTCGCAATTGCCGACTGTGGGGTGGGCATGACGGACGCGCAGTTGGCAAATCTCTGGGACGGGCTGGAAAGCACCAAAAAGGGCGGTAGCGGCATTGGTTTGCAAACGATAAAACGCATTGCCGACGAACACAGCGCGTCCATCCATGTCACCAGTGAAGCTGGCCAAGGCACCACTTTTACCTTCGGTTTTCCACTCAACTCGGCTGCGGTGCCATCCCCTGCTTAAACCGTAACGGGTTTACCCAAGTGTTCCAGCAATACCTGCATGCTGGCGAAGCGGAAAGGCTTTTCTAATGCTCCGTCGGCTTTCAACTGCCGCACTTCCTCCCGGGATAACGGCATATTGGATACCAATATGATTTTCAGCTCATTCCTCGCGACGGCTCGTAATTCCCCCACCAAACTACGGGCATCCTGCCCCGACAACATAAGATCCAGCAGCACCAGGTCGTAAGGTCCTTTCGCCACCAACTCCAGCGCCTCCTGACCGGTATCGACCACATCCACTGCGCCACGACCCGCTAATTGCTTGAGGGTAATCTCCTGGTGAATCACTTCGTCTTCCACCAGCAAAATCCTCATCGCTCCTACATTCTGACGAGCCGATATTCCCAGCGTCGGCAGCACAGACAGCGGATTTCCGGGTACAAGGACTGATGAGAATAACTGCACTGCATGGCGAATTTTGCGAATGTCCGCATCGAGCGCACCAGGCAGCGACACCAGTGCTTTTAAATGATCGGCATTGATTCCCGGTGGCGTC
The DNA here is from genome assembly GCA_002432095.1 of Marinagarivorans sp. UBA5868. Lineage (GTDB taxonomy): Bacteria > Pseudomonadota > Gammaproteobacteria > Pseudomonadales > Cellvibrionaceae > UBA5868. The sequence continues at coordinate 58,038 of DJFQ01000161.1, read as the reverse complement.
CTTGCGGAGTCGTCGCATAGACTCATCAATTTCGGCAGATAATTGGATAACACCTGGAGATTCAGCTGAATCGTGGCGAGAGGTGTTGCCACATCGTGAACAAGCTCGCGCCCGGCAGCTTCTAGACTCTTACCGGTTTCATCGCGCCCAAGATCTTCAGATTCAGAATCGCTTGCGGACATATCTGCGCTGCTCCAGATGCTCATCAGCGCCCTGGCCACTCCGGCCACAAACGCTTCAATCGGTTGATCGTCAAAACCTTCCTCACCCGCCGGCCAGTGTATAGCGATTGCATACCAGCCGAAAAGCCGCAACAGATGCGCTCCACATATCTTCCATTAAACGGTTGCCAAGACCATAGGAGATGCGTAACCTAAAGATACATTTTAAATATATCTTTAAGTTGTGATCGAAACCCGGCACCTCAAAAACATAGTGCGGCTCGCCATGCTTAACATCGGCATTAATTGGCACTGGGGCACGCTCCGTTGTTACTCGATGTGAAGCGTGCCTGGTGTTACTCGCCGCAAGAGAAGGCTTTGGTTTTCGTCACTACGCGATGAATTTTTGTTTATTCAAACCAACAGGAACATCATATGAGCCTATACGAACGCATTGGCGGTGCCGCCGCCGTGGAAGCTGCCGTGGATATTTTTTATCGCAAAGTGTTGTCGGATGATCTCATTTCCCATTTTTTTGATACGGTCGATATGGATGCACAGGCCGCAAAACAAAAAGCATTTCTTACGATGGTTTTCGGTGGACCAAATCAATATTCCGGCAAAGACCTGCGTGAAGGCCACAAACACATGGCGCTGACGGAACTACATTTCGATGCGGTGATTGAGAATCTTGCGGGTACGCTGCAGGAATTAGGAGTAGCGCAAACGGACATTAACGAAATTGCCGCGATCGCTGGCAGCGTTAAAGACGACGTATTAAATCGCTAACGGGTCCACCAGCTATCACAGGGACGTGTCTATTGGCGAAGAAAAATGACTGACATTACATTTGAAGAGAGCACCTATTCCCTACTGGAAGGTGAGACCGTGCTTGAGGGACTTATCCGCAACGGCGTCCAGGTGCCCAACGGTTGTCGCGCCGGCGCATGCCAAGCCTGTGTTATGCAGGCGCAGGAAGGGGAATTACCACGCAATTCACAGGCGGGGCTAAAAAACACCCAACAGGCGCAAGGGCTGTTTTTGAGCTGCCAATGTAAACCCAGCAATCCATTGACGATAGGCTTTACCGACCAAGGGAAAAGCCGAACCTTGGCCAAGGTCAAAGATAAAGAAAACCTCAGCGCTCAGGTGTTGCGCGTCCGCCTGGAAAAGGTTTTGGATTTTCGTCCAGGACAATATTTAAATATCTGGCACGGCGACCCAGAAAAACCACTGGTGCGCAGCTACTCCATTGCAAGCATCCCAAAGCTAGAGGATTTTATCGAGTTACACATTAAGATTATTCCCAATGGGCGCTTCAGCCGGTGGGCAGCCGATGCCATGGAACCTGGAGCAGAGCTGAATATTCAGGGCGCACTCGGCAATTGTTTTTATGTCGCCGACGATCCACACCGGCCTCTTCTTTTTATCGGTATTGGCACCGGGCTGGCACCGCTGTACGGAATTCTCCGGGATGCTCTATTGCAAGGGCACCAGGGCAAAATTTCATTGGTCCTCGGCGCCCGCGAACCCGACGGCTTTTATCTGCGTCGAGAACTGGCTGATCTGCAAAGGGATTATCCACAACTTAACGTGAATTTCGTCTGCCAGTCTTTCAGTAATTATCCGAATGACATCGGCAACACGGACCTCTATCAATTTGTCAAAGAGCAATTCCCTTCCACCAAAGGAACAAAAATATATCTGTGCGGCGGCGACACTTTTGTGCGCAAAATGAAGAAACAGATTTTTTTGAGCGGCGCCTCCATGGCGGACATTCACGCCGACGCGTTTTTACCCTGCAGCTGATCGCCCGAAGGCGATCTCTGCGGACTGGTTAACGAGCACCGGCTTGTCACCTGCCGAAGCTTAAGCTAGTGTACGGGGCCTTCCAAAATGCTTGCAGCCAGCACCCGCGCGGCATTTTGGCTCCAGCAATAGAGGAGACCCCATGAATTTTTCCTACAGTGACCGCCGATTTCCGGCCACGCGGATGCGCCGCAACCGCTTCAGTGAATTCTCCCGACGCCTCGTTAGGGAGAATTCATTATCACCTGCCGATTTTATTTATCCGATGTTCGTTATCGAAGGGAATGGCCAGCGCGAGCCTATTACCTCCATGCCAGGTATCGAACGAGTCTCCATTGATGAACTAAAAAAAGAAGTGGAGGAACTGCTGACCCTCGGCGTTTCCGCCGTCGCACTGTTTCCTAAAATCGATGCGTCGATGAAAACCGCTGATGGTGCGGCTGCGTTCAACCCGGCAGGCTTGGTCCCGCGGGCGGTTCAGGCAATCAAAGATAATTTTCCGGAAATGGGGGTTATTTGCGACGGTGCCCTCGACCCCTACACCACCCATGGGCAGGACGGAATTATTGATGACACCGGCTATGTTCTAAACGACCCGACGGTGGAAGCATTGCGTCAACAAGCTGTTGTCTGCGCTCAGGCGGGAGCCGATGTTATCGCTCCATCTGACATGATGGACGGGCGTGTTGGCGCCATACGTCAGGAGCTTGACCGCCACGGCTTGATCAACACTCAGATCATGGCATATTCGGCCAAATACGCGTCATCGTATTACGGGCCGTTTCGCGACGCTGTAGGCTCCGCCGCCAATTTGGGCAAAGGCAACAAATTCAATTATCAAATGGATCCCGCCAACAGCGACGAAGCACTTCATGAGATTGCTTTGGATTTGCAGGAGGGCGCGGACATGGTGATGGTGAAGCCAGGGATGCCGTATCTGGATATTGTTCAACGCGTCAAACAGACTTTTGGTGTGCCTACCTTCGTTTATCAGGTGAGCGGCGAGTACGCCATGCATAAGCTCGCGATACAAAATGGGTACCTGTCGAACGACGTTGTGCTGGAATCGCTGCTTTGCATTAAAAGAGCCGGAGCCAACGGCATTCTCACCTATTTCGCCAAAGAGGCGGCTAAATTATTAAGAGCTGGCCAGACCTAAGCCCCATAGCCGATTTGCTATAAATAATCGGCTTTTAATCGGCATTTTTTCCCAGCCTGCGGGTTCTACGGATTCGGTTCTTCGTTATAATACGCGCTTCTATTTAACCCGTTACTTTCCCATGCATCCCATCCAACGAAATCTACCAGCCACTTCAAACGCCAGTTTGAGCAAAGGCATGTGGTATGTGTTTCACGACGGCGACAATGTCATTCGTGCGTGGGGCTCGGGATGGACAGGGCTTGAGCGGGTGTATTTCAACAATGAATTGGTGGTCAAGAATCATCATTTCAAATATCTTGAGTCCGTCAACTTCGAAAAAAATAACCATCACTACCGCATCCAGTGCTTTAGCACCAGCCTGCAGAAGTGGCAGGCCCGTTGTGTTTTTTGGCGCGACGGAGAAAAACTCTGCGCCTTAAAATGCAAACGCCGCAAAATTTTTAACGTCAGGCCCACCATGGCGCATATGTCCGTGGGCTTGATCGTAGGCATTATCGGTGGAGTATTACATGCGCCGGCAATGTTCGGGGTGCTGTTTATCTTTCTCTCCCTCAGTCTGACGCTGCTGACGACCGCCAAGACCGAGGACTTCGTGATTGAACAAGAACCCATTCTCCACTGACCTTAAGCCTTATTCCTTATACCAACTTCCGTCCGCATTTTTGCTAATCAGCATTTTCGACAACCAATAAAATCGTCCTTTTTCTGGCGCGGTACAGTTAAACCGGCTTCTGCCCGCTGGAATTGTACTGCTGTTGGACACATACAATTTCCCATCGCGCACCTCCGCCGCTGCGGGTTTCCCCGAGTAAAAGCAAGAGATTTTATTGAGCAGCGCTTTCTCGGCAGTGATGATCATCGTCACTTTCTCTGTGCCGTCCGGCAGTAGTGCATCCGAAAGAGGTTGATGTTTATTATTTACCACCGCTACGCTCTGTAGCGGCATGGGCAGACTTGACGCTTTAAGCGCAAAGTCTTTTAAATCCCCATAAATTCCGCCGAAAGGAAAACGTGGCAGCGCCTGCAAGGTATCAAAGGATGCAATAGGGCCGGAATGTTGTGCAAATGCGATATACCCAAGATCCGCGGTCAGTTGCTCCAGGTCGCGATTGTGCTCACCAAATGGATAGGCAAATATTTTGGGTTGGCGCCCCACTTCTTCATCAATTCTTTTTTGCGCATCCTCAATTTCTCGCTCCATGCGCTTCCGCCACACCGCCGGCTTTTCACCTTCTTGCAAGCGGATCATATGGCCGTGACTGACAGAGTGATTGCCGATCGTTAC
>DJFQ01000161.1:50406-53540 GCA_002432095.1 Marinagarivorans sp. UBA5868 | reverse complement strand
AAAACACGATATTGGTTATCGGCTAACCAAGTCATGTGCTCAGCAAAACGATCTGGAGAAACACTGGTGGCCGGAGGCGTGTCCTCGCTTACATGGTGATACTGCAGAACGACGACAGCGTTACCATGTGGACAGACAGCAAAGAGCAGTATCCCTATTACTATCTTTTTGATCTGAACCGACGTATTCCACCAGTCTCTTAGCGCATTCATAAAGTCAATTCCCCTTGTGTTGGCCGTTAATTATAGATTTTCAAAGCATCATCAATGTAAACGCCGGTTTAATGAAAATCCACCGCGGCGAAATTAGGGTTAAAAGCAGGACCAAAAATAAAACAGATGCGTGGCACCTTTGTTGCAAAAAAGCTCCGGCTTGTTGTTCAAAACACAAAAATAGTGATTTTTCACCAAAAAACTGTAAAGACTACAAATGCTTCTGTATGAATTACAGCTGGAGACACCCGATGAAAACTTTTCTCTGTCAAAAAACGCGTTCCCTTCGATTTGTTATCCCATTTTTTTTAGTATTTATCGCTGCCTGTAGCACCGTGCAGCCGCCCGCAACCCTCGTCACCCAAGCGCAAGAGCGGGTCAGACAAGCTGAAAGTGTAGGTGCAGACGATGCCGCTCCCTTGGTGCTGCGTGAAGCGCAACAACATCTCAGCGAGGCCGAGAGAGCCATGCAGAAGGAGCAATTTGAAGAAGCGCGGCTACTGTTGGAAAAATCTCTGATTAATTCCGAACTCGCGATAGCGCAAACCAATGCCAGTAACGCGAAAAAGGCCGCAGAAGAAATCGAAAAAAATCTCGATTTGTTGCGCCGCGAAGCGACGCCCAACAGCCAAAGCAACTCTTATTCGTATGAATAATTAGACGGAGAAATTTTATGAGAAATCTATTAGCTGCCCTTATTACGACACCAGCCATTTTGCTCGCAGGTTGCGCCACGACACCAGAAGAGAACAGCCGTATTTCGACATTGCAACAAGAAATCGATAACCTGAATTCCACACCAGACGGCAAACAATATGCTCCTATCGCGGTGCAGGAAGCCCAGGAGTCGCTCGATAAATTAAAAAACCTATCCGAGGACGGTGTCTCTGACGAGAAATATGAGCACCAGCTCTACTTGACTGAACGGCAAATTGAAATTGCCCGAGCCAATGTCTCGCAAAAACAAGCGGAAGCAACCGTCGGCTCTGCGGAATTGCGCCGTAAGGACATACTGTTACAGGCCGAACGTCAGGAATCCGCTCGGGCGCGCAGCCTTGCCGCCTCTATGGCCGGACGTGCGCAAGAACTGGAGCAACAAGTCAGCGATCTGCAAACGGAAGATACCGAACGCGGGCTAGTGCTGACGCTGGGCAGTGTTTTGTTTGAAACCAACAAAGCTACGCTTCATACAGGCTCGCAACGCACGGTAGAAAAAGTTGCGGAATTCCTCAATCAATATCCAGAACGAAAGATCTTGATCGAGGGTTTCACCGATAGTCGCGGCAGTGACGATTATAACCAGCAGTTATCTGAAGACCGTGCGCAGGCCGTACGTGAGCTGCTGGTAACCAGCGGAGTGGACGCCCAACGCGTCCAGGTCGAGGGTTATGGTGAGGAGTATCCGGTTGCGAGCAACGACAACTCTGCCGGTCGCCAGCAAAATCGTCGTGTGGAAATCGTCATCAGCAAAGAAAACGGCGCTGATGTCTCCGATCGCACCACTATGGTTGATGAGCAGTAACCTATACTGGCGCGGCGGTCATTTCGCCGCGCCTATTCAGCTTTTCCTCTCATTTATTTCCCGTGTGACGCATCCTAAAAAACGTTCGTTTTGTGCCAGCGCACAGTCTTGATTGCCGCTACAATTTTCCTAACCACCTGACGGTGGCACGTCCGGTTACGGCGCGCCGTGATCACAGCAACAATCGCTTCTGAAGGAATATTGATATGCGTGGCGCCAATGGCCTGCTATTAGGAATCTTTGTTCTGTCTCTCATCGCCTGCGGTGGTAAGAAAAAACACCATTATTATGTCGATGAAGGACTTAACAACGTTCGCCCCTATGTGAGCGGTAGTACTTACGAGAGCATATTGAAGCACTGCGCCATGGCTTCCGAGGGCCAATCCTGTACGCTCGAAGACCTGCCCGTAATAGGTATGGAAACCAGTGCTCCGACTGTTGAAGACGTGATGTCGCGTGTGGTCGTATCCCACGCGTGGATGGGCGCTCGGCTGGAGCAAGTTCTCAATGAAATGCCAAATGATCTGCTTTTGCTGTTCGGCTCCATCACGGTGGTAGTGGTTGACGATGACATACGGCCGTCCTACTACAATCCCGGCACCGCTGCTATTTACCTGGACCCAGACCACTTGTGGTTAACACTCGAAGAGGAAGCCACAATCAGCGACAAGGAAGATTTCCGCGGGGAATATATTCGCCAAATGTCATATCGCCCGGTTTGGCGTTATGTCAACGGCCCTGCGGGCACCCGTGATACCGTTCGTTCGGTGGAAGACCTTGTGGTGGATACTGCCCAACTGCTATTCCATGAACTCGCCCACGCTACCGACATTTTTCCCCCCGACAGCTTCCTGGACGTTGATCGTACCCAACGGGTGGAAGATGTTACATGGTCGCTGAAGAGCCAATTCCCCTCCACCCGCCTTATGTCTCTCTACAAACTCGAGTCACAAGTGATGTTTGATCTGGCGGGTATTCTCTATGGCGGAGAAAACGCGACCACCGCTTACCGGGCATTAAGCGCCGCAGAAGTGGGCAGCCATTTTGCCCCCGACGGCGCTAACGATGACTACAACTACTATTCCCAATACGAAGATGTGGCGATGCTGTTCGAAGAGGCAATGATGAAGTTTCACTTCAATATGGACCGCGACGTAGGCTTCACTACTGCCGCCAACTCCTACTACTGCGAGGACTATATTCTCGGTTGGGGCATGCGCAACCGGTTGGGCGTGGAGAAAGTAAAAACCCGCGCCCAATGGGTTGTTGAGCAGCTGCTGCCTAACAGCGACTATTCTTTGTTTTTTGATACCTTTCCCGAGCCGAGCGACCTGCAGACTGGGGTGAGCTGGTGCGACAGCGATGTGTCATCGGCCATCGTGAGTGAAAAAAGTTTTGCC
>DJFQ01000161.1:47403-50359 GCA_002432095.1 Marinagarivorans sp. UBA5868 | reverse complement strand
GCTAACAGGTTCACCGTAATTTCTTTGGGCTTTCATAACCATCTGTCGGGCCCGCCCGCTTTTTTAAGCGAAATTTCAGGCCGCGCTTGCCAGTGAACCGCTCCACATTTACCCTTGCGCCAATTTCGGCCTGTAACAGTCCGACCTCGGGTAAGAGCCTGCCGTACTAACCCGCCTGTATCCCACGCCTTCCCTTCAGAGCGGTATGTCATGCGCCACACATCGATTCTCGACACTATCGGCAATACTCCCTGCGTTCGTTTGCAGAAAATCGGTCCGCAACATATCAACTTGTTCGTCAAACTTGAGGCATTTAACCCCACCTCTTCCGTGAAAGATCGGGCCGCACTGGGAATTATCGAGCACGCGGAGAAGACCGGCGCACTTCGCCCAGGGCAAACCGTAGTGGAGGCCACCAGCGGCAACGCCGGCATAGGACTGGCGATGGTGTGCGCGCAAAAGGGCTATCCCCTGGTGGTGGTTATGCCAGAGAACTTCAGTGTTGAGCGGCGGAAATTAATCCGTTTTTTTGGTGCTCGCGTGGTTCTTACACCAGCGGGATACAAGGGCTCAGGCGCGTTGGCCAAAGCGCAGGAACTGGCGGAGCGGCACGGCTGGTTTTATTGTCACCAGTTCGATAACGACGCCAATGCCAATATCCACGCTCGCACTACGGCAAAGGAAATTCTGCACGATTTTAGCGAAACGCCATTGGATTACTGGGTAACCGGTTACGGCTCGGGTGGAACACTTAAAGGTGTTGCCCAGATGCTGAAACTCCACAGCCCGAAAACCCGAATCGTCGTGTGCGAGCCCAACAACGCCCAACTTCTGGCCAGCAGCGATGGCGACCGCCCCCGCTTTACCAGTCCTCCTAATAGCCATAGCCACTACCAACCTCACCTTATGCAGGGGTGGACACCGGATTTTGTTTCCCGTCTAACCGAAGACGCCCAGAGGGAAGGCTGTATCGACAGGCTGTTACCGGTGGATGGCAATCGGGCGATTCAAGTGTGTCGCGACCTTGCACGCATGGAAGGTATTCTCACAGGCATCAGCGGCGGTGCGACGCTCGCCGGTGCATTACAAATTGCCAGCGATGCGGAGCCAGGCAGCAATATTTTGTGCATGCTACCGGACACTGCAGAGCGTTATCTGACGACACCGCTGTTTGATCCCATCAGCGCAGAAATGGACGCTGACGAGCAGGCAATTTCGGATTCCACGACCAACTTCCGCTTTGACGCACCCCCAACTCCGCTACCGGTAATGGAGGTGGATGAGCAGGAGCCATTAATCAGCGAAATCACTTTGCAGATGCTGCAGCAGTTTATTGGCAACCCGCGCTACCCTGTGGTGATGTTTGGCCTGGAGTGGTGCGAGTTTTGTTGGTCGGTGCGCAAATTATTTAAAAAGCTGTCCATCCAATTTCATTCGGTCGACCTGGATTCTGCGTCTTATCAGCCCTGCGAGCTGGGCGGCAAATTAAAAGCAACCCTAGTGGCGCATACCGGTTGCAGCACCCTGCCGCAAATTTTCATCAACGGGGAATACGTGGGCAGTTGCATTGAAGTTTTCGACGCGGTGAACAATCGCAGCTTATATCGCCGACTGGATAAAGCGGGTGTCCCTTTCAATAAAGTTCTGGATATTGACCCCTATACATTATTACCGGGCTGGATGCACGATAATCGCTCGTAAGCCGCTGGTTATAGCGGCTTCTTATAACCGGCGGGTATGAACTTCGTAAATAATTTGTCCTCAAAAAAACAACGAAATCAAATCATCTATACTTATTTCAATTAACGGACTTTGTTATGCACGCGGCCTATGGCCGCTGCACCGGGGCAGACATCGCCCGGCTTTACACGATTCATCACCCGCACATGGGAGGTCGTCATGTCCGTCGACGATATAGAAACATTACGAGAACTCATTCAAACGTTAAATGACGGTGTGGAGTTTTACCGCGCCGCGGTGGAAAAAACTGAATCCCCCGAGCATCAAAGGATTTTCGAGCGCGTTGTCCGCGCGCGCGTCGCCGCGCTGTCGTATCTGCAACCTTACATGGTGAAGGAAGAAGGCAGCCCCGAACTGGGCCATACCTTCGGCAGCGTGCTGCATAAAATGTATCCGGATATTTTATTTGGCTTGAATATCGATAAAGATAAAACGTTGATTAAACAGCTCGAAGTGGTGGAAGACGAGACGCTCAAAGCCATGCAAAAAGCACTGCAAAACATAAAATCCACTATGCTGAAATCCATTCTGCTCGATCTGTATCCGCGCCTGAACCGCTGCCACGACGAGGTGTGGCATCTCGATAAAGCCTGCTGACTCTTTTCAGCCGACGGCGTTGCAAGCTGTTTTATTTCGCTCAAGCACTTTTCATCACACGCTTATTTTAATCATCTAAGGACGTTTGAATGTCGCCCAGGTTTTTGTCACTTCGCAGTGTGTGGTGCAGGGCATGCGCCCCTTTTTTAATGGTGATCGCACTGGTGGCAATAAGCGCAGCGTGTTCCTCTCCCAGCGCTCAACCCACACCAGTGGCGGAACACGGCCAGTTGAGCGTTCGCGGCAATCGCATTGTTGATCAACAACAAAAGCCCGTTTCGTTGGCGGGCCCGAGCCTGTTCTGGGGCAATAAAGGCTGGAATGGCGACAAGTTTTTTCATCCAGGCACCGTTGCCTATGTTAAAAACGAATGGAACGCCAGCATCATTCGTGCGGCCATGGGGGTGGAAGACAACGGCGGTCTGCTACACGATTGGAATGGTCGCATGGCGAAAATCAAACCTGTTATTGAAGCAGCCGTGACCGAAGGGCTTTATGTGATTATTGACTGGCACAGTCACAACGCCGAGGATCACCCGGAAGAAGCCAAACGATTTTTTCGCGAAATGGCCAGCGCCTATGGCCAACACCCAAATGTCATATACGAGATCTATAACGA
>DJFQ01000161.1:44737-47390 GCA_002432095.1 Marinagarivorans sp. UBA5868 | reverse complement strand
CCATTCGCGAGATCGACCCGGACAACATTATTGTGGTTGGCACGCAGAGTTGGTCACAGGACGTGGATAAGGCGGCCGATGATCCAATTACCGGCTTCACCAATATCGCCTACTCATTGCACTTCTACGCCGGCACACATAAACAGAAATTGCGCGACAAGGCAGAATACGCTCTGAATAAAGGACTGGCGTTAATGGTCACCGAATGGGGAAGCGTGGATGCAGATGGCGATGGTGAAGTCGACAAAGCAGAAACACGCCTGTGGATGGAGTTTCTGCGTAAACATAACCTTTCACATTGTAACTGGGCGTTCAACAGCAAAGCCGAAAGCGCCTCGGTATTTAAACCCGGCACGAATCCCGCCGGCCCATGGACAAAAAAGGATTTAACCGAATCGGGGCGGCTCGTTAAGGACATCATCCAAAACTGGTGACGTTGCCGTGCGCATGTTGCAATTAATGCGACGGAAGGTTGCCTGATCTGTTTTTTACCGCACTGGAATTGACTAGGTAATGCGCGTATCTTAGCCACGCTCCACATTAAAATACGGGCGAAACGCTGTGTGCCGTCACGCCCACCACCCTTCCTTGTTCCCACCGATTAGGAGATTTGTATGGCAACTGTCACCCTCAAAGGTAATGCTCTGGAGACCGTCGGTGATCTGCCGAAAGTTGGCTCGTCAGCTCCGGCGTTCACTCTGGTTAAACCCGACTTGTCCGAAGTATCTCTCAAGGATTATCAAGGCAAAAAACTGGTGTTGAATATTTTCCCCTCCATCGACACCGGAACCTGCGCCATGTCTGTGCGCACCTTCAACCAAAAAGCGACAGAACTTGAGAATACCGAAGTGCTGTGTATCTCCATGGACCTGCCATTTGCGCTCGGTCGCTTTTGCGGTGCCGAGGGAATCGACAAGGTGGCCGCGGCTTCCGGCTTTCGCTCCAGCTTTGGTAAAGACTATGGGCTAACGTTCAGCAGCGGTCCGTTAAAAGGCCTGTACTCGCGCTCCGTTGTGGTGATCGATGAAAGCGGCAAAGTGCTTTACACCGAACAAGTTAAAGAAACCACCGAGGAACCAAATTACGACGCCGCTTTAAAAGCGCTGTAATTCAAGTCTCAAAAAAACAAAACCGGCGCAATTGCGCCGGTTTTTTATTGCAGATTTAAAACTAACTAGTTGCCCTGTTGTTTGCGAGCGCGTTCCTTGAGCATCTCTTGTTTGAAAAATTCTCCCTGCTCGGATGGAGTAAATTTCCAATCTTTGATCATCACCGGCGACCACTCCGCATCAAAAACCCAAACGGTATAGGAAATTCCTTTTTTCTTCATAAATTCGACGATATTCGGCCCATAAGTGCCATCGTTATTGATGACGGGAACATGTGCGCCGTAATCCGTCTCTTTTGACCAACCCAGTTCCGTCGCGATCATCGGATATTTATCCGCGACAAAACCCCAGGTTTTTTCCCACATGGCAAAAAAACTTTCGCGGCTCGGATTGATCGGCTTGGCTTTTTGCGGATAGGGGTGAATGGCATAGGCCACACCTTTGCGGCGCACCGGCGCGCTGGCTACAGGTGTCAGGTCATATGCCCAGTTATAGCCGGCCACCAGCGGAATGGCTTTTTTATTGTAGACATAGATCAGGTCAATATAGTCCTCCAACAAATTGCGCCAGCTTTGCCAGCTGGCTTTGCCGAGGGAATAATCCCCGGTGCCAATATAATTATGCGTAGGCTCGTTAAAAATTTCGTACACGGCAACTGTGGGAACATTGCGGTAACGCAATGCAATTTGTCGCCAAAACTCCGCGGTTTCTTTTTGCGTGGTTTCATACATCACATGCTGATACATCTCGGCTTCCAAATTACCAATGGAATGCCAGTCAATGATGAGGTACATATTTAGGCTGTTGGCCCATCGCACCGACTCATCAATACGCGCAAAAAACCATTCACTGCCGTTCTTGCGCCAGGACAATGGGTGAATTGGCAGACGAATAGTGTTTGCGCCCCAGCTGTGCACCTCTTCAAAAAGCGCTTTATTCCACTTTTTCTGCATGATTAATTTTCCGGGGTCCGCGATATTCACGCCGCGGAAAATGAACGGCTTGCCGGATTCGGTGACAAAACCATTGCCCTGTACTTTGATGAACTCTTGTTGAACGGTAAGAGTCGCCGGATCAAATGAGCGCGGGTACGGAATATTCCACCACTCATCAACAGAACTCTGCTTAGCGGTAAACCCGTGGTTCTGTCCGGGAGCCTGTTGAGCAGAGGAATTGGTGGTGGCGCAAGCGGACATCAGAAACGGCAGCGCGAGGATGGCCAGCCCTTTCATCAGCCAGGGTAAACAGTTTTTCATTTTTTCAACCTTCATTATTTATGTGAATTCGTTGGCAGGCTTATCGTCAACCGGCGCAAAATGTAGCAAATAACCACCCCAGTCGCCACGCCAGCGGTCAGGGCGCCCGCGCTAACAACCACCGGCGCCAGCCTCCGCCACTTTTATAAGCGTCGTTCGATAAACCGATTCCAGTTGTTTCCAGGAAAGCGCGGATATATCAGGCGCCTTAAGACTATCTAGCCCCTCTGAACTCGCTCGATTTTCCGCAAGAGCGCATAGACGGTCGCACAGGGACTTGGTTTCCCC
>DJFQ01000161.1:17139-44732 GCA_002432095.1 Marinagarivorans sp. UBA5868 | reverse complement strand
GTAGACAACACCACGTGAGCCTCGCGCAGCAGAGTGCGGTACTCGTCGGTGCTTTCGACGTATCCCCAGCGCCCCAACCATCCCCGCTGCTCCAACGTTTGCCGGATCTGATCGAACTCCGCAGGTCGACGACGGAACTGCTGTCCGATGACGTGAAATTGCAGAGACAGGTCCGCCGGCAGCTCGCCGATGGCCGCGAGTAACAACTCCGGCCCCTTGTCATACTCCCAACGATGATTCCAGACCACTTGGAGCGGCCCTGGACTCCGCAGTGCCGTGCACGTTTTCGGGTGCTCCAGCGGTACAGGCAACACTTGCGCTTTTACCGCCAACCGCTCTACCACCCCCAGCGGCACCGCGTCCGGCAGTTTCTTCAGCAGCGCGGCGACGCCGGCGAGAAACGTCGTCCGGTTGTAGTGGCTATTGAACAGCAAACAATCCGCCGCCAGCGCCGCATACAAACTCACCATCTGCGGCTCCACACCAACGCGCTGGTGCATCGAAGCGGGATAGGCAAATTGGTTTTCGTGGAAATAAAGAATGGTCGGCACCTGGGCCAAGCGCGGCACCAGTCCGCGCAGCGTTGCCAGATCAGTCATGGAAGTGGCAATCACCAGATCGTAAGGCGCCGCCAAAACGGCACGCTGATCAAAGCTCCAGGTCAAACTGTTCCCCCGCACCCGCCAACTGAAATACCGCGCCGGCAAGGTCAGACACGTCCACTGCCAGTCATCCAAATGTCGGCAGAGCCCCGTGCGCCAATATGCGTGGCTCGGTGCGTCATATGGGGAAAGCAGCAGCGTCTTCATCAAAAAATACCCGGCAGGACGGCCCTTATGAACCACGCCAGTAGCGCGCGCCGCGCTTTAATCGCCGGCGGCTACCTGGAAAATAATTGAGTGAAAGCGAAGTGGAGCGCGCTATAGACGCCGAGGCCAATTAGCCGCTCAATCGCGGAAGTTGGTGAACTGGAAAGGCTGGCCGAGTTCCGCTTTACGCACCAGGGCGATCACCGCTTGCAGATCGTCGCGGCTTTTGCCGGTAACCCGCACTTGATCCGCCTGAATCGCCGACTGCACTTTGACCTTGCTGTCTTTAATCAGCTTGATGAGCTTTTTCGCCACATCCTGCTCTATGCCTTCTTTAAACTTCACGGCGATGCTGTAAGTTTTGCCGGAGTGCACTACGTCGCCCACATCCATGGTGTCTACATCAATGTTGCGCTTGATGAGTTTGTTGCGCAGCATGTCAACCATTTGCTGCAGTTGAAAATCCGCTTCAGCGGTCAATTTGGTCTCTTCCTTGGTCCATTCAAACGTGGCTTCCACCCCGCGAAAATCAAAGCGGGTTTCCAACTCGCGCTGGGCATTTTCCACGGCGTTGCGCACTTCCTGCATATCCACTTCAGAAACTATGTCAAATGACGGCATGTTCAATGACCTCGTGTTAAGACGAAATAGAGACCCGTCTGGGCAAAGGGCGCCAGTTTAGTGCGGTACCGGTGATAAATCACCGATTTATATGTGCTCGACCAGACCGGCCGAGAATGGATTCCACGCGGAAAGATGGAGCAAACGCTGGTTCTGGTCAGAGCTGAGAGGAGGCGGTTATCACCCATTGAAAGCTGTCGACGTATTGTTTGTCCGCCATTGGAAAAGCCAAGTCGAGATGCAGAACCTTGCCGGTTTTCGCTTTACTCGAACTCAAGCGCAAGCCCAAACCGACATTACTCAAATGCGTGGCTTGAGGATAACCCGCGCCCCAGGTGCGCCCCGCATCCACATACATCACCCCACCCAGACGCAACAGATTGAACAAGTGCAGATCGGATATATAACGGCGCTCTACCCGGAACACGTAACGTTTGTCGCCGCGTTGATATTCCGTCGGATAACCTCGCATATCGTGACCACCACCGATCGTCAGTTCGCGGTGCTGGGCCAGCTGATGTCCTTGGTCGTACCGCAACTGAACATACCAACGATGTTTGTCACCCATTAGATAGTGATAGCCAAGGTCGCCACCCCAAACCCGCTCGTTCGGCAGCTCGTTGTCGCGATAGTGACGCCCCGACAGGTAGGATGAAAATTGCATTAAGTGGTGCTGCCCCAAACCTAAAAGGTCAGTGTAGGCAGCTTCATATCGCACAAAGTCGTGATCGTTGCCGAGGGAGCCGCCACCATAGCCCAGACGCACCCACGCATCTGCACCAGTGGCAATATCCTCGGTTTGGTGCAGCAGATAAAGATTGCGATAAACCGCAAACTGATTCTCCAGATAATGGTATTGCACCCAGGGATACACCAAATTCTCATCCACCGGCATGGCTGTTACGGTCTCTTCGGTGGCGCGGAAGATATGCCTGTCCTGCGTGACCCCCACCCCTAGCCGGTGCGCCCGCGCGCGACTGCGATCAAATGCCCAGGCGGCGGAGACTTCATGGAATTCAGCGGCGTGCTTGTACTTATTAATGTCCTCGTCGCGGTAGCGGATGATCTCGTCTTGGGTCACATCCCAGTTTCGCGTACCTGCCGCCCATGGGGTCTGCACGGAATAAAACGGCTGCTCCACCGAGATATGGGTCTGCTGCCCATCACTCGTATCGGCGAAGCCGAGCTCTGTTTCCAATCGGGTGTTAAAAAGATGGGGGCTATAAAGTCCGACAGAGGTGCTGGATCGGTCCCGGTCCTTGTCATAACCGATCGTCAAAGTGGTGCCGCTGCCAAATAGGTTTTCCTCGCTGAAACCAAACCCGTGTTTATTTTCACCGCCCTCCCGCCCCACGGAAACCTCAGGATCGAGAGTCCAAATATCCCTGGTGACCACCAGCAGCGCTACCCGGTCACCGCAAACCGCGTCAACTTGCACATAGGCATTGCCCAGATAAGGCCGAGTGCGCAACAAGCGCTCGGACTCCGCCAGACGGTCCGCATCCACGGCTTGGCCGGGTTGAAATAACAACTGGGATTCAATTACCCGTGGCCGGGTATCGATATGCAGCCAGTTGAAAAACCGGTAAATGCCGTTGTCTTCCCGCGGATCGCTGGTATCAAAAACATCAAGCGTGCGAAAGCGAATGGCGGAGATGGTTTTGCCTTCGTGCTGCCGGTAATCTTCGGCGGCGGATACCAGAGCAGGCTCGGGCCCAGAACAGGCATCGGCGGGTAGCTCGTCGGCGCCCAGCAAAGGTGATAGCAGGCTCAGCCCAACAGCGGCAAATGTTTTGACGCAGCGGAAATAAAACGCCTTTACCGCACCCACCCGCTGTGCTGAAGTTTTCCAGACCTCCGTTGTGATAACGCCCATGTATCGCCTTGATTAGATGCGCCTTAATGGCGCTTGTTGTATTTCCTGTGCCAGTACATTCACCGGCCAGCTTGCCCTGTGTGTATGCCGATGCGTTCACCGNNTACCAGCCTTGTGCTTGCGCATTCTCAGCCAGCTTGCATTGCCCCAGGCATGCGCCTACAGTCCCGCCAAAACCCCCGCCACAGGACAGCTCATGTCTCTGCAGAACCTACTGAACCGCATCGAGCGTGCCGGTAACCGCCTACCGTCCCCTACGCTGCTCTTTATATACCTCACCGCAGCGGTACTCGCGCTGTCCGCTGGCGCACATTGGTTGGCGATAACCGCAGTTCACCCAGTCACCGGTGAGATTGTGCCGGCAGTCAACTTACTCAGCCGCGATGGACTGGTCCGCATGCTCACCAGCACCGTCAGCAACTTTACCCAATTCGCGCCAGTGGGCACGGTGCTGGTGGCCATTCTCGGCATCGCCGTGGCTGAACATTCCGGCCTTTTAGGCGCAGTCCTGCGCGCTACCGTGTTAAAAGCCCCGGCGCGCCTGCTGACGTTCTTTGTGGTGCTGTGCGGCGTATTATCCAGCATCGCTCAGGACACGGGTTATGTCATTCTGGTGCCGCTTGCCGCCATTATTTTCCGCGCTGCCGGCCGCCACCCATTAGTGGGCATAGCGGCCGCTTTTGCCGGCGTCTCCGGCGGATTCAGTGCGAACCTGTTAATCACCCCCACCGACGCTTTACTCGCCGGCCTCAGCAGCGAGGCGGCGCAACTGGTGGCCCCGGGCTACCAAATAAACGCGGCGGCAAACTACTATTTTATGGCCGCCTCCACATTCGTAATCGCCCTCGCCGGAACCTGGGTCACCCAACGTCTCGTTGCGCCACGCTTCCCAGAGTATGGCGCAACATCCCTCGAAAAGGACGCCGAACTTCAAAGGTCCTTGAGCGAAGCCGAAGCGCGAGGACTCGCGGGAGTCGTGTTATTCACCGCAGCATTTATCGCTTTTCTAGTGTTTGGCCTGTTGCCGCCGGACGGATTCTTGCGCGGCGAAAGCGGCGGCGTTCTGCAGTCTCCGTTTATGACCGGCATTGTGACGGTAGTGTCCGTTTACGCCGCGCTCACCGGAATACTCTTCGGCAAGCTTAGCGGCCGATATCGTCACTGGGGCGAATTCGTCGATGGCATGGAGCAACACATGGCCACCATGGCAGGCTACCTGGTGCTGATGTTTTTTGCCGCTCAATTCGTTAATTATTTTGCCTGGAGTAACTTGGGCACTATTGTCGCCATCAGCGGTGCGGGTTTGTTGCAGCAACTGGCACTGCCGCTCACCGTCACTCTATTACTGATGGTTTTATTAACGGCGTTCGTTAACTTGTTTATCGGCAGCGCGTCGGCAAAATGGGCGCTGTTGGCACCCGTATTTGTACCTATGTTGTTGCTCGCCGGTTTGTCACCCGAGGCGACCCAGGTGGCTTACCGCATTGGCGACAGCAGCACCAACATCATCACGCCGTTGATGCCGTATTTTGGTGTGGTGGTGGCGTTCGCGCAACGCTACCAAAAAGACATAGGTGTCGGTTCGCTCATCGCCATGATGCTGCCTTATAGCCTCACCTTTTTACTGGTTTGGTCCGCGCTGCTGGCGTTTTGGGTCTTGCTGGGATTGCCATTAGGACCGGGCGCAAGCATCGTTCCCGCATCGCTGCCCATGCCGTGAGTCGCTGCGCCAGCAATTTGTCCGATATTTTTGTAGCCGACGATTGACCTTTTTTTGTTCGACCGCCTTCCATTAAACTGCGCAGCATCATCGATGTTTTCTCCAGCTCGGGAAAAACCTCACCACCGGCATTCATCCTTGGTCAGGCCAAAAGTTGCACTCCGGGTATTTACTGCAATACTCAACAGATGTGCAGACTCACCAGCGACGAAGTATTCAATTCCGGCCTTTGCCCAAAAGCGGATTGAAAAGTCGGTAGGAATAAAAAAAGAGCACGACGAAGAACAGGTTTTTTGCGAGATTCCGGCACGCGCAGCGCGGTCCCACCGGATGACAATCAAACCTTTGAGAAGAAGCTACCACGATGATTGATGTCAGCCACCTGACCTGTTTGATGGAGAATCGGGGCGTTGCAAACAAGTCGGAGCTGGTCGGTGTCAGCGACGCCGAAATCCAGTCCTTGGAAAATTATTTCGGCTTGAGCTTTCCTGCCTGTTACCGCCAATTTCTTCGCAGTTTCGGCCGCTCTGCCGGTTTCCTGTCTCCCTGGATGGCGATTTATTTTGACGACCTGAAAGAGATTCGCGATCAGTTCGACTGTCTGGCTGCGGCGAGTGCACTGCCGTTCCACCTGCCTCCGGGCACTTTGCTGATCGCCAACTGGGAATCGGTATTTGATTTTCTGATTTGCGAGGATGGCGAAGACCCGCCCGTGTACCGCATCGACCTGTATCAAACCGACCGTTCGAATTTACGCATTTATTCACCACGCTACAGTGAATACCTGGAAAACCTTATCAGAACCACCGACACCAACGCCTTGCCCAGCGACTTCTTTGAAGACGAAGCGCTGGACAATATTGGCGAT
The DNA here is from genome assembly GCA_002432095.1 of Marinagarivorans sp. UBA5868. GTDB lineage: Bacteria > Pseudomonadota > Gammaproteobacteria > Pseudomonadales > Cellvibrionaceae > UBA5868. The sequence continues at coordinate 38,838 of DJFQ01000161.1, read as the reverse complement.
ACCATCCACTACTAAAATTGCTCGTCTGCTAACGCCATTAAGGTCCCACTGCCCTGCTTCAAGCTGGCGGTGAGACCTTCGATACGCGGCAACAGGTGAGCAAAATAGAACTGCGCCGTTTTAATTTTGCTATCGAGAAAGACACTCGCCTCCCCCGCCTTGGCTGTACACGCCATTTTCGCCCACAGATAGGCGTAGCTGACATGCCCGAGCACGTGCAGATATTCCACCGCCGCCGCACCTATATCGCAGGGATTAATCGCAGCGCGCGCAATCAAATCGCGGGTTATGTCATCGAGAGTATTTACAGCTGCATTTAACGAATCCGCCAGAGACAGTTGCGCAAGCGCCGTGGCATCGGCGGTAATAAAGTCGCGAATTTCCGTCAGATATTCCGCCAGCAGCGCGCCGTCGGCGGCAACGGTTTTGCGCCCCATTAAATCCATGGCTTGAATACCGTTGGTGCCCTCGTAAATCTGGGTGATGCGAATGTCGCGCACGAACTGCTCCTGCCCCCACTCGCGAATATAACCGTGCCCGCCAAACACTTGCTGACAGGCCACCGCCGATTCAAATGCCGTATCACTGATAAACGCTTTAGCCACCGGCGTCAGCAATGCGACCCGATTTTGTGCCCGCGTGCGCAAGTCGGCGTCATCGGTATATTTAGCGGTATCCAGCCATTGCGCGACATAAACGTAAAAAGCCCGACCTCCCTCGTTATAGGCCTTGGCGGTTAACAACATACGGCGCACGTCTGGATGGACCAATAGCGGATCCGCTTCCTGCTCGGGGTTTTGTGGACCAGTGGGGCTGCGACTCTGCACCCGCTCCCGCGCATAAGCCACAGCATTTTGATAGGCCCACTGAGCAGTGCCCAGCGCCTGAATACCTACCACCACCCGCTCGTAGTTCATCATGGTGAACATACAAGCGAGCCCCTGGTTCACCTCGCCCACCAACCAGCCCTGGGCGCCATCAAAATTCATCACGCAGGTGGCGGATCCTTTAATGCCCATCTTTTTCTCCAACGCACCGCATGAAAACGCATTGCGCGCGCCGAGGCTACCGTCGGCGGCGGGAATAAATTTGGGTACGAGAAAGAGGGATATTCCGCGGGTGCCGGCGGGTGCGTCCGGCAATTTGGCGAGCACTAAGTGGATGATGTTTTCCGCCATATCGTGCTCACCCCACGTGATAAAAATCTTGGTGCCATTGACGCGATAACTGCCATCGGCCTGGGGTTCTGCGCGAGTGCGAATCATGCCGAGATCGGTACCCGCGTGCGGTTCGGTGAGATCCATGGAGCCAGACCACTCGCCGCTGTACATTTTGGGCAAATAAAGCGCCTTGAGCTGGTCGCTGCCGTGGGCGTCCAGCGCCAGACATGCCCCCGCCGTGAGCATCGGCGCCAGACCAAAGGACATGCAAGCACCCTGGAGCATTTCCTCAACCGCCGAAACCAACGATTTCGGCATGCCCATGCCGCCATAAGCCGAGTTGCCGCCAAGGCCACCCCAACCACCCTCGTTAAACACCTGATAAGCTTCGCGAAAACCTGGCGGAGACGTAACCTCCCCGTCAGCCCACTGGCAACCCACCTCATCCGCCTCCCGATTTAACGGCGCAATGACCTGCTCACAGATTTTTGCCGCCTCCTCGATCACCGCGGCGGCCGTATCCGCATCCACCTCACCAAGACCCTTCAACGATTGCCAAAGTCGGGGGGATTGAAGCACATCGAACAAGACGAACCGCATGTCTTGCAGAGGTACACGATAATCGGCCATGCAAAACCTCCAGTGGAAGCCAGTAGGGGAATGTTGGTTGAACGCTAAGTCAGCTCCAGCATAAGAGAACGCGCGTCAATAACTTAAACTTAGTTCAAACGCTCGATTTTTTCGCCCAAAACAAAAAGACGACTGCTAACGCATTCACTTTCGGTAATAAAAGATCGCGGCATTATGCCACCGATGCCAATCCGCGACCGGGGTCAAGCCCTTAAGGTTAAACAGTGGGATCAAGCCCTTAGACTAAGCAGAGTGCCCGGCTCCCGACGGTCGCTATCACCCAGTCGATAAATACGCTGTAATCGGTCGTTGATGGTTTGATCTGGATTTGCGGAGGAATTCTCCGGCGGGGATAAAGCGGACTTTGCGTCCGATTCTTCGGGTTTCCTCGCCGCAGAGTCTGTATCGGTGGATGGCGCATCCGCTTCTTCAGCATGCGATTTGCGCTCACGGGCGATTTCCGTTCGGGCTGCACTTTCCATCTGCATCGCCATAGCAGCGACTTTGCGATCCTGAGGAGAAGGTTCCGCCGGCGCCAGAGCCGCGCGACGAATAATCTGCGCTTTACGTAAGGTGGCTTCCGGCGTGGCTTCTTTCGATGTACTGATCGGCACCTCGCCACCGACGGCGTAATTCACTCCATTGGGGCCGCGCTGATATTGATAGGTCGCAGCGCCGGCGTACTGCCCGCCCGCCGCCATGTGGGCCTGCTCATGAGTACGCACCTCGCGGTCGCGAGCGGCCAGCATTTTGATTTCACTCTGAATCAACTGTTCTTCCCGCGCCCGGCGCTGGTTCTCCACCGCCTTCTCCGCGTCGGCCCGGGTTTGGTGGAAATCCGCACGCGTGGTGGCCGATGCTTCTTTCACTGGTGATAACGGAGACCTAAATTGCGCGCCCGGCGGTCCCGCATTGGCGGCGGAGGGAGAATCCGTTGAAACCGGATGCGCAGGGTCGCGTCCAGGTGTATGGCCTGGACGTGATGAAACCCCAGGTTGTGGGGTAAAGGATGAGGGGTAATAGCGGCTAGAGATATTCATGAAACGCCGGTCGGCGCTAAGTTCATGAAAGGTCGTCGATCAGCCGGCCGAGGGTTTGATTGGCGGCGCTGACCACGTTTGCAGATGCATCGAAGATCAATTGCTGTCGGCTCTGCTCAATTAAAGGAGTCACTAGGTCGCCTTGGCTCTGGGCATAGTCACCCTGGCNNGAGCGTACATCAGCGCCCACCGCTTCGACGGTATTGGCGGCGTTGAGATCAGTCGCGGCAGTGCCGGCATTGGTGCGCGGTGCGGCGCCGGTCGCGGTGGGGTTGGGCACCGTGGTATCCGTGGGCAATCCGGCACGGGCAATGTCTTGAGCGGCCTGCAGCATCTTTTTCTGACTCTGCTGCATACCCGCCAGCCCTTCGTTCATAGCGGAGTTGATCAACATTCGCATGCCTCCCGGCTTACAGCCTGAGCGCCAAGGGGTAACAAGAATTGGGTTGAAACGGAGTGGCGCTAAGAGAAGTCTAGTCACCGACCTTTAGCGGCGCCGGGTCACTCGTCGGTGCCGGCGCAAACTTTAAGACGGATTGGTCGCAAAAAAATCCACCTTATAACGAGATCAACCGCGGCATTTTTTCCGCGACACTTCACGCAGCACTTTGCGACCGTTTTGATAATCCACCGCGAAACAGCTGCCGTCGGTCCAAAGATATTGATCATTGTCCCAACCATCGTGCTGACGATCCTGTTGCCAGTCGCGGCGTTGGTCGCGGCCGTTGTCCGCCAATTGTTGCCGCCGGTCCAACTCGCGATTGCGTTGATCAAACTCTCGATTCATACGATCGCGCTCACGATTGAGTCGGTCGCGCTCCCGATTCAGCTCCGCCCGCCGTTCGTTGGCAAAGTGGGCGCGCTCCTGGTGATTGTGATGATGGCCGCTGTTCTGCCACTGATCTATTTCCCGGTTGCGATGGTCCAGCTCCCGGTTCATCCGATCAAATTCGCGATGCATCTGTTCGCGTTCGCGATTCAGTGCCTCGCGCTCATGCCGAATTTGTTCGTGTTGTTGGTGTTGTCGGTTGTGTTGACTGTGCTGGTGCTGGTGTTGTTGATGTTGATGTTGATGTTGCCAATTATCCCTGTCGCGATCTTCATTCCAGGCGGACGCGTTTTGCGCTATCGCCGCCATCACCACCAACCCCATACCTGTGCATAAATGTTTAGAAAACACCCGGTTCATGTGTGTCACCCCTTTTTTGTGTTTTTTGGGTTTGCTGTTTTTGTGTTTTGGCGCAGAGTAACGCCGCAAATCTGAATACGACCTTAAACATCCTCGTGATGGAGTTTGCAAATACGCGTTAAGCGGACTTACTCACACAACTCAAAATCCAGCGTCTGCATCAGCGCGCCATTGATTTGCAGCGCAACTTTATGCAGACCAGGGTAATAAGTGCGGGTTGTGATTTTTTTCAGTGAGTGATTTTTTATCAGGTGTAGGTTTTGCCCCGGCGCGATCTGACAGTTTTTCCATTTAAAAACCTTGGCCGTCAATTCACCGTTGGCGCGACGAAAATAAATAGCGTAATCCACTACCAGGGTTTGCGGTTTGTCGTGGGTGGAGCGCAGCGCAAGTTTTATTGCAAGAGCACCCCCTACCTTCGGCTGAATACTATCCAGCTCAAACGTTTGCAGTTGTATGGCCTCGCGCACAACCTCGGCAGAGGTGTAACCCAGCGCCGATAAAATTTGCGAATCGCCTTTTTTAATTAAAGTGCGGCAGGCATGACGCAGCATACGCTGGCGTTCCGGCGACCCATTTTTGTACCAGTTTTGCAACACTTCCAAAAGCAGCTGCGAATGATCTTTGGCAATGTCGTTCAAGTGATTGGCCACAGACCGACGAACATAATCGCTGGGGTCATCACGCAGAATTTCCAACACCGGCAACATCGGTCGCGGGTCGGCAATCAGTTGCGGCAGGTGTTGCCCCCAAGGCAAGCGAGGGCGTGCGCCTTCCGATGCCAAGCGGCGTACATGGTAATTGCGCGAGCTTGCCCAACGGTGAATATGGCGCAGCGCTGCGGGGAGGTCAGCGCGGATAAAGGTGCGCACGGCAAACTCCGCGCTGAAGCGACAGGTCATCTGTTCCAGCGCCTCCATCGAGGCATCAAAGTGAGCAAGACCCCGGCGAGCGATGTAATCCCCCATGGGCATAACCGCCCAGCCTCGCACACCGCGCTCATCCATTTTTAACTCGCGCAGATCCACCTCATCCTCGGGATGCAGAATCGCCAGCAACATTTCCCGTGCTGCCAAAAAATCCTCCGGCAGATAGATCTCCAACGCATCGGTGATCTGCGCCGAGCGCTGTTTCAGTTCCAACTGTTCCAATTGCCGGGAAGCGGCACAGACAAAACCGTCTTTATCGAACCCGGAATAGTGTGCGTGTAAATGCTTACCAAGGCCTTCGATAAGCGCGAGATTAAAAAGGTTTTTAAAGGGTTCCGGCATAAATATCCTGTAACACGTGCTTTTCCGCACCTTAGACTATACTGAAATAACTTCCGACCACCTTGTCACAAATCCTCATGACCTGCTGCGGGACCCATGACCCAAGCATCCGCGCCTGAAAACCGTATTCTGCTGCAAGTGCTGCTCGCACTCGTCACCCTGTGGGTGTTTTGCGCGGGCACCGCAAACGCTCTGCAAATGCGTTTTGATCGCGTGCAACTCGACGAAAGCCTACGCGATCAAGGTGTGGGCGCCATTAAAGCCATCACTCAGGACAATACGGGTTTTATTTGGATCGGCGCCGAATACGGCCTGGTGCGCTACGACGGCAATCAGTTCACCCGCTATGCCGCAAACCCCGGCAGCCCCCGCGCCCTGACCAGTAATTACATCAACGATCTACAACTGGACCTGGACGGGCGCATGTGGGTGGCCACCGAAAAAGGTCTGCATGTGTACCAACCGGCGACGGACGATTTCACCATTCTGCAGCCGGACCATACCAGAGGCAGTTTGCGGGTCGCCGCCATCGCAGTGGATCAGCAGAACAATCTCATCCTTGCCTTGGACGATGGCGTCGCGGTTGTCCCTCCAGCGCGTGATCGCATCGAACTGATTGACATGCCGCAGCTGGACCACAGTAACCCGGTGAGTGTGCAGACGGTTTTTGTCGATCGCGACAATATCATCTGGCTCGGCACCAAAGGCGCAGGCACCGCAACCTTCGATTTGCAAAAACAGGAATTTCGTTTTTATCGCCGCTACCGCAACAATCCGTTAACAATCATTAGCGATAACATTGTCGCGATTAACCAAGACCAGCAGGGCAATTTGTGGTTTGGCGCCTATTCCGGCGGGCTGAGCCGGTTGCAACCAGGGGCAAGTTTTTTCCGCAATTATGTGTTTGATCCCGCCGATCCAAAATCCATTGCCGATAACGCGATCTGGGACATTTTTACCGATACCAAAGGCAATGTCTGGATAGCGACGGATCACGGAGGCCTCGCCCGCTACAACAGCAAAACCGACGGCTTTGATTACGTCCGCCACCAGGCTTACAACATCAACAGCTTAAGCTCCAACCAAGTGCGCGCGCTCTACGAGGACATGCAGGGCAATTTGTGGGTGGGGCTGTTTCCCAACGGGCTCAACTATTACAACCGCGCCGGCGAGCAGTTCGTCAATTACCGCCATCAACCGGATAATCCGGGCAGCATCAGCCACAGCGCAGTTCTAAGCTTTTTTGAAGACCGCCGCGGAATTTTGTGGGTGGGCACCGAAGAAGGTCTCAATGCGTTCGATCGCGACAGCGGGATTTTTCACCGCTATCTGCGCGATACCCACAATCCTAACGCTCTCCAGGCAAACCCAATTTTGTCGCTGGAGGAAGACCGGCACGGTAATTTATGGGCGGGAACCTGGTCCGGCGGTGCGCATCGCATGGATGCCAAAACCGGGCAGTTTCGCCAATACATTTTTCGTGAAAGAGACCCTTCCAGTCTCAGCAATAATTTTGTGTGGGCGATGACAAAAGACCACCGCGGACGCCTATGGCTGGGCACAGAAGGCGGAGGGCTCAATCTTTACGAAGAAGAAACCGACAGTTTTCGCAATTTTAAACACAACGCAAATAATCCCTTGAGCATCAACAGCGATTTTATCTGGACCATGCTCACCGATAGTCGCGGGGACATTTGGATCGGCACCACCGCCGGGCTCTCGCGTTTCGACCCGGAGCAGATGATCTTCGAAAATTTCACCAGCGCCACGGATCAAACAAAGTCGTTTCCCGGCGAACGCGTGCGCAGTTTTCTCGAAGATGACCAGGGGCGGATATGGGTCGGCACTCAAGACGACGGATTTTATATTTACGATCCCAACACGGGCACTTTTGCGCATCACGGCGATAAAACCGCCCTGCCGGCGCTCTACGTCACCGGGTTTCTTCAGGACAACAGCGGCATGGTTTGGGCCAGTACAACCAATGGCTTAGTGCAAATTGACCCACAAACCATGACGATGACGCCGTACAACAAAAGCCACGGCCTAGTTGGCAATAACTTTAATCGAGAAGCCAATTTTATCGATTCGGACGGCACTATTTATTTTGGCGGCACCGACGGGTTTTCTGAGTTCCATCCAGAAAATCTCCAGAGGGAAACCCGTCTGCTGCCAATGATCATCACTAATTTCCGAATCTTTAATCAGCCAGTATCCATTGGCACCGAAGATTCACCACTCGAAAAATCCATCTGGCTCACCAACGAACTGGTGCTCGACCACACTCACAACATGTTTTCGTTTGAATTTTCCGCGCTGGAATTTCGCCAGGGACTGCACCAGGAATACGCATACAAGATGGAGGGCTTCGATCAGGACTGGATTTATATTGGCCAGGAGCGCAGCGCCACCTTTACCAACCTCAACCCCGGACGCTATACCTTTAAAGTTAAAACCGGCGTTAACAAAGAATGGCGCGATGATATTGCCCAGGTAAAAGTCACCATTTTGCCGGCACCATGGAAAACCCCCTGGGCATATACACTTTATGTGGTTTTGGCGGTGGCACTCATGGTGCTGATTGCCAACACAAAAATCAAACAGGTGGAGCTGGCGAGTGAGCGGGAAATCAACCGTGAATTGAAAAATCTCAACAACATCAAGGACTCGTTTCTAGCCAATACCTCCCACGAATTGCGCACACCATTAAATGGCATTATCGGCATTGCCGAAAATCTCTCGGACCATTTTGCCGGAACAGACGATTACGCCGCTCATCACCTCCACCTGATTGCCTCCAGTGGCAAACGCCTGGCGAATTTAATCAACGATATTCTGGATTACTCCAAACTCGCCAATCGCAACCTGGAGCTGTATCAAACCCCCATCGACATGCGGGTGATTACCGACACCGTGTTCACCCTGCTTGCGCCACTAGCAGCCAATAAACCTATCCAATTAATCAATGAATTTGCCAGCGATGTTCCTTTAGTTATGGCCGACGAAAACCGGCTGCAACAAATTCTGATCAACCTTGTGGGCAATGGCATTAAATATGCCGACCAGGGTTCCGTGCGAGTTGGCATGACGGTGAAAGATGCTACTGCGGAAATCTATGTAGCGGATTCGGGCATTGGAATCGCAGAGGAACAAACTGAAAAAGTGTTTGAAGCGTTCAGCCAGATTCAAAGCTCCAACGCGCGCCAATATGGCGGTACCGGATTGGGGCTCGCGATCACCCGGCAGCTGGTGGAACTGCACGGCGGCACCATCCGGGTGGAATCGGCACCGGGCGAAGGTTCGCGGTTTATTTTTACGCTTGTTTTATCCAACGAACAAAACCGCCACAAACTCCATCAACAGCCCCAATACCGTCAATACCCTGCGCCCGATACCCGTAAGATGAGCGACAGCGACAAAAGCATCGGCAAAATTAAATCCGACAAACCTCGCAACGCAGAAGACCAAACGGTACTGATTGTGGATGACGATCCAGTCAACCGCATGGTTCTGCAAGGCATGCTAAAACTGCATGACTATCGAGTTTTGGAAGCGGAAAACGGCATGCAAGCGGTGGAAATAGTGCAACAAAACCCCCACATCGACCTGATCATTATGGATGTGATGATGCCGCATATGACTGGCTATGACGCCTGCCGGGAAATTCGTCGCACTCACTCCTTTGACAGCATGCCGGTGCTGTTTCTAACCGCCAAGAAAAACGTTGATGAAGACATCGAAGCGTGTTTCTCCGCGGGCGGCAACGACTACTTGACCAAACCTGTCTCCAAACACGACCTGCTGCCTCGGGTAGCTAACCACCTGCGCATCGCCGGCATTATCCGTAAATTTCGCAACGAACAAGCGGTGAAAATCGATCTTCCCTTCAGCAATTAGGTCGCCTTTGGCGTTAGTCTTCCTTTGGTCTTAATCTACTTTTGGCACTGGTCCACCTATGGCGCTAGTCCACCTATGGCACTGGTTCACCTCTGGCTCTAGTTCACCTAGTCCACCTATGGCCTTAGGCTTCTGGTATTAACTAACTCACCTTCGGCGGCAGTGTGCGTTACAGCGAGAGATTAAAAATGCCGATAAGGCCAATGGCAATCAAATAAATAGCCACGATGTAATTTAATAGCTTGGGCATAACGAGAATCAAAATACCGGCAATCAGGGAAATTAATGGGGCAAGGCTTATAGTGATGTTCATAAGGAGTTCTCCTTCAGGTTTGTTAGTTAGCATAATCGACACCGCAGACGCGGTGCGTCTGGCAGCGAACATAAGCTCAACGAATCGAGCCATTCTTTGCGGTATTGCTCGTTCTTTTTGAGTACTAATCGTCTTTTGCTATTAGCCATCTAGCCCTTCTAAGCATTCCCCATGTCTTCAACCGTCTGTGCCAAACGCGCCAACGCCCGCTGGGATTGGCTATTCCAGGGAATGGCGCAGTTGATACGGATGTAGGATGCATAATCCCGATGACTTAGCGAAAACACCGCCCCAGAGGCAATGCTAATGTTCTTCTCCAGCGCTTTTGCCTGCAACAGGCGCGAGTCCATATCGCCGGGTAATTGCACCCACAAAATAAAGCCTCCAGAAGGTTTACTCACGCGGGTTCCCGGGGGGAAAGATTTGAGGATGGCGTGTGTATATTGGGAAATTAGCGTGTGGTAGTCCCGACGGACTTTGCGCAGATGCCGCTCGTAATGACCCGATTGCAAATAAAGGGTCAAAGCATCCTCTGCCAACGAGGACACGCCGGAAGCACGCGCCGCTTTATGCAAGGTGATGGTCGGTGCGTGCGACTTTGAGCAGGCGAAGCCAACACGCAGTGCCGGACTAATGGTTTTGGCGAAGGAGCCGCACAATATCACGTTGTCGTGGACATCAAACGCTTTTAACGGTCGCGGCCGGCTGCCATCAAATGCCAGATCGCCATAAATATCATCTTCGATAATCGTTAAGCGGTATTCGTAGGCCAACTCGACCAACGCTTTTTTATGTTCATCCGAAATAACCGTTCCTAAAGGATTGGCAAAATTCGGTACTGTCACCAGCGCTTTGATTTTTCCGCCCGATTTTTTCCAAGCGTCGCGCAGTCTTTCAGGCGTCAAACCCGCCTCCGGGTCCAGAGGAATTTCCAGAATCGTGTAACCCAAAGAACGCACCAACTGCAAAATGCCAAAATAGCCTGGTGTTTCCACCGCTACCACATCGCCTTTATTGGCAACCGCGCTCAGCGCCAAACCTATGGCGTCGATCGCACCACTGGTTGTTACCAACGCATCCGCCGACAATTTTACGCCGTAAGCGCTGTATCGTCTGGCCAACAATTTACGCAAATCATTCGCTCCCGGAGGAAAACGATATTCGGAAACAGTGGCGGGCTCGTCGCGCAAAACCTGGGCGATGCAACGATTGACGGCCTTCACCGGAAAAAACATAGGTAAAGGCGTCGCCGTTCCAAACGGAAAAATGCGGGAATTATAAGTAGCCTGGCGCAACGCAGAAATCAGATCGTCCGCATCCAAACTCACCGGCTTTACGAATGCGGGTGACGATTTGGCAATATCCAGTAGTGGCACAGATGTGCGCGCCACGTAAAACCCTGATCGTTCACGGGCTTCAATTAAACTGCGTTCTTTCAATAATTCATATGCCTCCACCACCGTCGCAGCGCTGGCTTTTTCCCTGCGCCCCATCTCCCGCACGGACGGCAGTTTATCGCCCGGCAATAAAATACCCCCGGTAATATTCTCTTCAATTTTGGCCGCTAGCTGCTCATATCGGTTCATGCCGCTTCATCATCTGTATTGGTTTTACTTCATCTTATCTGTATCTGTATTGTACGGGCAACCTGGCATATGCTGGGCCTAATCTTTTACGCATAATTTTTTTGAAGACATCATGAACATTCTATTGGCAGTTTTCTGTGTGCTTTTATTCAGTCTTACAGTGCCTTTTACCAGGATTGTCGCACTGGAATTGGCACCCGAATTTGTCACTCTGCTGCGCCTTCTCGGCGGCGGCACCGCATGTCTGTTATTAATCTGTATTGATCCATGGCGCCCGCCCCGCAAAATCTGGGGGGCATTGGTAACAACTTCTTTATGTGCCGTCGTCGGCTTTGCCGCGCTTATGGCATTTGCTCTACACCAAGTTCCCGGCAGCCACGGTGCCATCGCCCTCGCCGCCTTGCCTGCGGTTACCGCTGCTTATGCATCTCTGCGCGACCGCCATAATCCTGGTTTTATTTTCTGGTTATTCGCCACCGCCGGCACCTTATTAAGTGGCTTGTTTTTCTTTACCTCTTCGGTCGCGGATTTGACTCAAGGGGATTTTTTGCTCGCGCTTGCCGTGTGCACGGCGGCGCTCGGCTATGTGGAAGGTGGCCGCCTAAGCCGCGCACACGGCGGACGACGAGTAATGAGCTGGGCCATCGTCATCACCCTGCCATTTACACTGATTATTTTGAGCATGCTGTTGTTATCAGATCGCGGACCGGAATATTGGGCACAAATAAAAGGCCTAAGCGCTGGGGCTAACTTTTCACTGATTTATTTGGCGCTAATCAGCCAATCCGCAGGAATGTTTCTCTGGTATCACGCGCTGGCAAAAGGCCCCATGGAAAAAGTTGCAATGACGCAATTGCTACAGCCTTTTTTTACACTGCTCGCAGCAATATTTTTCTTGGGCGAGTCAGTCAGCATGGCGGCCTGGTGGATAGCTATATTGGTCAGTTTTTGCGTCATCGGAGCGAACCGGGCAAAAGCGAAACCAGAGGGAGTTAAAAGTGATGAGATAGACGCCCCACCGTGGCAACTAGCGAAGCGAAGAGATGCCTAGTCAAAGCCGATACTGATGGAATAGGCAGACCTAATTTTAGGTCTGCACCCAGCCCACCTCCACGCCGTCGTCAATCATTTGATCACTGCTTAATACGACGATACTGTAAACCTGATCAATAGGGCCGTCATCCTCCGCCAATATCGACAACACCTCACCCGCACGGGCAAGTACCAGAGCCTCAACGCCCTCCGCGGAGGGTTCGTTTTGGGCGATGTAATCCTTCCAATCATTACGAACGACCACCTGATTTTTATTGATGGTTTTTACTTCGGTCAGCGGGATTGCATAATGCCGCTGCATTTTGGTGTTCTTCATCTGCGCACTTCTCATCGACCCACTCACTCTTCTGGTGCATATGCTGGATCACAAGGCAAGATGTATGCCCTGTTTTAGTTCGTGATCGAACATCGGTGTTTGCCTGTTGCGCTTGGCAGTTCAATGCAGTTTTAAACGTTGCATATTTGTGCTCATAGAACATGCGGCACCGTTAATGCTTAACACGTGTTTGTTCTAATCCATTTTCGCTGAGCCTCACAAATGCCAGATGCCTTGCAAGTTATGCTGTATGCCATGCTCCCTGTCGCCGGCCATCTCTGCGGCGCGGCGTTAGCGTTGTCCACACGGCCAGCGCGCTGGATCGCTGGAGCCGCTCTGCACGGTTCCGCTGGCATCGCCATCGCATTAGTCAGCATGGATTTAGTGCCACGCATTGGTGAGCATGTGCCCGTGTGGCAGATGGTAATTTATTTTTTTATCGGTGCCATTGTGTCCGTCGCACTGGCCTACGGCATCAATCAAATGCAGAAAAAACCGCAACAAAAAAACACCGGTGCCTGGATGGTGTACGCGGCCATAGGTGCAGACTTGATAAGCGACGGCATGATGACCGGTGCCGGTTTCGCTGTTACCGCCCAATTAGGATTTTTATTGTCCGCCGCGCAAGCCGTCGCCAATATTCCAGGTGGCTTTGCCGCAACGGCCAATCTCAGTTTTACCAAAATGAAACGCTCGCGCATTATCCTCGCCGCACTCGGAATGGCCATCCCAGTCCTCCTCAGCGCCCTCGCCGGCCTATGGCTACTCGGTGACGCATCAGAACTGGTCAAACACGCAGTGCTTATGATTGTCGTCGGCCTACTACTACTGGCTACCATCGAAGACATGATCCCCGAAGGCGACGCCCCCCATCCACCCCGCTGGTTATCGACCATAGCATTTACTGCGGGATTTATTGGGCTGTCTTTATCCGCGCATTATTTGGGGTGAGGGTACTTACGGACAAATATATTCCCCGGAGATTCTATACAATGCTGGCGCAACTGGCACTGCTATACACCGCAAGATCGAATAATGCTATAAAGCCTGTCGCCACTCTTACCATTAAGGCACAACGTTTTTATGAAATTTGATCTTCAAAAACTAAGCCATATATTTTTGATCGCCGGCTTGGTGATGCTTGTTATTAGTTATTTTATTTATGATTTCGAAAATCTACTTCTGAATCTGATGATGTATGCCATTCTCTCTATCGGTTTTGCTCTTAATTTTATTGCGGTGATGAAAAATAAAAAGTGAATTTCGCGTTTCGGTCGATTCAGCGATATTAGCAGTCACTCCACCCCGCGCCGCCTTTCTGCCATAGAGTGAGTCTGCCCCATCCCGTCCGGCCATTTTTATAGAGTACGGGCGGCTGGGTTACGTCCTGTCCGCCCAAACCTAGTTCACATTTTAATGGCTGGCCACTTCAGGACGCCCGGAGTGAGCACCGGTTGGCACATCGCCTACTATGCCGATACTTTAAAAATGTATATAAATGACGCGTCTTACTGTCGCAAAAAATATAACAATTCCGTGTGCGGAGAGGGATTTATGATGAAACACGTTTTGACGTGCGGCTTTTTGCTTTCGCTAGCTGCCTGCGGAGGTGAAACCGGCGGGTCCTCTTCAAGCTCGTCCAATTCAAGCTCATCCAATTCAAGCTCTAGCAGCTCAAGTTCTAGTAGTAGCAGTTCGAGTTCCAGTAGCACCAGTTCGAGCAGCTCTAGCAGCGGAGGTGGTCAGGTAGGCGCGCTGACAAATGTGGAGTGGGAGCTGCGATATCTGGAGGACGAACTCGGTGTACGTACCTCATCACGCGCCTCTTTTACGCTGAATTTTGACGAGGATGCACAAGTGGGCGGCAGCACACCCTGTGGCGAGTTTGCGTCAGGTTATACCGTTCGCCATGAAGCGATGCGCTTAACGCAGCCACTGCCGTTACCCGAAGGTTGTCCACGGCTCCCTTGGCTCAGCGCAGAGCGTAATTTTTATCTAACGCTGAATGAAGTGGTTGCCTACGCCGTCGACGAATCCGCTTTAACTCTCCAGTCGATTAACAAAAACAAGATGGTTTTTGAAACGGTGGCTGCCAAATGTGCATCACCCAAAGCAATCACCGGAGAACGTCCCGCGACACCGGTGAGCACCGGAGTTAATTTGCTCCTTGCGTCAGATTTGCCACTTGATGAGTTTATTAACCGGCTGGAAACCGAGTATGCCGATCTGGAACTGCTTTTGGGCGCAGAATGTCGCCAGCAGGAAGTTGGTGTAATCGTAAATCGGGTTACGCTGGAGCATTTGCGCTGCCGCGATGACATCACCGAAATCTCTTACTTCTAAGTCAACAGGGATATCAGACATCATGAAAAATTCGCTGAATGCCGCTTTGACACGCCGCAGATTTTTACGGACTTCGCTTTTAACCGCCGGCATAGCCTCACCATTTACCGCCAGCATAGCCTCGCCAACGCTGAATGGCCTTGCATTAGCGCCGGCGCCACGGCCAAAGCGCGCAATTTTTGTCTATACACCTCAAGGCGCACCTTATGATCACTGGACGCCCGATGGTTGCGGTAATTCTTTTACCTTACGCCAAGCTTCCGCACCATTGGAACCGGTAAAAGAACACTGTGTTTTTTTTCGGAAGTTCTTTGTTGAAAACGCCGGGCATGGCATTACGGATAAAGTTTTGGGGGGCGGATTTACGGCGGGCAGGGAGACCACCTTGGATATTCGTCTCGGAGAGATGCTCAGCGACAACGTGATGATTAATAATCTTTTGCTGGCGACCCATGTCCCCGGCTTTGAAGTTGTCAGCAAAAAGGAAAATCAACTTCAATACTTTTTCGATTCTTCTGCACGCGCATACCGCGAGTTTTTTGGCGACCGTTATGTTGATCCAGCGATCGCCTCACCGCTGGATCGCCGGCTCCTTGCCGCGAATCCTGACGCACTCAATGATTTTGACAAAAATGTGGATCTGCAGATCATGCTGAGTGCCCTGGCACTGCAGCGCAATGTTACGAATGTCGTCACATTAATGTGGGGCGACAATCAGGCCGAATTTTATTTACCCGAAAGCTATTCCAGTAAATATCGATTGGATTTTCACCACGCTGTTTCGTCTTTGGCTTCCGTCGAAGCGTTTGTGTATTTCCGCGCTTATCTGTCAATGAAATTGGCGTACCTGATCAAACTGCTGGAAATTACTCCCGACCACGATGGCCGAAGCCTCCTTGATTCGACGCTGGTGGTCCATGTCACTGATATGGGTGACGGGCGTGACCATACTGCAGACAACGCGCCCTATCTGATCGCGGGCTGCAAAAATCTGTTTCGCAATGGCGTGGTACTGGACGTTGATCGCGCCAATCAATATGACCTGATGGACACCATCGCATTGGCGTATGGACTACAGGATCCTCAATACGGCTCCAAGTTAATCGACGGCATTTTAATCTGACGTTAATTCAGCGGCGCGGGCTTTAAGAGCCCGCGTCTTTTATTCTGAATTTTATCCGTGCTTCATTTAATGCGAAACATCACATTAATGGTTTGCTCCACGGTAATCGTTTCCGGGGCGAACATAATGGTCTCGTAGTTGCCGGCGCCCTCCGCAGTTCTAAACGCCATGGTTTTCATGGAGCCCGCACCGAAATCAGCGACAAAATCCCCAAACGCCGATACTTGAGAAATGGCGTAAACGGATTGAACCTTGGTACCCAACCCATTCGCCATAGCATTGGCTTTTTCTTTAGCATCCGCTCCGGCCATGGCAATCAAATCGGCTTCCACAGCTTTGCGATTGGATACGTCAAAATCCGCTCTCACCCCGGATACATTATTAGTTGCAATGATATTGCCCATAATGTCGGAGTATTGCGAAAGATTGTCGAGTTTGATGGTCATGGAGCGCGACACTTCGTAACCTAAAATTTCCAACCCATTAAATTCCGCGTCGCGTTTTCGCGTGGTGGTTTTGTTGATGTCGGTCGCTTCGATTTTGTCTTTGCCGACGCCGCTTTTCGTGAGAATGTCCGTTACCTTGGTGGTGGTATCGTTGACCGTTTTTAATGCCTGATCGGATTCCTTATCAAATGCCAGAATCGATAAATGGATGGTGGCCATATCCGGCTTAATTTTCTTTTCCGCAGTACCGTTGGCGACTACAAATGGGAAGCTGGGTAAATCCGCCGCCAGGGTGCCCACTGACATTAAGCAAGACAAAACGATGACCGCAATTTTATTCATAGGAATTCTCCGGTAATTTACGAAACACTCTGTAATCCTCAACGAGCCGAAGCGGGGTAACCCGTGGCTGCTGGGCGGAGACTACAGGATTTTTCCGCACGGATGAATCCGTGAGATGTAATGATTGGTAGCGATCTTGGGAAGCCAGGGCAGCGATGCTGCCCTGGCGAGACATCAATGATTCATTACTGACCGCAACAACCGCATACCGTCATCGGCAACTGCTGGCCGGTGCCGGCATTTTGGTTGGTCCATTGACCATTCCACTTAAGGTACTGTGAGGAATTGGCGCACGTTTTAGGGCACGCCGTTTGTGCCTGCCCCTGATTGCCAATGAGGCTGGCAGCCTGCACATCAATACATTGTTTGCTGCCGGCGACTATGTCGTCAAAGATATGGCTCAGGCTGCCTGAGGTGGTATTTTTGCCGGCGGCCGGTGTTCCAGTACCCGTGTAGTTATGACACCCAAAGCAGTTGGATACAAAACTTGCTTTTAAATCCACGTACTGATAATCCGTCTCGGCAACAGAATTAGCCAACCTCAGGGAACCGCGCTGATTGTGAATATCCGAGCTTTTGGTTGTATCGCTCACCCACAAAGCGCCGAGATTAAAATAGTTCTTTAAGATCGCAAATGAATCTTTGAGGTGAGGTTGTACATTGGCATTTAGTGAAGTGATATCGCCCACGTTCTCCTCGTATTTAAGATCACCCGGCGCCGACCCGTAGGGAAAGTCACGACAAATTTCAGTAGCGGTTCCGGTAATGGAGGTTTGCTTTGACGCGTTATTAAAGTCGCAGTTGATGATGCCAGGAATATTTTTTTCATGTAACGCGCTCGCACATGCATCACTGGTAAACGACCAACCACTCGTGCCACTTGGGCTTTCACAGTCCGGCACATTGATCGAGTGTTCAAAAGTCGCCCATATCATTTCCGGATGGTCTGGTGTCGCTACCGCCAGATGAAATCCGATAAGGCCTAACTTTGTCATCTTACTGGCGTCGCCAATTTTCGCATCCATGGTAATAAACTTGGCAGGATCATCTTTTCCGTCCATTACCTTCCAGGCCAATTTCAATTCAGTTGTACCTCCAGGAAAATTCTGCTGCGTTTTAATTTCGTCGACAGCGCATAGGCTCTTACCAAAACGCACGTCGTAAAACACCACATTGCCGTTCTGATCATAAATGGTTGCACCCCCACCCGCCTGACCGATACGCTCGGGCAGGACAAATTCCGTGCCGCCGTCCGTTGGCTTGACGCTGCGTACGAAGAGAGTTTTGCCCGTCTTTTTATCATCACAGGAATTGGCGGGACTGCCGTCGGCATTGACCTCCAATTCAGGGAATTGCGCAGTGTCTTCAAAGTTGCGTAATGCTGGATTGGCCGTTGAAGGCGCCATTAAAAAAGCGAATGCTTGCCACGAGAACTGATAAAAGTCGCAGAAGTTTGAGGTTCCATCACTGCCACTCTTTTTAACCTCCGTTGGCATACTTGGTGATTTGAACCACGCGGGATCCGCGGAGCAGTTATAGGATGTGTGCGGATCAGTCTTGGATTTTTTTTCGCCTGCAGCATGCAAATTTGCTGTGGCCAGGCATGCTGCACACGTCAGGGCGACTCCCATCAGCGTGCTCATCTTTCCGTTGGATTTCTTACCCATAATAAGCGCCTTCTCATTTATTGATTAAGTTGGCATATCACTGCCACCGATTCAAATATCGGCATTACACCGATTTGAGAAAGTCTAGATGAGGATCGAGAAAATACGAATTATTTAACAGGTATTCGATTAGCAAGTGAGGCAGTACAAAAGACACCGTAAGAATTCTGGCACTACGACCAGGAGCACGTCTTTATCTCAAAGACGCGCTCGAAGGATCACTCTTTATTCACAATTTATTGTTTTACTTCAGCTGCGTGGTATGCGGGCCAAAATTGATGGTGTTTTCGCCAAAATTAGCGCCGTCGCCACTGTTATCCACCCCGCGAAACCAGGGTGCAACTTCGGTATAGGTATTAATAACCGTTGCTTTTCTAAATGCGTCGTGCTCTTCGTTAAGCGGAAAATCCTGGCCGGCAAGCGAAAACCACTTTATTAACACATCACCATCCTGCGGCTTTAATTTACCTATTTTTTCCGTTTTGCCATGTGGGTTTGTTGCTACCACCACATATGTCTGCTCCTTGCCGGTGTGGACCACCACTTCGTAATAGCTGGGCTTTGTGGAGCTTTCGCGAAAGTCCGCTGCAATTTTTCGAGCCGTTGGCGAAAAATCCGCGTACACGGTTTTGCCTAGCTGAATGGGCTTGTCCATCTCGGTCTGTATTGTCGGCAAGTAATCAGAATCTCTTGCGGTAATCGAAAACATACCGACTTTACCCGCTTCATCAGTAACCGCTTGCACATAAAAATGTTCGTTTTCGTAGAGATAATCCTTGTAGGTAAATTTTTCTTCGACTTTCTTCGGCGGTGCATGTCGTTTGATCGTCATGGTCACGTTGGTGACTTCGCGCTGCTTTTCACTGGAAGGCTCGCCCAATACCTGATGAAAATTTTTGATATCAACATCGACTTTGAGCGAATTTAATTTTTGATCGAGCGCAGCATTTTCTTCAGCCCCGCGCTTGGAGCAAGCGACGCTCAACAACACGGTCAAACATATCAAAGGAAAAACAAGAAGCTGGGGTATTTTTTTCATTGGATCCGGCACACTTCTGATAATTGAGGATAGCAACACTCCAAGTGGCCGCGCATACGTTGACGGCGACACTCATGAGCGATTCACGGACGCAATATTCGGGAATATGACGCGCCAGCGCAATGCCTTACCTTCAATCTCATGACATGTTCCATGATTGGCGGAATGGCACCACGCCTTTGTGATGCAATCCACATATCATCTGAGAAGCGGGACAAACTGGTCGCCTTCCCATCTGGGGAGCTGCTGCCCATCAAACTCCTGTTGATCAGCAATCTTCATGAAAGGCGTCAGCAGGCTGGAGGCACAAATAGACAAGTTCGATAACCGCTTGTGAGCGCGGAACAGGCAGCTGCTGACCTTCGAGCACCAAGGTCAGTTGACCCGACGACAAAAGCCCCTCAATCGCCAAGCGGACCGCATTTCTGTCCATTTTTACCGTTTGCGCAACACCGTGAAAATTGCCGGTCGATCTGGGTGGCGTTGTCGCGAGAGATAACACACCAAGGTGGACCTGTTGCTCAGGGCGTTGCGCATCTTGCAGATACAAATCGTAGTCTGGACACTGGGCTGCCCCAAAAATATTTTCCAGGCGCAAGAACATGCAGTTGCTCTCGCAGCACTGCTTTTCCAGAATGTCTTGATATTCAAGATTCAGGGACAAGTCGCAGACCGCTTTTTCAGTGGCAAGAACAATAGGATGAATATTTTCCGAGAGGATCTTCATCGCACCGCGCTCAACATCTGATACCCGCATACCCATACGTAAGGGTGCTTCCAAAATTAGAAATTTTTATTTGCTGCGAGGAGGCCCCTGGAGAACCGCAGTTTACCTAGAGTAAATAAGGATTCGAGGCGGGAGCCGGCGTCGCAACGGAGAAAAGAGCAATTCCAGAGGCGTCCGTTAGTGACTCCTACTGAACCAAGAATAGTCGTCTATATTCAATTCATGAATCCTCAATTTTGAGTAGATTAAGGCCCTTAAGCGGCCGAGGCGCGACCAGGATCTGGTCGAGAGGCACCTTTTTAGTGCATCAGATCCTAAGACACGCTTGCACGACCAGATTGTGTGGGAGGACACCACTATGAGAGTTACAGCAAGACAATATAAAAAGCTGCTGAACGTTGTGCAGATCCTGCACGAGCATACCGACGAGTATGAAATGAGAAAGCATGTGGCCGGGCCGCTGCTGGACCTGATGGGCGCGGACTATTTCGCGTCCTTTTGTTGGAAGGCAGAAGAAGGACGGTACGATCAGGGCGTATACCTGAACATGGATGATCGCAACATCGGCCGCTACCTAGACTATTTCCAATATCGGGATCCGATTACACATAAGCTCGCTCAGCGCCGAACAGCAACGCGCATTGAAGAAATAATGCCGGCGCAATGTCTGCATAAAACCGAATTCTTTAATGATTTTTTATTGACGGATGGGCTTTATCACGGCATCAACTTGCATCTTTACCAAGCCAGCCAGAATATTGGCGATCTACGCATTTGGCGTAAGCGCAGTCGGGATGGTTTTGACGAAAGCGCGAATATTTTGCTTGACCATTTGAAGCCACATTTGGTGCAGGCTATTCACAACATCCGCCGATTGCGCCAATTGCATGCGCCCTCTGCGGTGACCAGAGAGGATAAAAGCCATAGGCTGAAGTATAAATTTAGCCTTACCGCCCGCGAAGCGGAAATCGCCCGCCTGCTCCTGGATGGCGAATGTGACGAAGCCATTGCCGGTCGTTTGCATATCAGCGTTACCACGGTGCGCACACACGTTAAGCATATATTTACCAAAACCGGCGTACACAATCGCTGTAAATTGCAGTCCCTTGCGGTTTAAATATTCGGTAGATCTATCAGCCGCAGCTCGTCAATAAAAATATCTGCGGCAGATATGGCCGACCGCACCTAATAGCGATATTGATCTGCCTGGGTGGCCTGCACCATCGGGTTATCTGGATATAGATTTTCCGGCTTAAATTGATTGACCACGGCCGCAGCGGCGTTCATACCGGTCTGTAATGCTCCTTCAATCCAGCCGCCCGACCAAGAGACGCTGTCCCCGGCCAGATAAATGGCGTTATTGCTTTTGCTGAATTGATAGTAGAGCTGCTGATTGTAGTAATCCTGTCCAGGGTAATTGAGTTTAAAAGCGCCGTAATAATGTTCACGATCCTGCCAATCCACCAAACGTGTATGTTCCGCCATGGTTTCCGCCTGCAACCGGTCGACGAATTCAGGCGCATACTCTCGGAGCGACCGCAGCAAATGCGCCAGCCG
>DJFQ01000161.1:11875-17036 GCA_002432095.1 Marinagarivorans sp. UBA5868 | reverse complement strand
TTGCTACGCGTCAACACAAATAATTTAGACGAATTCATCAAATGCAGCTGTTGAATACCGGTGTTGCACTCCACTGGTAATACTGGCGGCAACAGTAAACACCCCTGGCGATCCGGAAGCGTGATTCCCATATCCACCTGCATTGCACGATTGGTGATGGTCACAATAACGGCGTCGTAATGCTGCGAGCGATCGCCATTAATGTCCACCAGGACTTTTCCTCCCGCGCCTTCCGGCGTGGTCACCCGGGTGACGACACTGCCATATTGAATGCAGTCTTTCACCCGCCCGTAGCCGGTTTCTGTATTGGCGAAACCTTCCGTAAGCCGTTCCAAGCCTACTGGGTAAAATTGCTGATTACTCTCCAGGCCATTGACCATCAGGCGGACAATCTCGGCGAAATTAACTTGGTATAGCGAACCAAAGCCCCCCGAGCCCAATCCGAGTGCGGCAAATAACTCGAATTCGTGACGCGTCCAGGGTTGAGTCAATCCATATCGGCTGTAATTATTAACAAATAAATAGACCAATCCGTCGTAGAAGCTCATATTGCTAAACGCCACCTGGCCCGCGCCAGCTTGCGGATTAATGAGCACCTGCCACAGCTGCAATGCTTGTTGAAAGCTCGTACCGGACCCTTCTTTAAGCAGCTCAATGAGTGGATCGAGGGTTTGGACAAACGCGTCCCAACTTTTACTGACGGTGGCAAATATTTCCGGTGGCGGTTGGTTCGCCTGCCAAGAATATTTAACGCCTTGAAAAATAATGTCGGTATCAACTTTGCCGGGATCTGGAAATTCGCCGCCCTGCATACCGAATTGATTAGCGTAATAACCGAAGATTTTTTCCGCGGGCGGCACTCGCATGGCGCCCATCTCAAAAATCGCCGTTTCTTCCGCTATCGGTTTGTATGAATCAATTCGACCGCCATACCTATAGGGGTCCGCTTCCAAAACGGTTACGTCAATTCCCAATTGCTTTAATTGATATGCCGCCAGCAGCCCCGCCGGTCCGCTACCGACAATGGCGACAGTCTTTCCAGAGCCTGGAATAGGTTCAGCGATGCGGCCGTTGTGATTGCTGAGATATTGCGTGTGGTCGTACAAGATGTCGATAAAAGATGCTTGTACACGGTCGGTAGCTTTGTGGGTTTTACTGCGAGGGGTAGAGAAAAACGTCATATCGATCCATCTCCATTGAGCAATTTGACCGTTGTGTGACAACGGTTGCGTACTTCACTGCGTATTGGCCTCTTGTGGAATTCGCACATTAAGAATGACGAACGCCGAGGATAAGCGTAGACCACGACGCAACGGCTCAATGGAACATTTGATCACTTGGAATTTTTTTTGGGAATGAGCCGTTATTAAAACGGCCTATTGAGGGTCATTCAAACAGCCACGGCTTTATATCGTCGCGATTGACCAAAACCAGTTGCTGAGCTTCCGGTGTGCCATCAAGCATTTTGGTGTTTACCTGCATTTCCTTGAGCAGATAATTCACCATGCAGGCTTTGGTGGTGATGTGGAGTTGCCCGCCAAGCATTTGATAATCGTTTTCCAATACCTCCCGTTGGGCCTCAGAAAGGCGCGGATCCGGTGCAAGGATTATCGTGATTTGGGTATTCCAGGCGGTGTCGTGTTCGATGGGATGTGCGGTCTTGTCCAGCAGCGTCGGCACACCGCGAAAACGGCTGAGGACAAAATCGCGATAACCCTGGCTTTTTTCGCACCAGGCGCGCAGGTGCCAACGCAACCCGGTATTCACAAACGTATGCGGCGCAATAATGCGTCCTTCGCTATTGGGGTTGGTCAGCGAAACATAGTCCACCTCCACCCGCAGACGCTGACGGGTGGCAGCCACCAAGCCGCGCATAAGCTCCGGCGCCACTTTGCGCGGCGGCAGACGTAAGGCGAGGTTGGACAATTTTGCGCTGGGCGCGGATATGGGAGCTGGGGCGGCGGAGGGGTGTTGCATCCAGCTAAGGTATTCCGCCACATCGTCACTGATAAAGTGCCGCTGGAAATCTGCTTTGGGCAAATAGGCTTTAATGGAAGGGTCGTATGCAAGATTGGTGGGGGCTTGGGCGCTGTAGGCATTGAGATCGGCACTGCTCTGCTGGCGGGAAAGGCCGAAATGGTGAATCAGACTGGTAGTGTTTACCCTGCCCTCCCAATACGCCAGCAGTTCGATCAACCAGAAACGCTTGTTGAACTCCATCGTAGTCCCCGTATGCCACGTTGCTGTTGCCTGGTCGGCCAGGCGCGAGGCATCACTTTAGCATCCGGCGCCATCAATGAGTATCGGGCGGCGACACTAAAATACCATTGGTACGGACAGTCGAAGCGGATGCCGCCGAGCACTTGGTTGAATAAATAAATTCCCCTCTTGAAATTATTTTTTTCGCTCCTATTTTCTTTCACAGCTGCCGGACGTCCCAACGGAGTCTGTCAGCCAGCGGCGATTTGCCAAGTCGCCATATTCCAAAAACTTTTTACGTATTGCTTCTATGGAGAATATGTTTATGACTTCAATTGATCTTACTCCTCTTTATCGCAACAGCGTCGGTTTTGACCGTTTAGCGTCGCTCTTGGATAACGCCCTGCGCACTGACACGGTGGCGCCCGGCTATCCTCCGTACAACATCGAAATGCTTGGCGAAAGCCGCTATTCCATTACTCTTGCGGTTGCCGGTTTTGAACAGGCGGAGCTGGATATCATGACGGAAAAAGGCGTGCTGACCGTGCGCGGCAAAAAAGCCAAAGAAGAGCCGCGGCATTTCCTCCACCAGGGAATTGCCAATCGCGCTTTTGAGCGCAAATTTAATCTCGCGGATTATGTGGAAGTCACTGGCGCGAATCTGAATAACGGTCTGCTCACCATCACCTTGGTAAAAGAAATTCCCGAGGCGATGAAGCCACGCACAATTTCTATTAATCAGGATAAAACGGTTGATCAGGAGAAAAATGTGCTGGAGCATCGCGGGGAAAATTCCGCAGACCAGGCTGCCTGATTCCTCCGCACCGCACACAGGGGTGACATGACCATTCCAATTTTGATTTCATTCAATGTCACTGTCGCCCATCCTGCCGCGATGCAGGTTGATCAAACCCCAATCCGCCCTATCATGGGCGGATATTTTTTTGAGATGCCGGTATGGAGTACAAAGACTACTACGAGATTTTAAGTGTCGAACGCGACGCTGATCAGGAGTCGATTAAACGCTCCTATCGTAAGCTCGCGCGCAAATACCATCCGGATGTCAGCAAAGAGCCGGATGCCGAAGCGAAATTCAAAGAATTAAATGAAGCCTACGAAGTTCTGAAAGATCCGGAAAAACGCGCGGCTTACGATCAGCTCGGCAACAACTGGCAGGCCGGCCAGGATTTTCGCCCACCACCGGAATGGAACCAGGGTTTTGAATTTCACGGCGGTGGTTACACCCAGGTGGACCCGGAACAATTTAGCGACTTTTTTGAATCACTGTTCGGTCGCGGCGATTTTGGCGGTGGACGGGGCTTTCGACAAAGCGGTACCGGACGTGGTGCACGGCGCGGTGACAATACCCACGCTAAAATTCTGATCGATCTGGAAGATGCCTACAAAGGCGCGACCCGTACGCTCACCTTGCGCCATTCCGAACTCGGTGCCGATGGCCGGCCGCAGGTGCGCGAGCGCAGCATCAACGTGAAAATTCCNNGGCGGCGCCGAAGCGGGAGATCTTTATCTGGAAGTGGAATTCAAACCCCACTCGCTTTATCACCTGGACGGCAAAACCGTCTACCTGGATCTTCCAGTAGCCCCTTGGGAGGCGGCGCTTGGTGCCACCGTACGCGTACCAACCCCAACGGGACCGGTGGATTTGAAAATTCCGCCCAATTCCCGCACCGGCAGCAAATTGCGCTTAAAAGGTCGCGGCCTGCCAGCGCAAGAACCGGGGGATTTATTCGTCGTGCTGCAAATCGCTCTGCCACCAGCAGATTCCGAAGCGGCAAAAAATACCTATAGGGAGATGGAAAAGGCCTTTAATTTTGCGCCCCGCGCCGGGCTGGGAGTTTGACCATGGCGGAGAAACATGAAAATGCGTCTATGCCGCTGCTGCTGGATGATGATTATCACCTGACTCTTGGCGACCTTTGCCGCATCTGTGGCATCAACGCCGAACAGGTGTTGGCGCTGGTGGAGGAAGGGGTGATTGAACCTGCGATACGTGAACCCGGTGCGTGGCGTTTTCACACCATTTGCATCCGCCGGGTGCGCTGCGCCTATCGTCTGAATCAGGATCTTGGCATCAATTTGGCGGGCGCGGCGCTGGCAGTAGAGCTGCTGGAGGAGATCGAACAATTGCGCGCGCGGCTGCGGCTGCTGGAGCGTAATTTATAGATCACCGCGCACATGCCTAGGCTGACTCTTCATCTAGGCTGACGCTTCATAAGTGGCCGGCATTTATCCCCGGTAGGCTGAGGAGTCTATCGGGAGTTCAGGCGGCTCGCCTGCTTGCGGGTAGCGGCGCGTTCCTAGAGCAGTCAGCCATCCTAATGCATTTGCAGCGCAAGCAACCGGGCAAAATAAGCCAAGACTGCAGCAAACAACCCAATGCACAATAGCCGCCCGTTCGCGCTGGCGGATTTCCGCGCAGCGCAGGCCCCGGTCCGGCGGTTTACCTCCACTGGCATCTCGGGGAGAATAGCCCACTTTTGCCCCGCCCCAACCCATCATTCCCCGGCGGCGGGCATTTCCGACCATGTGAGAGGAGTTTCCTGATGCGAACCCGTAAAGAACTAGCCAATGCCATACGCGCCCTGAGTATGGACGCCGTCCAAAAGGCCAAAAGCGGTCACCCAGGCGCTCCCATGGGCATGGCGGATATCGCCGAAGTTTTGTGGAACGATTTTATGCACCACAATCCGGCCAACCCCAAGTGGCCCAACCGCGACCGCTTTGTCATGTCCAACGGCCACGGCTCCATGCTGGTTTACTCCCTGCTCCATCTGACGGGTTACGACCTGCCAATGGACGAGCTCAAACAGTTCCGTCAGCTCCACTCCAAAACCCCCGGCCACCCCGAATACGGCTACGCGCCCGGTATTGAAACCACCACCGGGCCTTTGGGCCAAGGTATTAGCAACGCCGTGGGTATGGCGCTGGCGGAAAAAATCCT
>DJFQ01000161.1:11255-11865 GCA_002432095.1 Marinagarivorans sp. UBA5868 | reverse complement strand
CTCGGCGACGGCTGCATGATGGAGGGCATCTCCCACGAATCCTGTTCAATCGCCGGCACACTCGGCTTGGGCAAACTGATCGCCTTCTACGATGACAACGGTATTTCCATTGACGGTCATGTGGAAGGCTGGTTTACCGACAACACCCCAATGCGCTTTGAAGCCTACGGCTGGCATGTGATCCCCAACGTCGACGGTCACGATAGCGCCGCCATCAAGGCCGCCATCGANNATCGGCTATGGCTCACCCAATAAATCCGGCAGCCACGACAGCCACGGCTCACCGCTCGGTGATGCGGAAATCACTGCCACCCGCGAATATCTGAAGTGGGAACACATACCCTTCGAAATACCCGAAAACATCTACGCCGGCTGGGATGCCAAAGAAGCCGGCGCCGCTGCGGAAAAAGCCTGGAACGACAAATTTGCTGCCTATCGCAGCGCACATCCAGAACTGGCTGCTGAGTTCGAGCGCCGTGTGATCAAAGGTGAATTGCCGGCAGAATTCTCCGCCAAGGCCGATGCTTTTATCCGCGAATGTCAGGCCAAAGGCGAGAAGATTGCCACCCGTAAAGCCTCGCAAAACGCCATTGCCGCCTACGGCAAACTG
>DJFQ01000161.1:6291-11248 GCA_002432095.1 Marinagarivorans sp. UBA5868 | reverse complement strand
AAAGAAGACGCCAGCGGCAACTACATCTATTACGGTGTGCGTGAATTCGGCATGAGCGGACTGATGAACGGCCTGGCCCTGCACGGTGGTTTCGTCAACTACGGCGCAACCTTCCTGATGTTTATGGAATACGCCCGCAATGCCGTGCGTATGTCGGCCCTGATGGGTGTACAGAACATCTTCGTTTACACCCACGACTCCATCGGCCAGGGCGAAGACGGCCCGACNNACGGAAACAGCGGTTGCCTGGAAATCTGCCCTGGAGCGCCGCAACGGACCCAGTGCATTGGTGTTCACCCGTCAGAACGTGGACCCTATGAGCCGAGACGACGCGCAAGTGAGCAACATCGCCAAAGGCGGTTACATCCTGCGTGATTGTGACGGCACGCCAGACCTGATCCTGATCGCCACCGGCTCGGAAGTGGGTGTCACTGTGAAAGCCGCGGAAAAACTCGCTAGCGAAGGCACCAAGGTTCGTGTGGTCTCCATGCCCTGCACCAACGTATTCGACGAACAGGACGCCGCTTACAAAGAAGCTGTGCTGCCTTTAGCAGTCACCGCCCGCGTTGCCGTGGAAGCCGCTCACGCCGACTACTGGTACAAATACGTGGGCATCGACGGCCGCATGGTGTGCATGACATCCTTCGGCGAATCCGCCCCCGGTGATGTTCTCATGGACTATTTCGGTTTCACCGTAGAGAATATCGCCAATACCGCCAAGGAGCTGCTGGACTGACCGGCACTACCGCCGCCCCGGCAACCCTACTAAGTTTCCTCAGCCGCCCCTCTTGGGGCGGCTTTCATTTCTAACACTTCCCACGGAGTACTCCCATGAACGTTAAGCTGATGTCCGAACTGGATCTCAAGGGCAAGCGCGTGCTGATCCGCGAAGACCTGAATGTGCCGATCATGGACGGCAAAATCACTTCCGACGTGCGCATTCGCGCCTCCCTGCCCACTATCGAACTGGCGTTGAAAGCCGGCGCCAAAGTGATCGTCATGTCCCACCTGGGCCGGCCCACCGAAGGCGAGTATGAAGAACAATATTCCCTCAAACCCGTCGCCGCTCACCTGGGCCAACTGCTGGGCAAAGAAGTACTGGTAGAGCGCGATTGGAAAAGTGGCCTCACCATGAACGATGGCGACCTGGTACTGCTGGAGAATGTGCGTTTCAACCTGGGGGAAACCTCCGATGACGAAGGCTTGGCCAAAGCCTACGCCAACCTTTGCGACATCTTTGTCATGGATGCCTTCGGCACCGCTCACCGCGCCCAAGCCTCCACTCACGGCGTCGCCAAATTCGCGCCGGTCGCCTGCGCCGGCCCGTTGCTGGCCAGCGAGCTGGATGCTCTGGAAAAATCCCTCGCTAAGCCCGCGCGCCCCATGGTGGCACTCGTCGGCGGCTCCAAAGTCTCCAGCAAATTGCTGGTGCTCGACGCCCTGTCAAAAATCGCCGACATCCTGATCGTCGGTGGCGGCATCTCCAACACCTTCGTCGCCTCCGCCGGCAACGAAGTGGGCAAATCCCTCTACGAAAAAGACCTGATCCCGGAAGCTCAGCGCCTGCGTGAAGCCACCAAAGTGGTGTTCGCGGAAGACGTTACCGTCACCAAAGTGGGCTTCAAGGAGTGGAAACACGATTCTGCGACGCAGGTTAAAAACGTCGATCAAATCGCGGCAGATGAAGAAATCATCGACTACGGCCCAAAAACCGCTGCCAAAGTCGCTGAGATTCTGAAAAACGCCAAAACCATTATGTGGAACGGACCCTGCGGCGTATTTGAATTCGACGCCTTCGCCAAAGGCACCGAGACCATCGCCCGCGCCATCGCCGAGAGCGANNTCCTATATATCCACCGGCGGCGGCGCCTTCCTGGAATATGTGGAAGGCAAAGCACTGCCAGCGGTACAGATTTTGGAGTCGCGGGCGAAAGAAGACTAAAATTTTGGATTCCCGCGCAGGCGGGAATCCATTTTTCGCGAAGTCCGGATTATTTCTCCGCGTATTTTTCTTTTACCTTTTCAAACCACTCCTTACTAAACCACAAACCCTCATCCTCAATTTTCAGTTCGGGATAATCAATCGAAATTATCCTGCGACCCGGCAAGTTCAGTGCGGCGATTGGTTCGCCGAAATTCTTGAAAAACAATTCGTCGAAGCTGCCATCCGCGAAACTTTTCTTAAGGCCGCGTTCGAGCGCGTGGGCAAGCCTTGGATTATCTTTCGCAACAAAAAAATAATAAGCCGCTGGATAGCGCAGGATAAGATTTTTCTCAATCACCAGCCCTTGCGCCACGCCCTCCCGCTGCTCCGCAGAGATTTCTAGAATGGAGCGGGGGAAAACCTGCGCGCGGTTTAAGGCAATCATGCGAAAAAGCCCCTCCCAGTTTGAAGAGCTTTCTACAGCAAATTGATTTTTTAACAGCACAGGTACATCCGCCCAATCGTGACCCTGAACAAAGACCAGCGATTTCAGATCGTCGGCGGAATTGACCTTGTCAAACACCGGCTGCATCTCCGGACGAATAAAAAAAGCGCGCCAGCCAATTGCGCCTTTATCGAGAGGAACCCGCACTGCCTGGAGTTGCTGCTCGCGCTCGGGCGTGGTGTTCAGCCAATGCACGTCGTACTGATCCGACTCAATCAACAGTACGCTGCGCTTTTCGCTGTATTCCGGCAGCTTCACTTCGAGCAGCTCATAAGGCTCGCCGGAACGCTCAAGTGCCATGGTTAATAGCGTTACGTAATACACGTCGCGCTTTGAATAATAGGCATGCTGAACCGCGGGATAACGGACTTGCAACCGGTCATCGGCGATTGCCTGCCGAACGGGCAATATCAACAAAGCGCACATGACACTGAAGATCATTCGGCCAATCATTGTCATTTCCCATAAGTCGAATCAAAAAAAGCATAGCATTGCAGCTAAAATAGTAACAAACGTAAAAATCTGGCTCGGGTAGAATACCGACTTCTTTTCGGACGCCGCAGATCTCAACGGCGGCGTCTACGCGGAGCGCATCACACCCTGCCTGGGTCATTCGACAATTGCATCCAAGGAATTCACCATTTTTAAAAAAATGTCTTCTAGGTCCGGCGGGGCGCCATCCAGGTCTCTGGCGGCCAATCTGCTCCGCGCCGTTCTGGCAATTTATCTGAGCCTCGCTTTGCTATTGACGTTCGGCCAATTGGCGCTCGAATACGAAAATGAAAAACGCCGCCTCACTCAGGAAATCGAAAATGTCGCCAATACATTTAATCCGATAATTTCCAAAGCTTTATGGAATGTTGATGAACAACAAACTCGTACAACCCTGCAGGGTGTCCTGGGCATTAATTACGATGTATTAAATACCCGACTTTTGGATACCGATGGCGAAGTGTTGTACGAATTTGACTCCAGCGCAGCGAACAATCACATCACCACACAGTGGCCGATTTTGCGCCATATGATCAACTGG
Source organism: Marinagarivorans sp. UBA5868 (assembly GCA_002432095.1). GTDB lineage: Bacteria > Pseudomonadota > Gammaproteobacteria > Pseudomonadales > Cellvibrionaceae > UBA5868. The sequence goes on along the minus strand of DJFQ01000161.1, from coordinate 7,786 downwards.
TTTCTGGAGAATTACAGCTTTGAGTATGACCTGTACTACACCAGCGATTTCACCGCTCCACAAAAGATCGGACGTTTGGTGTTGCAGAGTAACTCCAATGTGGTCCTCAATCGCGCAGCGCACACCTTTTTGATCACCATCATTAGTGCCATGTTCAAAACGGCATTGCTGGCGGTGATCTTTTATTTAATCATGCGGGTGATGGTCGGCCGACCTCTTAAGCGGATCACCGATGCCATGCAGCGTCTCGATCCGCGAAACCAGCACGGTAACGCCGATGGGGATTTCAGCCGCCGACTCCTCACCCGCAATGATGAACTGGGCACAATGGCGCGAACGTTCAGAGAGTTGGTCCAGGCGCTAAAAGAAAAAGATAATGCCATCAAAGCCCACGCAAACGAGTTGGAAGCCAAAGTACAGGAGCGCACACGGCAGCTGGAACAGGCATCCCAGGCGAAAAGTGATTTTCTCGCATCCGTCAGCCACGAAATCCGCACACCCATGAACGGCATCATTGGCCTTGCGCATTTATTAGAAGAAACTAAATTGAATGCGCAGCAGCGCCAATATGTGGAAGTGATTCAAAACTCCGGCCAGGCGTTAATTCATATTATCAATGATATTCTCGATCACCTGAAAATCGAGTCTAAAAAAATAGAACTGGAAGAAACGGTTTTTGATATTCGCACTATTTTTGACGAGTGCGTCGGCCTTTTCAGTCATCGTGCCCGCGAAGGGCACATCGAAGTCAGCGCGGGTTTTGCTCACGGGTGCCCGCGTTATGTACGCGGCGACCCTACACGGCTGCGGCAAGTGCTACTGAATATTCTCGGCAACGCATTTAAATTCACGCAGCAAGGCTCCATTACAATTACCGCCAACTGTGAATCCTTGGCGGATGGTCGGATACTCGTCACTTTCACCACCACGGACACCGGCATAGGCATCGACGAAAACCAACTACATCGTTTATTCAAACCCTTTAGTCAGGCCGATAGCTCTACCACCCGCCGCTTTGGTGGTACCGGCCTGGGCCTTGCTATTTGCAAACAATTGGTTGAATTAATGGGCGGCACCATCGGTGTGGACAGCAAACCCGGCGCTGGCTCGCGCTTTTGGTTTGCTCTCCCCTTTACACCCGCACCGAGTATCGCAGACGGAGAAAACACGAGCGCGACAAGCGCCACATTCCGACCGAAATACCCGGATTTTTCCCGGCTCCGCGTGCTGGTAGCGGAGGACAATCCCGTCAATCAAATGGTGATTATCGGCCACCTGAAAAAATACAATATCGAACCTATCCTGGTGGAAAACGGCAAACTTGCAGTGGAGTACTGTGAAAAGCATCCGGCTACGGTGGATTTAATTCTAATGGACGGCGAAATGCCGGATGTAGATGGTTGGCGGGCGGCCGAGGCGATTCGGCATAACGGGTCGCAGAATCGCATGGGCGCCCCCGTCCCCATCTTTGCCATGACCGCTCATGCGATGGATA
>DJFQ01000161.1:0-6122 GCA_002432095.1 Marinagarivorans sp. UBA5868 | reverse complement strand
TGGTTTGGTGATGTGATCACATCAACCATTACGCTATATCGTTACAATCGATAGCAGTTTTATGAACGAGTAGCACTTATGAAACATGCGTGCATCGATTCCTCTCGCGTATTTTTTTCTGTTGGGAAAGGCCAGCGATGGTCGGCATTTTTTGTCGTTTTCATCCTTTTTGGCTACAACACAACATTGGGCGCGGCATCCGTCGAGCCAACCGCCGCCGAAGGACCATTACAAACAATTCACCAAATGCGTATTGACCTTGATGCGCAGTATCGGCAACTCACAGAATATTCCCAAGCCGATGTCTCGAAGCAGCGCTGGCGGGCACTCGTCGATCGTTTTATCTTTACAGAAAAAAATCAAACCATAATAGCGGAACACACACAGCAAGCAGAATTACTGCTGCAACAGAACCGCGAGCAAGACGCACAAAAATATGTACAGCAGCTGGAGAACCTTTATAAAAATTTAACCGCCAATTTCGATCTCATCGGCAAAACCATAGCGGCGGAAGACCGGGCGGAGCAAACGCGAAAGGACTCAAAAATGTATTTTATGATGCGGGTAAGGAGCAAGCTGCCAGCCAAAACACTAAAAGCTTATGGCCTTATGGAGTTGGCGAGGCAAGAGCGCGACAAAGGTCATTTCACCGAGGCGCTGGATTTATGGAGCCAAGCGGAAATGATGGTACGCGAATCCTTCAACGACCATATTTCCGGCATGGCGGAGTGGCGCGAAGAATCCACACAACAGGCGGGAGCGGCTGAAGAGGATACGCGCAAAAAGGTAGAAAAAATCCTGGCCGATTATTTCGTGGAAATCCCTGAAGGCACTTTTTTGATGGGCAGCAAAGACGGTGGCCTCGACGAAGCGCCCCAACACAAAGTAGCCATTCCCGCTTTTCGCCTGGGCAAAACCGAAGTCACCTTCACCCTATACGACCTGTGTGTGACCAGTACTCGCTGCTATGCGGTTCCCGGCGATCAGGGGTGGGGCCGCGGTGATCGCCCCGTCACCAACGTCAGCTATCGTGATATCACTCAGCAATTTCTTCCCTGGTTAAATAGCGTGACCGGAAACCAATATCGCCTACCCAGTGAGGCGGAATGGGAATACGCCGCCCGTGCAGGCAGCGAAGCGGAATTTACCTGGGGCGACAACATCACTTGCACCATGGCGCGCTTTGATGGTGGCAGCGCGAGTGTGTGCAATGCACGGGAAGGAAAAAGTCGCGGTACGGCGCCGGTGATGAATTACAAACCCAATTCGTTGGGTTTGTACGACATGCACGGCAATGTGTGGGAATGGGTCGAGGACTGCTGGAATCCAACCTACGAAGGCGCTCCAACCGACGGTAGTGCATGGCTCAGCGGCAACTGCGAGGTCAGAGTCATGCGCGGTGGCTCCTGGGATTATCACAAAAGCGGGTTGCGCTCGGCCAACCGCTATTATTTTTCCCAAAAAGTACGCCGACCCAATTACGGCTTTCGCCTCGCCCAAGATAAATAAAGCTGGCCACCCTCACTGGCGTGCGTGTTGAGAATCCTCCGATGGCGAAAATAAATCTTTCCGGTCACCGCAGAAAATTGCTGGTGGTGTTTTTACTCATTGGTGCGGCCCTCGCATTTTGGATAATTGCCGGCGGTGAAAAAGAAAAACTGCGCGAACCACTGTACTGGGTTTCGCAGATGGATCCGAATTATCGCAGCAGCGCTCCCGGACAATGTCCCCACGGGATGGATCTGGTGCCGGTATACGCCGAAGATTTGACGAATTTTTCGAGTTTGCCAGGCGTCGTACAGATTTCACCTGAAGTGCAACAACAAATGGGCGTGCGCAAAATCAAGGTGGAAAGCTCCCCGCTGAAGCACAACCTCCGCGTATATGGACAGGTGGTGGCAGACAATAGTCTCGTTGCTAAATTGAGTCCGCGCACCAAAGGTTGGGTGGACATGCTGTTTGTTCATGCCAATGGCGAGCTTGTCCGACGCGGGCAACCACTTTTTGCCCTTTACTCCCCGGAGCTAATCTCGGCCCAACAGGCATTTTTGCAAGCCAGGGCAAGTCGTAACTCCGCGGCAATTGCGGAGGCAGAAACACGCCTGCGCGCGCTGAATGTAGACGACTTTGCTATCGACCAATTGAAAAAAGACGGTGTTGCACAACGCAGCGTGATTTTTCGTTCATCAAAGGATGGCATGGTGGACATGCTCAACATTAAAGAAGGCGATTATGTGCGCCCTAAACAAATGTTGCTCGTCATCGGCTCCATGGAGAACGTTTGGGTGGAGCTGGAGGTTTTTGAAAGTCAGGCCAGCCTGATTAAAGTCGGACAGCCGCTTACTTTTACCACCCCATCACACCCTGGTTTGGTATGGGAAGGCCAAATCAATTCGTTGTATCCCCATTTCGAAAAAAAGTCCCGCGGCTTGCGTTTCCGTGCATCAATCGACAACTCGCGCATGTTATTGCGGCCAAACATGCAAGTAGAAGCATTTGTCGCCTTGCCGCAAAGACCCACCACCCCGCTGGTGCCACGGGCGGCCGTTATCGATCTTGGCCAACAGCAGCGGGTAGTGCTCGATATGGGCGAAGGCCGTTTTAAATCGGTTCGCGTCAAAATCGGCGAAAGCAATGGCGAGCACACAGAAGTGCTGGAAGGTTTGCAGGAAGGCGATATAGCCGTCACCTCCGCACATTTTCTTATCGATTCAGAGTCCAGCAAAACCAGTGACTTTCTGCGTATGGAACCAATTACAGAATCTGAACCGGAATATCCGCCCACTTGGGTAAATGCCACCATTAAGGAAATTCATCATCAGGCGCGCAAAGTGCGTTTACAACATGAGCGCGTAACCGCTTGGAAAATGCCGGGCATGACCATGAATTTTAGGGTGGTAGACGGCGTGGATATGCGCCCGCTAAAAGTCGGTCAGCGTGTGCAAATTCATATCACCGACGGTGAACCTCTGTTTCAGGTGCTCGACATCAAACCCGCGGAAATGGATGCGTCTCCATGATTCGCCGCCTGATTCGCTGGTCACTGGAGAACCGCGTACTGGTTCTGCTTATCGCCATTATTTTTTCCGTGTTGGGTGCGCGGGCTCTGCAGCAGACCCCGGTGGATGCCATACCCGATCTATCCGATGTGCAGGTCATTATCAAAACCGCCTATCCAGGACAAGCTCCCGGTATTGTGGAACAACAAATTACCTATCCACTTTCCACTGCGCTTCTGTCGGTACCCGGTGCGCATAGCGTGCGCGGCTTCTCCTTCTATGGCGACTCCTATATCTACGTTGTTTTTGCAGAAGGCACCGACATTTATTGGGCGCGCAGCCGCGTACTGGAGTATTTGAATCAGATAAGTGACGATTTACCACAAGGTGTACAACCGCAAATTGGCCCAGACGCCAGCGGCGTTGGCTGGGTTTATGTGTACGCTTTGCGCAACATCTCCGGCGCAACAGATTTAGCGCAGTTGCGCAGCTTGCAAGACTGGCTACTGCGTTACGAGCTGCAAGCAGTAGAGGGTGTTGCGGAGGTAGCCCCCATCGGCGGTGTGGTTAAGCAGTACCAAGTATTAATTGATCCGCAAAAAATGCGTTTTCACAATATTCCGCTAATGCATGTGCGCAACGCAATTAACCGCGGCAATACGGAATCGGGAGCCGGCGCTATCGAACTGGCCGAAGCCGAATATATGCTACGCATAACAGGCTATATTCGCGATGCAGACGCCCTCGGAGATATTCCTCTCGGCGTCAACAACGACGGTGTTCCGTTGTTATTACGGCATATCGCCGATATCAATGAAGTAGCAGCCATGCGGCGCGGCATCGGTGAGCTTAATGGCGAAGGGGAAGCCGTTGGAGGCATCATCATTATGCGCCACGGCGAAAATGCGCAAGCCACCATAGAACGTATTAAACAAAAAATTGCAGAATTAAAAGCTTCATTGCCGCCAACCGTAGAAATTGTCCCGGTATATGATCGCTCCCGATTGATAGGCCGCGCGACTCATAATATGTGGAGCAAAGTCGCTCAGGAACTCGCGCTGGTGGCGGTGCTATTGCTTATTTTTCTCGCCAGCGTCCGCTCAGCTCTGGTGGCCATGATCACGCTGCCAATCGGTATTCTGATCAGCTTTTTCATAATGCGTATTCAAGGAATCAACGCCAATATCATGTCGCTAGGGGGTATTGCCATTGCGTTGGGCACCATGATCGACGGCGCCATTGTTATGATCGAGAACCTGCAGCGAAAATATGACGAAGTAAAAAATCAGAACCACTGGCAAATAGTTTGTGAAAGCGCCCAGGAAATCGGCCCTACCTTATTTTTCAGTTTGCTGATCATCACCGTCAGTTTTATGCCGGTATTTACCTTGGAGGCGGAGGAAGGCCGATTATTTCTTCCTCTCGCGCTTACCAAAACCTATGCCATGGCCACCGCCGCCGTATTGGCAGTCACCTTAATGCCGGTGCTCTTGTATTACTTTTTAAAGCCTGCAAGCGCGCCCCCGCACCAGAACAAACTGATCAAGCAAAATCATATGCAGCAGATTTTGCTAGGGGTCTACCATTCGCCCCTGCGATTTTGTCTTCATCATCCCAAAATAATGATCGCGGTCGTTGTCTTCACAGTGGGGCTTTGCATAATTCCGCTTTTGCGGCTCTCCAGTGAATTTATGCCGCCCCTTGACGAGGGCGATCTAATGTATATGCCCACTACCTATCCTGGTATTTCCATCGGTAAAGCGCGAGAGTTGTTACAACAGACAGATAAAATAATTAGCACTCTTCCGGAAGTGGAGTCGGTGTTTGGCAAAGCCGGACGTGCGGAAACGGCAACCGATCCCGCGCCCCTCACCATGATTGAAACGTTTATTCAACTAAAACCGCGCGACCAGTGGCGGGATGGAATGAGCACCGCTGATCTAATCCGCGAGCTGGATCATAAGATAAATTTTCCTGGATTGAGCGACGCCTGGGTGATGCCAATCAAAACACGTATCGATATGCTCTCTACGGGAATGAAAACGCAGCTCGGCATAAAACTCGCCGGCCCGGATAATCAGGTTCTGGAAAATCTCGCAGTGGAAATCGAAACGCTGCTCCGGAAATTACCCCAAACCCGTTCCGCCTACGCCGAACGCAATCTCGGCGGCCGTTATCTCACTATAGAGGTCGACAAAATCGCCGCTGCGCGGCACGGCTTGTCTCAAGCAGATGTTAATGAGTGGCTGCAAATGGCCGTCGGCGACATGCCAATCGGAGCAACCGTGGAAGGTGCGGAGCGCTATCCCATCAGCCTGCGGTTTCCGGACGATTACCGGGATACACCAGAACGCCTCGAAGATTTACCAATTTTAAAAAGCGGCGCGCTGGTGCGCTTGGGAGATATTGCCAAGTTGCGGATCGAAACCGGCGCGCATATGTTGAAAAGCGAAAATGGTCGACCGAACAGTTGGATTTATTTGGATATTGGCGATAACAGCATTGTCGATTACATGGCCAAAGCAGATGCAATTATCGCGAAGAACATAACGTGGCCCGCTGGCTATACCAAACGCTGGGCTGGTCAATTTGAATCCATGGCGCGTGTTCAACAGAGTCTGGAATTTATCGTTCCTCTGACGTTGATGATCATCGCTTTATTGCTCTACCTGAATTTTCGCCGTGTCACCGACGCTTTATTATTGCTCGCCAGCTTGCCCTTCGCTTTAGTAGGGGGTTTACTACTTGTTTTGTGGCTGGATTTTAAAATATCGGTTGCCGTCGCGGTCGGCTTTATCGCCCTCGCCGGCCTTGCCGTGGAGACTGGCGCAATTATGCTGCAGGTATTGCGCAGCAATATCATCATTACCAGCGAAACAACTCAAGAAACTTTGCGCACACAGGTAGCGCATTACGCCAGCCAACGGCTCCGTCCAGTGCTTATGACCGCCATTACCACCATCGCCGGACTCACGCCCGTCATGTTCGGCCAAGAGCCTGGATCGGAAATCATGAGCCGAATTGCCGCCCCGGTTATCGGTGGCTTATTAACGAGCGTACTATTGACGTTATTTGTAATACCGGGAATTTTTTTATTAATTGTCGGCGGGAAGCTTGAACGTG
>DJFQ01000196.1 GCA_002432095.1 Marinagarivorans sp. UBA5868 | reverse complement strand
GGATGAGGGGGTAGGTGATTTTCCTAAACGAATTAAAAAAGACAAAAAACCGTAGTTATCAGTAGGCCTGGAAAAGCTTGAAAATCCTCACAAGGCGAGTGAGGTTTTTCAGCAACCATTAAATGCACTTTTTATAATTTTCACTAATCCCATTTCTCAACAGCCAACGGTAACTCATTTATCTCGGATCTAGCCTCACGCCACGTTGGATAATGTTCGTTCAGAATGGCAATGAAGCGATCATTGTGTGTGGGTTCGATCAAGTGCGCCATCTCATGTACAACAATATATTCGATTAAATCCTTGGGTTTTTTTACCAGCTCAGTGTTTAATCGAATATGTCCAGCGTCAGGTTTGCAGCTTCCCCATTTGGTTTTCATGCGTTGGAGAAAATAGCCATTCACCCTAACGCCCAATTTCCCTTCCCATTTTTTTATTAGCGGCGGAATAAATTCGTGCAGCAACGATTTATGCCACTCATGCATCACTGCCGCTTTTTTTGCGTAGTCACTACCCGGTCGTACGCTCAGGATTATGCGTTTGTGATTGCGGGAAACGCTCGGCTTTGCATCCTGTTCAATTACCGATAACAAATAACGTCTACCCCACAATAAATGGCTTTCTCGTTCAATAAATTGTCTAGGGGTCTCCCGTGCTTGCTGACGCAACATCTCTTGTTGTGCCCGAATCCAGCTGAGTTTTGAAACTGCATAGGTTCGAGCCACTTCCAGGCGTGTTTCTCTCGGTGCAGAGAGAGTTACCCTGCCTTCCGGTGGATGCACAGATAGATGGACATTCTTGATAGCTTTGCGGGTCACATGAATGACTATTTCACCCAACTCTATTGTTTCGTTCATGAGTAGCCTGGCTGATGCTTAATTAATTCAAACAACGCGAGTGTTGCTTGCCGATTGCGTTCCATTAAAGGAAATAACGCATTCAACACTTGCGCTTCACGAGCTTGATCACCTTTCCAACCTGCAGGCGCCTTCTCGCGCATAGTGCGATCAATTTTCAATGCCAGAGCGACAAGTTCTGCTTCATTTTTTGGAGCTGATTCGGCAACCATGGAGGCAGTTTGCCCGGCTGCCAGAATTTGCGGCAGATTATTGTAGATTACGGTCGCTTCGTGTTTGGTGTGCAAAGCTGATGGGGTGTTAGCTTGTGGATGTTTGCCTGCCATCTGCTTAACCAAAGCTTCAGCCTTTCGCAAAAACTCCTCATAAGCTTCGGTACCATCGCGCTTTAATGCGATCAGGTCATCCAAAAGTTTTGACATTTGTTCATAAAAACGAGGGTCAGTTAGCTGCTCGCGAATAATCGTTTTACGAACGTTATTGATAATACCTTCAGCAATTGCATTCTTTGATAACCTGCCTTTATCGTTGAGCTTTTTAGCAATGGCATCGTGTATACCCGTTTCAATAATTAACTCAACCAGCGAATAGTTATCTAGCGTGCCCAAAGGGTCAGCCGGATCGGCCTGAATATAAGTATTAATAAGGTGGCGCATATCTGCTTCGTAGGGCTTTATGTCCAACTCCTCGCCAGAGAATTTCTTGATCGCAGAGCGGGTGTCGCTAAAGAACAACACCTCGCTATTGAGCACATTAATCTCAGCTTCGCTATAGCCTGCTTCAGGCAAATTTTGCGAGATAGCTGAAAAAGCCCGAACAAAGGTAGCCACACTTTTGTAAAACGAAATACGCAACACTTCTGTTTCCAAAAGCGCTTCCGGATTGCCTGCGGTACCGCAAAAATAATACAGATACTGCTCTACTTCGCGCGGCGGCGGTACTGGCTCACATAAGTACTTTAACGCCTCGCGGGCATCATCCAGCTTCTTTTTGCCTTCGACCAGCCAGCTTTTTAGGGTGACGTTATTCTCCGCATCACTGGCACCCTCCAGATCCAGCTCATCTGAACTGTAAACTGAAATCGCTTGCTGCACGTCATCGAATAGCTCTTTGAAATCAACTATATGGCCGTAGTCTTTGTCCTCGCCATCAAGGCGGTTAGTGCGGCAGATAGCCTGAAATAAATTGTGGTCGTGCAGCTCATTATCCAAGTAAATATAGGAGCAAGAAGGCGCATCAAATCCTGTCAGAAGTTTACTTACCACGATCAACAATTTGCAGTTGGCTGGCTCTTCAATAAACCGGCGTTTGATTTCATCTTCATATTGTTTGGTGGTTTGAGCGTATTTCAGTACTTGTTTGGTGTAGGTATCAAATTTATAGCGCTCATCACTATCAGCTGGTTCGCGGGATATAGCGTTATGATTCGGTTCAAATGAAGTAATGATGCCGCAATATTGGCCGAAGGATGTATTGTGAAATAATCGGAAATAATGACAGGCATCATAGATAGAGGCCGCAACAAGAATGGCTGTGCCCCGGTTATTATTCAGTCGAGGCTTAAGGCTGAAGTCTTCAATGATGCTGGCAATGATGCGTTGTTTACGCTCACCTGCGCTCATCAGCTTTTCCAGCGTTGCCCAAGATTTTCTCACGATGGCTTTTTGGTAGTTGTTCAGGTTTTTGGTTTTTTGTTCAAACCAACTATCGATAGCTTTTAGCGATGTTAGCCGCTGCGGTACGTTTCGCGCCTCGTATTTCAAATCCAGTACAACCTTATCGGCTACCGCCTGATGAAATTTGTAGGTGTGAATATAGGTGCCGAATACATCGCCGGTTGTTTTCTTGTCTTTCCGCAGCAGAGGCGTGCCGGTAAAACCGATAAAGATCGCATCCGCCAACCAACGTTTCATTTGCTTATTCATGTCGCCGCCTTGGGTACGGTGGCACTCATCCACAAATACATAAAAGCGTCCGTAAATCGCTGGCGGCTCTCCTTTTAAATCAGCTGTATTAAATTTATGGATCAACGCGCACAACAAGCGAGGCGTGGTAGCACCCAGCTTTTCAACAAACTGCGCCCGTGAGGTAATACGTGGCGAGGGCGCATCTTCACCAATTACACCCGCATTGCGCATTACACCCACAATCTGTTTATCCAACTCATCGCGGTCAGTCACTACCAATATTCGCGCGTCCGGATCGTGCTCCATTAACCACTTGGCGATCAGCACCATCAAAATACTTTTACCGCTGCCTTGAGTGTGCCAAATTACACCGCCTTCACGTTTGCTAACGCGCTGCTGAGCGGCCTTAACACCAAAAAACTGATGTGGCCTGGGCACTTTTTTCTGGCCCGCATCAAAAATAATAAAGTTGCGGATTACATCGAGCAAACGCGTCTTGTTGCACATTTGCGCCAAGGGTATATCCAGCAAAGCGCCTGCAGCCATTTCTACACAATCGTCAGAATTTTCATCTTTCCACTCAACAAAGAATTTCTCCGACGTACCCGTGGTGCCGTAGCGCAAACCTTGCGAATCACTACCCGCGAAAACGAGTTGTACAGTACTGAAAAACCCTAAGTTAAAAATTTCTTCCTGATTTGTAATCAACTGCCGCACGCCATCGGCTACCTCTACCGAGCTGCGCTTGAGTTCAATCACCGCGATGGCAATACCGTTAAGGTACAACACCAGGTCGGGGCGGCGTTGGTGACCACCTTTAAGCGTTACTTCCTCCGCTATTGCAAAATGATTGTTGTCGGGAGCGTCCCAATCGATCAAATGTACAGTGTCATGTGCTTGCCCGGCAGCCACCTGCACTTGCACGCCGTAGCGCAGTAATTGGTAAGTGCGCAGGTTGGCTTGGTACAGGGTTAAGCCGGTAGCGTCGGCGGCGACTTCCAGCTTTTGCAGCGCGGCGGCGATATGGGCGGGCGAGTATCCGCGCGCTGTCAAATTCTCACGCAGGTAGTGCGCCTCGATGGGCCGGTTATGTTCGCGTTTATGCCAGTCGCCTAGATAGTCGTAGCGAAGGCAGCTTGGTTGCGATTTGTCGGTAAACAGCGCAACGACACGATTCTGAGTGTGGCGCTCATCGCGGCTTGTCTGGCTCATGATTGGCTCCTATTGTTGTTATGTTTTTGCAGCCATGCTTTCCCAGCGGGGGTCAGGCGATATTTTTGTAACCGGCTGGTGGGTGTTTCTGGAATGGTCATCTCTATCAGGCCATGATCCAAGGCGGGGTGTAAATAGTTAGCCCGGAATGTCGGCCTATGTTTCAAAGCTACGGCTTTTTGTATATCTGAGGGGCGCAATGGGCCATTGACTAAAGCGCGCAACACCTGTGCGACTGGGTCGGTGACTGGGTCGGTGACTGGGTCGGTAGCTTTCCCTGTTATGGACGGTTTTCCCGCCCATTCCGCCTCTGGCCGCCAAATCACAGCACTAAACTGATTACCCGGCACATCATCAATCAGCTCGATGCGCGGCCACTCCTTTAATGCGCGAGGAATGCCGCTGCCCATGCCACGATAAGGCAATATCTGGGCGGCATGTTCTGTCAATGTCGGATTGCGGCGATTTGTTTTACCCTGGCGAATGGTTTCCACACTCAAGCTATCAGGTAGGTGGCCGGGGCTGATAATTTCCACACGATCAGCAAACACCATCAACCGGATTGATGCACTGGTGAAGTAGTCCCGGTGGATCAGGGCATTGACTAACAACTCCTCCAGCGCGGTTTCGGGAATCTCCAGCTCACCCAGTGTATTAAAGCCGCGCCCGCGCTGCACGTGATGCAGGTTGCGTTTGATAAAAGCAAACGCACCGCGAAATTGCTCCAGTAAAGTACCGCGAATATCTTCGCTATCCAGATAGCGGGTGTCGTAAATCGCTGTACCGGGAAAGGCCACCGCCTTAACCTCAAAAGCGGGACGGTAGCGCTGTGGGTTGCGGCCAAACAGCATTAGCCCGGCCAAATTCAGTTCGTGGCCATTACCTAGGCCCAGGTTCTGCATCAATTTTTCCAGTGGCTGGCCTGCAAATTCGCTGCTCTCGCCATAGCGGCGATTGAAATAGGCATTAAAGGCTTTATCGTCAATATCTGCCGCCGAACTGTCAGCCACCGGCACCACATCGGCATACACCAAACCAGCCCGCTGAAACATGCGCTGCATTTCCTCGCGGGAGGTCACATGCCGTTTGTCCGCACCTTGCTTAACCCAAATGCGACCTTGATTATCGATATAAGGCTTGGCCAGCCCATCGGGCACGCTCACCACCATCACAATGCCGTGATCCGTTTGCACATTTTCAGTGGTCGGGTGAATCGGTGGGCGTACATGCTGGGCGGCGGCGTTGCTAAGCAATTGGTTTAAGCGTTGTACCGCTGCAGCATCAAGACCCGCGACTAAACCGTCGTCGGCTACTCCGAGAAATAAACTACCGCCGCCGCTGTTTGCGAATGCGGCCAGCTCAGCAGCGAGGCTGTCGACGTTGGTCGCGTCACGCTTGAATTGATGTCGGCTGTCTTCGCCGCGAGCTAGGAGATGGAGTAGGTCGGTTTGATTCACAAGATTATCCTTATGCGCGACATCTTGTCCGCTGAGTGGTGCTTAGCCAATCATTGGTCATTTTTTATTTGCGCTTTAGTTCTTTGGGAAGAAAAGCATCTATTTCATCGTCGGAAAACGTCATGTCTTCAAGCTTTTGTAGTGCTTCTTGCGCTTTAGCGTAAGCCTTGTAATTCGTGCTCGGCGCTCCTGCATAGACTGTATGCAATTCCTTCACTAGACCGTCTCTTCTCTCTCGAATCGAATCTGGTGAAATATCGCCTACACGGATATCTGTTAATAAAGATAAATACTCTTCTCTGATAATCCAAAGATCAGATGCTGCTTGCCGGTGTTTCTGTGCGATCTCACCAAGATCATAATCTTTGGTGTATGCATTCAGAATAAGTAATAGCGTCGAGAGCACAACACTGATTGCTGCGCCAATGTTGCCATTCTCAAAGAAGGTTGAAACTATCCCGCCCGTTACCAGTGCCGAAAGTAAAATTTGCCAAATTTTTATGCAGTCGTGTCTGCTAAGTAAAATATCAGCACATTTTTCGTGTGTTTTATGCGAATACACAACCCGCCCATAACATTCACGCAATTGGCCTTCAAGAATTTGAGCGTCTTCAGTCATAGTCACTTCCATCCGGTGTAATCGGCACATGAATCCTATCCTTTGCGATAACCACGTCATATTTCACGCAATAGCACTCAACAATGTGATCTCCTTGAAAATTTGTTTTCTCTGTCTTACGTAAATAGCCACCATCCCTAACTATCTGGCCGCGAATACAATTTCGTTTTCGGGCTTCTTCGCCTCTATTCAAAACCTTCCAGTAAATGTCATAAGGCGTATCTGCTGATATTTCCGAAACTGTGAACTCCAAGGTTTTGTTGGCCTTTAATGGAATTTTGCTTCTTAGAATTTCCGTAAGAAAGAATTTCCTAAAGCCATTTTGTTTCACTTCGCAGTCAATTCTGAGGTTCTCTCGTATATCAACTGGATATAGATCTTCAATGAATTGTTCAGTTTTATCCCAAGCAGTAACAGAGTCTGTGGTAAGCGATTTTTCTGTGGAGCTCTTGGCTGCAGGAAAAGGTCTTCCGTAAACCTTTTTCCACTTGTCGTTAACCCCGTTTTGTCCTTCCGCAGCTATAGCCTCCAGGCAGAGCCTATGAGCTTTCTTAGCCTTCTTCTGAAATTTCTTCTTGACCCTAACCCTCTGTCGGCTTCCAGGCGCGGCGTACTCACTTTGCTCGGGCAATTCAGAAAGATATTCAAAAAAATCCCGACTTAAATTATCGTAGTAAAGGTAACTCTTTGTATCGTAGTATGAGGTCGATTCAAGAAATTTATAGGCCAGCGTATCAACCAGCAAACCGCCCATCGCGAAGCCGTGTTTATTTCTCCACGCCCTGATCATCTTGCTAAGTCTGCGCAGATTAGAATTTTTAACTGCGTCCATGTCAGCGACTGCTTCCATTTCCTCTCTAGGCTTGGTGGTTTTCCACCGACCGCCATCGTTAGTATCAGGATATAGGTAGCTGCCATCATCTTGCTCAAAGACCGGTTGCACTTCGACATGGAAATTGGTGTAAGTAACTGTTACAACCAGTCGATCGACTCGCACTTTCGTTGTTGGGTAACGCTTTAAAATAGCGGCCTTGGTATCTTGTAATAGCTTTAGTTGCCCATCGTCTTCGTAGCTCGCCCATTTATGCCTGGGCATGATGTAAAGCATATCCAAGTCTGAAATGCCGTGGATGCCAGTTTTTCTGCCAAATGAACCAACTTGAAGAGTATTCGCTGTGTTTGACTCTGTGTCTCGAAAATGCTTGTTCAGAGCTGACGTTAACTCTCCATAGCGAAGACTGATCGTTTCTGTATTGCGAATCGCCAAGTTCGCGACAAATTCTGAAAACATTTCCGACACACTCATATAAGCCGAGTCCTTCCTGTAAGCAATTCCTGCATCATTGCCTGTTTTAAGTCGCGAGTTTTATTGCGGTGTTGTTCGAGTGATTCTATTTCGGTGTCCATATCCGAGAGGACGGTGGCGATGGCGGTTTGTTCTTCCTTGCCTGGTATTCGCACTGTTGCTTCAATAAGCGCTCGTTTCGATAAGTTATACCGTGTCGAACCTTGCGCGAGAGATTTCATCAATTCGCGACCTTCCGTACTGCGGATGTAATACGCCAAGAACAACACATCTGCAGCTGTGTCATTCATGAGACGAAACCCAAAACAAAAGCTATTCAAGTAAAGGTTTGAAATATTTTCGGTCATGAGTGAACACATCGCCACTTCTTCAGGTGTCTCTGAAGATCCATTGAAAAGTAAGTCATAGCGCATTACACGATTCTGGGACTCTGTTGGATCGACCTTTACTTGTTCAAGCATAGCGATATCAATAAGCACGTTATTCATAACACTCGTAAAGGTAACGTACTGCGCAGTACCACTTCCAAAGTCGGCCTTTGTCTTTCCGGTTAAGCCGCCATAGGTATAACCGAGTTCTCCCAATCGCATAAGCTCCCACTCCCCCTCAAACCCCGGCAGGCGGGTTTGTCCGGTGAGGAGTTGTTGCATGGCGGCTTGTTTGAGGTCGCGCTTTTTGGTGATGAGTTGGTCGAGACCATCTAGCAGTGCATCCATATCACTTAGGGTGGTAGCGATAGCGAGTTGTTCATTCGTGGGAGGAAGTCTGACCGGCTCTTTATGAACGTCATTACGATTGACACCTGGTACACCGCTCTTCCCGCTATGTGATAAGAAGTCGACTCGGTGTAAAAGGTAGTAGATGAACTTTGGATCATTCCCTTTAAAATCACGCACGTAAAGAGTGGTATTTAACGGCCAGTATTTGCCTTGGACGTAAAAAATTTCTCCGATAGTGCCGTAGCGTCCGGTAACTACTCCTGGTCCTTCTACCGTGGCGACTGTGTGAGTACCGCTCACTCCCGAAGATGACACGATTGGGAACTCGCCGGCTTTTCTGAGGCGATGCGGTAAATCGTAGCCGCGTTGTAAGGTCAATGCATCACTCAGTTGGCAAAGAATCCAATCCTCCGGAATGCGTCGGCTATCCATGCCTCCGCCGGGCGGGCCGCCGATTCCGGCGTCCCAATTCGTTCCTGACGAATTTGTTACCCCCACCTCTGTCTGCTTATACCCAACAGGCACACCTGGCTTAGCCGTCTGCAAATCGTACTTTGCCGAAACTTCCCGCACCTCCATTACCTTTTTAATCACGCCCATACCGCCCCCATTTTTTTCAGGTGCTCGTCCACTCGCGCAGAAAGTTCAGTCACTTCATCTATTAATTTCGGCAGCGGTGTGGCGTAACGTTCGGCTAGTTGGCGAATGCGGGAGGTGAGGGTTTGCGAAACGCGATCCAATTCGCCTTGCACGGCGGTCGCGAGCGTAATGAGCCATTTGTCGTTTACCACCAGAGTTTTGATCTCGTCCACGCTGAGTTTGGCGTATTGGTCATGGGCCAGTTGGTCGAGTTCGGCATCGGCGGTTTTGATTTGGCTTTTCAGGTCGCTTTGTTGTTGATCCAGTTTTATCCATTGCTTGAGCACTTTGGCTTCAGCGGCGTAATCGGTATCGCCTTTTATTACTTTCAGGCGTTTGTTGACTTCGGCTTTGTTGATTTTTTCCAATTCGGCAAAGGCGCCGTCTTCACCGCTGTGTTCTTCTTCAAGCTCGGTTTGCTGCGCGAGAACGGATTCCAATTTGGTTTGCAGAGCGTCCAGCGCAGACTGCTCCTTCGCGAAATAGCGCGCAACGATGTAGGGTTTGGGAATGAGGTCGCAGGCCCAGCCTTTGTCTTTCATCTCGCCTTTTTTCTTTCCGGCTTTGATTTCTTCCAGCACTCGTTGGGGTTTGGCTACCCAGCCGTCGGCGGCAACCAGGTAGGCGTCGTCCTGCAGGGTTTCGGCCCAGTAGTCCATCAGATGCTGGTACATGTCGTAGGCGTCTAACAGCGGTGCATTGCGAAACGCATCGAGCAGGTTTTCGCCCACGGTGGTAATCAATTCTTTGGGCAGGCCGTCTACATCAAAAGCTTTGAGCAGGGGCGTGTTGCTGGTTTGCCAGTGCTCAAAACTGCCGGTGACGGCGGCTTTGAATTTGGCGAATTGTTTGTGATTCAAAATCGCGGCTTTCACATCGCTAATGGGTACACGTAGTTGGCTGTAGCCGGGGCGACCGGCGTTTTCAAACAGCGTGGCGCGCACGGCAGGCATGACTTTCCAATAGGCGTTAAGCGCATCGAGGTCGCGATCAGGAATACCGCCGCGCAGGTGGCCGTCGATGTCTTGTATGTCTTCCGGTGCGGTGCTGTCGATATAGCGCGGCAGGTTGAGGTTGTAGTCATTTTTCGCATCGGCGATTTCGTCAAAGGGCACCATGCGGGCATAGCGCGGCACTTCGGATTGCTTGGTGAAGGTATCCACAATACGGTGAATATCCTGCTCGCGCAGACGGTTTTTGTTGCCGTCTTTAATAAAGCCTTTGGAGGCATCAATCATAAAAATGCCTTTGCGCGCCTGAGCATTTTCTTTGTCGAGCACCAGAATACACGCGGGGATGCCAGTCCCATAAAACAGGTTGGCGGGCAGGCCGATAATGCCTTTGAGATAGCCAGAGCGTACCAGTTGTTGGCGAATAACCGCTTCGGCGTTGCCGCGAAAAAGTACACCGTGGGGCAGAATGCAGGCCGCTTTACCGGTGTTTTTCATGGAGCGGATAATGTGCAGCAAATAGGCGTAGTCGCCCTGTTTGGCCGGTGGCTCACCCCAGGCAAACCGTTGATGGGGATCGCTACTGGGTGATAGGCCCGTGGTCCAGCTTTTATCGGAGAAGGGTGGGTTGGCTACCACATAGTCGTAGGTGCGCAGTTGCTCGCCATCTTTAAACTTGGGCGAGGCGAGGGTGTTGCCGCTAAGAATACTGGCTGTAGGGAAGTCGTGCAGGATCATGTTCATGCGCGCGAGACCGGCGGTGGTCACGTCTTTTTCCTGGCCCTCCAGCGTAATGTGCTTACCTGCCTCGGCAGCAACTTTGAGCAGCAAAGAGCCCGATCCACATGTAGGATCATAGGCGGTGGTGGCGGCTACGGCGGTTTTTGGAGAGATGCCGATTACCTGGGCAATGACCCGGCTGACTTCTGAGGGAGTATAAAACTGGCCCTTGCTTTTGCCGCTTTCAGTGGCGAAGTGGCGCATCAGGTATTCATAGGCATCGCCTAGAATATCGTCGTGATCGGCGCGGTTTTTGGAGAAATCCAGCTCCGGCTTTTGGAAGATGCTGATCAGGTTGGTGAGCTTTTCCACCATGTCCTTGCCTTCACCGAGTTTGTTAGGGTCATTAAAATCGGGAAAGTCGCTGCGTGCCAGCCGGGCATTGTTGTCAATCAGGGGCTGAATGATTTGGGTGTTGATCTTGTCGCCGATATCGCTCTTACCCTTGAGCTGAATCATGTCCCTAAAGCTGGAACCCTTGGGTATGGTTACCGGTGGGGCAAAGTCATTGGAATCGGCGTATTTGTCGGAAATGTATTTGATAAATAGCATAAACAGTACATAGTCTTTGTACTGGCTGGCATCCATACCGCCGCGCAGCTCGTCGCAGCTTTGCCATAGCGATGAATACAGCTCTGATTTCTTGATCGCCATTTATGTAAATCTCCGGTTTAGTCTTGGGGCATTGAATGTATATAGGCTGTTGGAGGGGTGGTACCAAGGGGTGGGATGGTCACCCAGATCAACTTTTCAGTCAATTCATAAAAAGAGCTGCTTTATTAGGTGCTGTGACTTTTCATTCTCATGAAGAAGCCATAACCAAGGCATTGCTCAGGTGTTCGGCAACTAACCCGTTTGGCTTGGCGCTTAATGAGTCTCAAGGAAACCAAATAAAAGACTAGCGAACCGGCCAAAGCCGCCCAGCGAAGCGTCTTTTATACGAATAATATCTTTTGCATTCAATAAGATAGTATATCTAGTAAGCGGCCATAGAAACGGCCACACTCAAACACGGAGCATCAATGGTTAATGAATCCCACCCGCTGGAACTCAAAATACCCGATAACAAAACGTCGACCTTTTCTGTTGCTTTACGATTTGTCCAAGCCGTTCTGATAGCCGCTGTCACCGGCTGCATCGCCCAAACCCAAACCAACCTGGCGGCACTGATTAACCT
>DJFQ01000206.1:3608-5391 GCA_002432095.1 Marinagarivorans sp. UBA5868 | reverse complement strand
ACGACAAAACGGATATCGGCAGGCTTTTTCCCTTTGTTGTTTTTCTTCTGATCTACGTCTTTCATACCACTTTTATCCGCTTAGAGCCGGCGTCTCAATTTGATTCCAGAGCATCAGCCACTGCATCCAGAATCGATGCTGAGGTGATCGTGTCTTTGGAAATATATTTTGCCACCCCTCTTCGATAGGCTTCACTCAGCAACAGCGCTTCCGGTTTACCGGTAACAAAAATAACCGGCACCCGTCGCTTGGTATGGTCAGCGGCCGCTCGCTCCTGCAGCGCATCCAATACCGCCAACCCATCCAGGTCCGGCAGGCGGTAATCCAGAATCACGCAGTCCGGTATAAGCTTGGCAAATGCCTTAAGCCCATCTTCCGCAGTTTCCGCCTCAAAGACTTCCAGTTCAAATCGCTGTTGTCCCAACAAAAACCGGCGATAAATGCGCCTATCCGCCGCGCTGTCGTCGATAATCAGGACTTTGTAAGGTTTGCTCTTCAAGTGATCCAGTCCTGTCAAAGTTGCACGGAAGGCCGAAGGGTAAAATAAAAGCTGGAGCCTTGACCGGGTTGCGACTCCACCCAAACTCGCCCGCCGTGGCGATCCACAATCCTCTTAACGATCGCCAGTCCCACGCCTGTACCGCCGCCGTAGGCTTCCTCTGTATGCAACCTTTGAAACATCGCGAATACACGCTCCCGATTTTGCGGCAAAATTCCGATTCCATTGTCTTTCACAAAAAACACCGGGAGCTCCCCAGCAAAGTTTGCGCCTACTTCTACCAATTTTGTGACGCTGTCATTATATTTGACGGCGTTGGTGATCAGGTTGGCAAAAATTTCGCAGACGCGGACCCGGTCGCAGAAAACCTTCGGCAGAGCAGTAACAACACGGACCTGAGCGCTATGCTCATCCAGAAAACTTTGCAGACGCTCCAGGACGTCTCGCAGAATTTCCTCGAGTTCAATGTGATCGAACGCCATCTCAATGCGTCCTACTTTCGAATATTCGTAAAGATCGCCTATAAGGTTGCGGGTTTTCCCTGCGAGTTTTTTGATCTCGTGCAGATGGGTTTGTGACTCGCTATCCAATCGCCCTGCCATATCCTCCAGGAGAAAATCCGCAAAAAAGCTAATGCCGCGCAACGGCTCTTTTAAATCGTGGGAAATCACTGACGCAAATTGGTCGAGTTCGGCGTTGCTGTCCATGGCAATGCGCACCTGATTCTCCAGGTCGACCTCAATGATGGAACGGCGCAACTCCTCCGCTACTTCAATTTCCTCCGGCGACCACGGCAGCGCTGTCAGACGCACAGTCTCCTGCCAAAGCGCAAAAGAATGACGCGGGGTTAGCCCCTCGGGACCCGCCGATTTGCGCGGATCACCACCCCAATCCACCGTCTGGATGACTTCTGGCTTAAACCACAGCACATAGAAAGGTTCCACCTCGGGAATTGCAATAACCATCAAGCCGCTGCCACGCGTTTTAAAACTCTCCGCCGGCGGATAGTGTTTCGCCAAAGACGCGGTATAAAACAACGAGCGTGATTCGAGAAAATCTGCCAGCCAGCGAGTCAGGTCATGGGTTTCCTGCTCGGTCGGCGTTTCACCAAGCAGTGTGAGCTTGCCCCGGTGCAAAATCGCCCCACCGCAACAGCCCTGAACCAGCGCGGTGAAATCGGGCTGTTCACGCACGAGTCCATCGATAAAATCCGCCCGCTGTTTCATTTTATTCTCCAGCTGACGCTGGAGATTTTTCAGCTGATTTTTGTAATCGCGATTTTCA
>DJFQ01000206.1:0-3596 GCA_002432095.1 Marinagarivorans sp. UBA5868 | reverse complement strand
GCTCGTGATGAAGGGCGATCAAACCCCACAACTCGCCGTCTTTGATGACGGAAATACTGGTGGAGGCACCAACGCCCATATTTTTTAAATATTGGATATGAACTGGTGAAACGCTGCGCAAGCTGCAACCACTGAGATCCAGCGGCGAATCGCTTAAGTGGTGACGACCAGGCAAAATCGGCGATGGTGAATAGGTGATATTCGGGATTGTGCGCAACCAATTGTGGGTATAAAGACGCCGCGCCTGGGCGGGAATATCCGATNNATTCGATGTGGATCGGCGAAACCGCGCGCAGCCCGCTCATGCTGAGATCCAGCGGCTCGCCGTTGGGGTTCGTCACCGGCACGATCTCGATGGTGGGTTCGTCCACGTCGCTGATGATGCGCAGCATGTTGCGGGAGTAGAGCGCACGCGCCTGGGCGGGAATATCCGATGCCGGATAATGCAGACCGAGAAACGGCTCCTGATGGGCTTCGCGAATTTCCGCCACCACACGACCATTCCATTCGCTATCAAATTCGTAAATCATGACGCGCTGATAACCCGTCAATTCCTTCACCCAGCGCACCGTGGTTTGATACAGCTCTGTCAAATCCACCGCCGCCCCTATGGCCTCGACTGCCGCATTAATTTTGCGATAAACATCGAGAAAACTGGGGTCTCCACTCACTGAGGATTCGATTTCCAGTATTAATAATCCTTGGCTGCGCTGCGCTACCACATTCCAAACATCCGCCGCACCGATAAACCGTATTTTGATGGGGTTGACCTGGCGCAAATCCACGCTGGCCAATTTTTCATGCAGCTCTTGCAGGGATGCCGTGGTGAGAAACTGTTCTAAAGGTCTACCGAGTGCCGCCGCGGCCTCTGTGGCCAGGAGCACATCGCAATTGGCGCTAAGCTGGCGAACGACCAGGGAGGGTTCCTCTACCGCGAGTAAGAAACCGTGAGGCTGGATGCTACCGGGTATGTGGATAGGCTCGTCAGCACAATTGCCAACGCGGTTCGCGGTGGTAATTTCTGTCTGGTTCATGGCGGTCCCCAAAATCTGTGCAGAATGACGGCAACGTGGTAAGTCTCGCCATATCATCGCAAAAAGAAATGGGCGGTCTGTGCGGAGAGACGCGCAGCTTATGTGTGATACACGTTTGTTTCAAGCGCGGGCAGCCATGCATACAAGCGGAAAATTCGCTTATGTCAGGTGTCGTATCGCTTTGGAGATACCTGCCCGGAACCGGGCAGGCAGAGAAAGGGAAAGACGAAATTACGGACGTGCAATCAGCAGCCGGTCATCATTGATATCAAAATCCAAAACATCGTAATGAGTCGAGTCGTCCCAAATGCGCAGCAGGTCTTCACCCAGGCCCAAAATTAACGGGATGTAAACGCTTTGGTTGTAATACACCCGGTCATTGCCCTCACCCATATCGAGTTGGTTGACACCGTAATATTCCGCGTCGCCGATGGGGAAAGGACTGTCGAAGATTACGGTGTCATCGCCGCCTTTCAACTGAATGTCGATATTGGCCAAAAGTCCATCACCAGCAAAGGAATCATTAGTGGCGAACTGGCCAAACATTAAACGGTTGGCAGTGTCGTCACCGGTAATTTGGAAAGTCGGCGCATAGCTGCCAACGCTCCAGGGTCCGTTTAGTTGCAAGGTGTCACCAAATGTCAGGCCGAGAACATAACCTGCGTTAATGGCGCTGCGACCGTTAGCACCGAGAATTATGCTGTCTGCCGACAACTCAACAAAATCAGCCTTGAGTGTGGTGTTGTAGGCCTGGCGAATCGCGAAGCCCTCTCCGGCAGATTTAATATTCAGCGAGACTTCCTCAGCGGTAACGAGGTTGCGCAGCAACAGATCGTTGGCATCCACATATTGCAACCAACCAAATGCCGGGCCGCCGCTGCCCTGCAATGCAGCGATGTCGTTACCTGGATCCGTAAGCGTTGCCATGTAGGAATTCCAGGTCAATGTGCCGCTGAGAGTAATAGGTGCGGTTTGCTCCGTTTCCATATAGCCGCTGAGCGTTGCGTTGCTGCCGGTCATGCCGTGTAGCGTAAGACGAAGACTATCCAGGTCCAGATCGGCATTAAGGTCGATCGCCCGGTCGCCACGCAAATCCAGATACACATCGCCGTATTCCCGATCCATACCGCGAATACGGGCAACATTTGTGTAAAAGCCGTTATAGGGCAGCAGTGAAATCGAACCGTTAGTGGTGATATTGCTGCCAAAATCCATTAGCAACGATACGCCGGAGAGTCGTGTACTCGCACCACCCTCACCCAGAGCAATGTTATCTGCGGACAAATGCACACTTCCTGCGCTCAGATAAAATTCACTTCCCGCAACCTGACTGATGGTCGCACCACTACCCAGTGCTTCCACACGCAGGGAAGAATCCTCCATATGAATATCGCCGAGCACCAGATCGTTTCGATCTGTAATCGCCACGTAATCGTCGTAGCCAGTCTCGATAGTGACCACGTTAAAATCGTTGTCGGTATGGTTCAGACGAATATTGCCACCGGCAGTGGTGTTGATATGCGTCTCACCTGCGACTTCCGCCGCCGCTGATTGGGAGACGGTTCCCAGGCTGGTCACTTTTAAATTCTGCGCAGTAATTTCCGGGGTGCGGATGCCGAGATAACCACGCACATAAGCATTGCCGGTGGTAGCGACGGAAGCGCCGGAAACCGACAACACATTATCCGCATCAATGCTGACCTTACCGCTTTGCTGTTCCGCATTGGCTTCAATGCGGCTGGAGGCGGTCATCCTGGCCTGGGTGTAGGCTTCCACATAAACTTCACCGGCGGCGTTGTCACCGGCACTATTGGCTTGAATTGTCCCACGTTGTTCGACGGTTTCCCCCGCGACGATGACGGTTCCCGCGTCACTGGCGGAGGCCGCATCGGTAGAAACACTTAAAGTGCCGGTGTTAATGACACTATTGCCACTGCCGATGGTGAAACTGCCGTCGTCATGAAACACCAGGTCCGAATCGCCCATACCGCCGTGATTGACCGCTTCACTGAATAAATCCGCGCTCACAGTGGCATTAAGCAGAATCTTGCCACCCTTCGCTTCAATGCTGCCGCTGTTGTTAACCGCGTAAGCTGTGCCGAGTTCGGAAGCCAGGGTAGCTTCGTCAATGCGTACGCCGATCAAGCCTTGATCGTCGAACGTCACCACCGCTTCAGAGCCTGCAGCCAATGCCACATGGCCCAACTCGGCGCTGATCAAACCCT
Source organism: Marinagarivorans sp. UBA5868 (assembly GCA_002432095.1). GTDB lineage: Bacteria > Pseudomonadota > Gammaproteobacteria > Pseudomonadales > Cellvibrionaceae > UBA5868. Next base: position 337 of record DJFQ01000206.1, on the reverse strand, counting down.
GGTTGGTTACGCTCTTGCCGAGCAGGGCAACATTGCCGCCAGTGGCGGCGTTGATGATACCGCGGTTAATCACAGTGCCAGCGGTGCCTTCGATATCGCGAAAGACTAAGTCGCCGTTCATAAAATCTTCGCTGTCGATATTGAGACCGGACGCCACCAAGCCGCCCACATTTACCACCGCGTCACGGCCAAAAAAGACGCCGTTAGGGTTCATCAATATCACCTGACCGTTGGCGTCGATGCGCCCGAGAATCTGTGAACCGCTACTGTCGAGAATACGGTTCAACGCAATTGAATCCGCGCCTGGTTGCACGAACTGCACACGTTCACTGGCACC
>DJFQ01000047.1 GCA_002432095.1 Marinagarivorans sp. UBA5868 | reverse complement strand
GTACAATTGCCCAAACCCTCTGTTCAGCATTCCACACCCACCATGCCAACCCCCGAGCCCCGCCCGGCGGATCTGGCACCCGCGCCGGTTAAACAAGAAGCTGGCTTGCTGACGAAAATCATCAAGGCAATTGCCGGCTTGTTCACTACCGCACAGCCGGAAGAGCCTGTACCGGCCAAGCGCCCACATCACAAACATCAGCATTCCGACAATCGCCGTCACCACCGACGTGATCGTAGAGATGCCCGCGATGCACGCAATCGCGACAAGATTACTGACAATCTGAGTCGCCCCAAACCTGAGCCCAAGGAAGCTGAGCCCAAAGAACAGCGGCCGGAGCGGGACAATCGCGACAGCAATGGCAGTCGTAATGATCGGGAAGGCAACAACGGCAATCGTACTGACCGCGATGGCAACAGCAATCGCAATGATCGCGGTCGCAATCGACGCAATCGGCGCCGAAGTGAAGGCGGTGAAGCCAACCCTAGCGAAGCCCCTCGCGAAGCTCAAAGCCACCCAACTGCCAACACCGCAGAAAGTGAAAATTTGCCTCCCCGCCGACCTAATCAGCGCCGCGGTCGAAATAATGAACGGCAACGTGGACCGAAACTGGAGATTGGAGATGGACAAGACCAGCAGTCTCTGGACATAGCAGCAACGGATGAAGCCATCGGCACGGCAGCCAATCCACCAACCGAAGCACCGCGCCCACCAAGACGCGAGCGTCCGGCCCCCGCGGCGAATAGTGTCGACTCGGGCGCGGATGATTTTACTGACCACGCTAAAGTACCGCCCCTTCAGGCGGATTCATCGCCTGCAAATATCGATCAAGACGCGGTCGCAAACGCATGGGAAACTTCTGCCGCGACTGTCGCCGCCGGAATGGAAGTCAGTGAAGCTGCCGCAGCAGACGAGCCGGAAGTGGTCGCGAATATGGAGCCGGCAATAAGTCCCGTCAGCACAGCATTAGAGACACCAGTCGACCAGTCTAAAAGCTATGTTCGACCAGCCAATGACCCTCGGGCAAATCCCAAACCGGTAACACAGACCGAAGTGGCAAATGTGTCGTATTCAGTCAGCCGGACGCGACCTTTGGATACATCATTGCCGGTCAGCATTGAGCGCAACCCGCGGCCTCTTGCCCGTCCCGCTAATGACCCTCGGGTAATGGGCGCACGCCGCACTAACACGGAAGCTTTTGCAGGATAATTTTTCTCGAAAACCAGGGACGGTGACTTGTCGAAGGCGCAAAGCTATGTATAATTGCGCCTCTTCTGGTGGGCTGGCTGAGTGGTCGAAAGCGGCGGTCTTGAAAACCGTTGAACCGAGAGGTTCCTGGGGTTCGAATCCCTAGCCCACCGCCACTTCTCTCTTCGTATAGACTGCACCACACTGATTTCGATGGTGCGACGCACCCAGCAAGTCAGGACGGAAGCATGATCTTCAGTCTCGTCATTCAAGCTTCAGCACAAAAATCCGAAATCGCTCACAGCGCGCTGCAATTCGCTGAAGCCCTCATACGTAATCAGCATCAAATTTATCGCGTTTTTTTTTACGGTGAAGGCGTTTTACTTGCAAACGAATGCTCGGTATTTCCTCAAGATGAAATGGATATCCACTCCGCTTGGCGTAGCTTTATCGCGGCGCAAAAAATCGATGCCGTAGTGTGTATTGCCGCCGGCCTTCGCCGTGGGGTTATCAATAGCAATGAAAGCACTCGTTATCAAAAAAATTCGGCCACGCTCGCGCCTGAATACGAGCTTTCGGGACTTGGCCAACTAATTGACGCCTCTGTTCATTCGGATAGACTCATTACGTTTGCCTGATGCCATGACGCCCGCCAACCTTGTCTTTATTTTTCGCTCGCCGCCCTACTCAACTCCCATAGCGCAGGAAGGGGTAGATGCATTATTAGCAGCTGCAATTTTTGATCAAAAAATCTCTGTGATTTTTATGGGGGACGGTGTTTTCCAACTCAATAAAAATCAATCACCTACCGGCGGCAGAAATCAAATGAAGATGCTGCAATCGCTCGCAATGTACGATGTTGAACAAATTTTTGTGCAAGCGACTGCATTAGCCGAGCGCAGCATCTCCAGCGACAACTTAAATATCGCGTGCAGCGCGATTTCAGATCAGGCGATCCATCAAATGATTTCCAGCGCTTCACATATTTTGAATTTTTGAGTCCGGACAATGTTGCATTTTGTATCCACTTCGCCCTTTCAGTACTCCGCCTTACAAGAGTGCCGAAAAATCGCTCAGGATGGTGATGTTGTCGTGCTACTGGCAGACGGGGTATACGCTGCGTTAGTGGAGGAAAAACTGTTTTCTGGACTGCAAGTCTTTGCGGTTAAAGATCATATGGCTGCAAGAGGCATTAATGCTCCGGGCTGGATCACTTGCGCTGATTACGACCAACTAGTGGCATTAACCTGCCAGCACCACCCAGTACAAACCTGGTGTTAATGTGACGAGTTACGCTACAGATGCGGATGGTTATCTACTAAATCTGCACGAATGGAATCCGGAAGTCGCCGATATTATTGCTGAGCAGGAAGGTATTACCCTCACCGCCGCACACTGGGAAATCATCTCATTGATACGTGCGTATTACGCAGAATTCGACCTCTCACCAGCGATGCGCCCTCTGGTTAAATACGCCGCATTGAAGCTCGGGCCGGAAAAAGGTAAATCGATCTATTTGCTCGCGCTTTTTCCTGGCAGCCCACCCAAAATTGCCGCTAAAATCGCCGGCTTGCCCCGACCTGCAAACTGTCTTTAACCTGTTATCACACTTAAAATTAGCAAACTCCCTTATTATTTTGTCATTAATTGATCATGTAACTGTCACGCAGTGGCGTCACCCTTAAGGATTAACCTGCACCGAAGGAGCAAACATGACGCCCACCACTTTCTCACTTATTCATTACCGCCTGCCTTTTCAGTGCCTCCTGTTATCGCGCAAAGGCGGAAGACACCTAGCCCAAATCCTTGCATTTTTGTTGGGCGCCAGTGCTTCAGCCCATGCCGACTTAATTTTTTCTGAATATGTAGAAGGCTCCAGCAACAATAAAGCTCTGGAGATATACAACACCACCGAAGAATCCATTGAATTATCGAATTATCGAATTATCAAGTGAGGCTATATTTCAACGGCAATAACTCTGCAGGCTTGACGATACCCTTGCAGGGAAGTTTAGCCGCTGGTGATGTTTATGTGCTGGCCCAAAGCAACGCTGCGGCAGATATCCTGATGCTTGCTGATCAGCAAAATGATGCAGGGTGGTTTAACGGAGACGACGCCATTACGCTTGTAAAAGACGGCGTCATCATCGATACCATCGGACAGATCGGCTTAGATCCCGGTATGCAGTGGGGGCAGAATGACCTCGCCACTGCCAACAAAACGCTGCGCCGTAAAGCAGGCATCAACATCGGAGACGCCAACGGCTACGATGACTTCGATCCGGCTCAAGAGTGGGATGGCTTTCCGCAGGACGATTTCACCGGCCTGGGACGACACATCATTGACGGCCACCCCAACCATCCAGAACCATCGCAACCTAGTGGTCGGTGCGGTGAGCAGAGTGTGCGTATTCACCAGATCCAAGGGAGTGGCGACGCCAGTCCATATAGCGGTGCGACACAAACTGTCGAAGCTGTAGTGGTAGGAGATTTTCAAGGCAGCGACGGCCTAAATGGATTTTTTCTGCAGGAACGCGACAATTTGGCAGACACCGACCCGACAACTTCTGAGGGCATTCTGATTTTCCAAAATGACGATATGACAGAGGTTAATATCGGGGACTTGGTGCGGGTGACAGGCTACGTCAACGAGTATTTCGGTATGACACAAGTCACCGCCACCGCAATTGTTGTATGTAGCACCGACCATTTTGTCACTCCCGCAATATTGCAACTGCCTTTTAATAGCCCTGCAGAGTTGGAAGCTCTGGAAGGGATGGCCATTACCATTCCGCAAACCTTGACGGTATCAGAGAATTACAACCTGAGCCGATTCGGCGAACTCGTATTATCTGCCGAGGGTCGGCTATTCAACCCAACACAAATCGCGTCTCCCGGTGAAGCCGCCGCTGCCATCAAAGAACAGAATCAAAAACGCCGCATCCTTCTGGATGATGGTAGCGCCCGCCAGAACCCTGCGAACGTCCCCTACCCTGCGCCGCGATTGGCCGCTGATAACAGTGTGCGCGCCAGCGATATCGTTACCAATCTGCGCGGCATTTTGCATTATGCGTTTGACGAGTTCCGTCTACAGCCAACAGTTCCTCCTATTTTTACGCCTGTTAACCCGCGTTTACCACACGATCAAAATACCGAGAAACAGTTGCGCGTAGGATCGTTTAACGTGCTGAACTATTTTAACGGTGACGGACTTGGCGGAGGATTTCCCACCAGCCGCGGCGCGAGCACACAAACTGAATTCGCACGGCAGCGCGACAAAATTCTCGCCGCACTGGCCGCCCTAAATGCCGATGTCCTTGGGCTGATCGAAATTGAAAATGACGGCTATGACGACGCCAGTGCGATTCAGGATCTGATCAAGGGTTTATCCGATATCGGCCATAACTATCAAGTTGTAACACCTTCAGTACGTAGGATAGGTACCGATGAGATAGCCGTGGGTATTCTTTATAAGCCGACAAAGGTCCGTCCCTTCAATGCCCCGGCGATTCTCGACAGCAGCGTTGACAGTCGCTTTATCGATAGCAAAAATCGTCCGGTATTGGCGCAAACATTTATCGATCATCAAGGCGCTGTTTTTACGTTTGCGGTTGCCCACCTTAAATCCAAGGGTTCGAATTGTGATGATATTGGAGACATTGATTTAAATGATGGCCAAGGCAATTGCAATGGAACTCGAACCGAGGCTACCAAGGCGATTGCGGACTGGCTGCGCGCGGACCCTACGGACAGCAACAGCGAAAATTTTCTATTGATGGTGGATCTCAATGCCTACGCAAAAGAAGATCCGATAGTCACATTGGAAAATGCAGGTTTGATCAATCTGATTGAGCGTTTCATTGGAATGGAGGCGTATACCTATGTATTCGAGGGTGAAGCTGGTTATCTGGATCATGCGCTCGCCAGTAATTCACTGGCCGCACAGGTCATGGAGGTTAACGCATATCAGATTAATGCCGATGAACCACGTGCGCTCGATTACAACGAAGAATTTAAAACCGCACAACAGATCAGCGAGTGGTACTCGCCGAGCCCCTGGAGATCATCCGATCACGATCCGTTAATGGTGAAAATCGCGCTGACAAATAACACCCCAGTGCGAGGAGACTTCAACTTCGATCAAAAACTAACTGGTCGGGATTTATCCCTATTGGTCAAAGCGTTAGGCAAACCCATTAACGACACCAATCAACAGTTTGATCTGAATGGCGACGATAGAATTGGTATCGCGGATATTTTGATCTGGACTACCCTTGCGTTCAAAAGCAAACAATAAGTCCGTCATGGTGCGGGTCGAGTTGACTCGCACCATCTTGCATCACTTCACAAAGTCACTAAGCTGACACCAAAATCCGCAAACGTTCACAAAAATTCGCTTGGACTTTGCATAAAAAACTTCCTACAATAGCGAACAGTTATTACGCCTGTTATGCGTATTGTCGGTGCCCCCTCTTCTGGTATATCTCGCACTGGCATTTTCGTTTTCTTTGTTCCGTGCTGAGCGAAATTAAAATCTCGCGGCAAATTCGATCCGTTAACACGTGCCACTTAATATGATTCGTATGTGTCACTACGTAACGCACTACGCACTGCTGATGACGGCTTTGCTGATTCCTCATCATACGATTACCGCTGATTCAGCAATTCGGCGATCCAGCAATTCGGTAATCCAGCATTCCAACGTTTCGGTAACGGAATCCGATCTTGATCGTATAGAACAACAAATCCTGCTGACACGTAATCAACTCACCCAAGTCTCTGCAGAACTCCGCGACGCCAAAGTTCTCGCTGCGGAAAAAATGATGGAATACGAAACAAGCAGAGATGCGTTTCAGCGCGAACAGAATGCTGTAAGTGCCAATTCTCTCGATCATGCGCAACAACGCTTGGCACTGGCGGAAATGGGGGTGGAATCAAAAGCAGCGCGTTTTGAACGTATTCAGCGAAAGCTGAAAGAGCTGGCGGACGCCAAGCAGGAAATTTTGGCAGAACCTCCTACGGTGGCACAAACGGAAAATCTGAACGCGCGGAATGACGAGGAGCAAGAGCGTAAAGACACAGTGGAAAAATCGGCGGTCGTCGCCCCAGCATCTACCTCACTTACTGCGTCTTTGGATCCTACTTCCAACAGTCCAGAGGGACAGCTTGCACCCCTACCTTTGGTAAAAAAATTACTCCAACAGGGCTCCGAGCCTGCACCGGTGCTTACACAGCAAGGAAAAGTATCCGATATTTACCAGTTGAATGCCGAGTTGCAGAAACTTGAACATCACTTGGTGAACCATAGCACCGGCCCTACGGAGCCTATTCAAGTAAAGGTTTATGGCACCGCGATAGCAGGTGAAATTCCGCTAACCGAAATGGGCGGCAATCAATTTTTTGCACGTTTCGCTGCACCTGCGGGTACGGCCAGTATTATTATCGGCGCTCGTCATCCAGATGGATATGTGCGCACCGAATTGCAAATGACGTTTTCACCCGAAGAGAAGGGTAAAGATTTTGTATTAATTTTTGATATTAATACCAAGGAGCAGCCCCGCGCCTTGGTGTTCCAGGAATCCCTGGCGTTTACCCAGGAAATGTTCGCGTCGCACAACGACTTCTGACATTCCTACGTTCACCGCTACCCTTCCAACCGTCGTAAATAACTGTGACTATGAAATCCAGCACACCTGCTTTTTTCCACAACATGATTATCCTGATGGTGCTGAAAATCGCCCTGTTGGGCCACTCTGCCATGGTGATGGCTGAACCCGATGTGAGCGGTTTCATCAGTGCCATTGGTGGCTACGCTATGGAACGGGACACCGGCGGCTATGAAGCAGACACTATGACCTTCGCCAAAGACAGCCTTCTCGGTTTACAAGTGAGCCAGGAGATTTCTCCGCGATTCTCCGCAACCGGGCAACTTGTGGCTCGTGGAACCGATGATTTTAAGGCAGAAGCCGCCTGGGCCTATTT
>DJFQ01000094.1:20455-26207 GCA_002432095.1 Marinagarivorans sp. UBA5868 | reverse complement strand
CTCGATTACAGCCGGTGCCGAAACCAGTTCCGCCAACAGAAGCTTGCTGCATTCAACATCGTCGCAGGGGAAGGGTATTGGCGAGCTACGTTGCGGTGCCGCAAACAGTGTGATTACGGAACACAGGTACGATTTTCCCGAGCCTGCCACTGGCGCTTTAACATGAAACATCGGTGCCTGTGCAAGACTTGGTCGTATTGCCGCAGTAAGAAAGGCTGCAAGCGCAGCAGAGCGGTCGGATGATGTCGAAAAGCTAAACTCTGCCACCAGATCTTGAAGGGTCTCTAAAGCTTTTTCTGCGTCGTGACGGCTCGGATTATCAGGAACAGGAAAGGCGCGAGGGTCAAACACACCGAACATGCCGGAGGCGGCGTCATATCCGGCTTCTTTCGTTAGGCTGCCGTCAGTACGGAGATACGGTTGACGGGCGATTCCTGCCAGATGGGGGAGGTGGGGAAATGAGCCGGCATCGTACAACATCATTACATGGCGAATTGGAGGATCAATACGCTTGTAATTACCGGTGCGGTGGTCGAATCGAGTCCAACTTATAATGGAAGACAAAATCCGTGTCAGGTGCTGAGACGATATGGGCGAAATTGATGTTTTATTGGTGCCCGGATCTGTCATCACCGAAACTATCTGTCCTCCTCGCTGAAAATACTTTTTGGTCTGGGAAAGCTCTTGTTCTGCCGCATCCACGATTCGGTGGATTTCACCCCCAGCAACTCGAATGGCGGGCTTCATGCGCGCCGAAGAGTGTTCTATTTGCAGTTCCTGTAGCAATTCGCGGATATGTCTCGCGGCACAGTGTCCGTGAAGGCACTTAAATCCACCAATTTCGCTACCATCTGACGGTTCAAAATAAGCCGTGCCGCTGTCGATTTCCGAAGTGTGTTCGTGGACCCAAGGACACGTAATATCGTGTTTCCCATCGCCCAGGGGAGACTTATAGAGACCACGGGCGCTGAGAGCTTGAATGACAACATTCTCCGCTGGGCGGGGTATCCATACAGAATCCATTCCCGAAACAGCCCCGCCAGCGTCTTTACTGCTCTCGCACTGGTCCAGCAAACGATATGCGTCGGAGATCTCTTCTGCCGAATATTTCAGCGCCGGATCCCACTTTACCAAGCGGCAGGTAAACGGAGGTGAATGCTTCGCGTTGACCGCTATAGGAAGACGTGCCAAGCGGGTGGTGGGACCACTCGCACCTGGATCGCACAATCCCGCGTGAATGATTGCCCCCATGAGCGCGTCTGCAGCCTTCACATCCGTTAAAGGTTCACGCAAAAGATAGCCCGCTTGAAAGTTTCCGGCGGAAGTTTCTAACAGCCAAGTGGGTGGGAGGGTAATGAGTTCTAACGGCACCTTACTGCCAACGTCGTCTAGCATGACAGCGTAAAGTGAATGAAACCGCGATTTCTGCCGGCGGTATTTTCCTTTTTCATCCGGAACATAGGTGGCAAGACTGAAGTAGTTGTTGGCAATAGGCGCCAGTGAATTGTGACCATTAACATTCTCACCGGTCCAGGGCTGTCCAAACCAGCCGCTCTTGCCGCACTCATTTGGGTTGCCGTTAATGCTAACCAAAATCGGGCAAGCGTTTGTTAGCCCGTTTGCGAAGACAACAGACAAAAACTCATCGTTTGTAACTGCGCAAGTTATTTCAGTTACACCAGTTATTTTCGTCGCTGTGGAGAAATCTCGCATCGAATCGCTAGTGGTCAAGGCTTTATCGTGGGAAGGAGCGTCGACTTGGCCGTTCATAGTGCTTTCTCGTGCGGTCCCTGCCAAAAGCTCACTTGGTGTAGACTTATCTTCGTATCTGCTTGTGGGGGTGGCACGGTCATCGCCGTGCCCCTCTGTTTTATTAGTCATATCCGCCTCCCTCACTCTGCGATTTGTCGGCTGTGTTCGACACGCTGCGCAATCCACGCGTCAACTTCTGCTTCAATCCAACCAACAGATCTGGGTCCGAGATTCACAGGTTTTGGGAATGTGGGGTCATGATCGCCTGGGCGGTCGGGATTAAAACGCAGACGTGCGTAGATTCCCGAACGGGACAGGCCAGTACGGGCTTCCACCTGTTTGCGGCGGAGGATGGAAAGCGGGGGTGAAATGTTTGTAGCCATGTTAATTCCTCATGGAACGGTCCCGGAAACGCCCGGAACTCAGGCTACTTTTGTAATATCTCAAGCTACCCCTGGGGCAACAGTCCTTGGCCCACGGGTAGCAAGCAATTTGCCCCTGGGGCTGGCGCTAACCCGCGCCAATCCTGGATTTCCGCCCCTGGACCAAAAGTTTCTTCCCTCGGAGTTTATCGGGCCGAGTGACCGCGTCCAGAGCCCTAGCCTCTGACTGAGTTATGCCAAATTTTTCCTCCAGATCCTCTATGAACTGATCCTGCTTCGGCCAGTGTCTCGATTGTGATGCAAAAGCAATCACCTCAGGAATAAGGTGCAGGAGACTGTTCGGGTGATCATCCTGGGGTGACTTCGAGAATGAAACGACTGCGTCCTGCTGCTCCGCCAAAGGCGTCATCCACTCAGTCGCAGCTGATGCAATGGGCGGAGGGGAATAGCGCGGCATACCCTCGAACACTTCGGCCGTAACATCGGCAGGGATTAGCGGATGGTAATTGAGCTGTTTGTCACCAGTGCGTTCGTTGACGATATGGAGCAAGGCCATCGCTCGTCTATAAACAAGCTCGAATTCATCGAGCCACACAAAACAAGAACTTGGCAGACAGGAAATCGATCTTGAACGCCACGTAGGGTAGGAAACCCCTGATGCTGGCTCCTCCAGGATCGACCGCGCGGAGAGTTCCGAAGAAACACCATCCCATTCCTTCGGAAGCATCTTGTGGATGCTTCCGTCCGCAGCAATATGATAGGCCGTTNNCCGTTAACCCCTCAAGTCGGCCCCATTCGCACCGTTGCGCCAGTCCCATTGCCACGGCGTCGGGGGAAAATGTCTTCCAACCCGTGATAAAGGGAATTGCTCTTACTGGAATTGCCTTACGTCCATTTATGATTACCACGCAGTTCATAAAACCCCCTGTATTGACGGTTGAATTGGCACCTTGCTCGACGAGCACTGTGCTAGTCGCTATGGCAAACGAGGAGCTGTGCTCTCCAGCTCAAGGGGAAGTGGAAATCAATATCCCGCACCTTGAGCGTCCACCACGATTGCGGAATATATTGGAAAGTTGCGGAATGTCGAAGACATTTAAGGGCGAAATTAATTAGGAACTACAAATAATGGCGCTATTAATCTTTTGCTAACGTGATTTAAATGGTTTGTAGGAAGAATGGATCAGTTTATTTCTGCTTTTGAAATTTTGGAAAAGATGATCAATTTTTGCGGTTTTTTATGAAAACTTATCACTTTTTCTGGTGCCACGGCGTATGAAAAATTGATCACTTTTTCGTAATTTGTATGAAAAACTACACACATTTTCTATATTGATTTTTGTAAAAAATTGACCGAACTTTCTGGTTTTTATGATAATTGAGTAACTTTTTTAAATTTGGTCCGCAAAAAAATGATAAACATCTTGCTGCGATTCCTTTAGGCTTTGTTAACGAGGTCCTTGAGTTTTTCTTCGAGCAACAGTGTGGTCGGCCCGTGAAATCGGAGATTTAAGTTTCAAATAGTTGTGATCCAGGAGTCGATGTTTGGTAGGTTGTTTGTGTGGCAAATATGGCCCACTCGTCCATCAACGCTCGCCGCTTCGCAAAGAGGTCAGATCGAAAATATGCGGCCTCCGTCGAATTGCTAACGACGTGTGCCAAGGCGTGCTCCGCAACCTCTCTCGGATACGCAGTCGCTTCTGCGGCCCAATCCCGAAAACAAGAACGGAAACCATGCATCGTCAGATCTTCGCGGTTCATTCGCCGTAACCCCATCAGCATGCTCATGTTTGAGAGGGGGCGTCCTTGACGTTCGCCAGGAAAAAGAAACGGACCACTATTCGCAAGAAGGCGCAATCTATTGATTAATGCAATAACCTCTGTAACCAGGGGGATGCGGTGCGCCTTGCCGGCTTTCATGCGCTCAGCTGGGATCGTCCATGTGTTGTTTATCAGATCGAATTCGTCCCATCGAGCGTTCAGCACTTCACTTGTGCGAGCCGCTGTCAAAATCGTCAATTCCATAGCCCGAAATGCCAATCCTTCGCGACCTGAGATTTCGGCCATAAATGCGGGCAGTTCTTGCCAGGGCAGGGCGCTGTGATGCCTCACAGTCGCAACCTTTGAACGCTTGGGCAAAAGTTTGTCCAGGTGGCCACGCCATCGAGCGGGGTTTTCCCCGCTGCGCAAGTCACGCGCTTTCGCAGAATCTAGGACCAATTCGATGCGGTTGCGCACACGGCTGGCGGTTTCCGGTTTCGTTGACCAAATAGCCTGTAATATTTCTAAAATGTGTCGGGTTTCAATTTCGGCGGGGCTTAGGTCCCCGATGACCGGAAACGCATATGTAGTAAGAGTGTTGTTCCATTGCTGCGCATGCTTGGCGTTTTTCCAGCCGGCTCGGTGCGCGTTAATGTAATCGTTCGCGACCGCGCTGAACGTGATCTTTTTCGCTGCATCGTGCTTCAGGCTCTCCCTTGATTCCTCCTTTTGTCTATGGCGTTCATCGAGCGGGTCTATGCCAGCGTGGATTTTTCCTCGGAGCGCTCCTGCGGCGATGCGTGCATCTTTGAGTCCGACTGCGGGGAAGGAGCCTAGGCCTGCCTCGCGGCGCTTCCCATTGAGTTGATACCGCAATACCCAGCTTTTTCGCCCGCTTGCCTTCACCACCAGCCGCAGGCCATCCCCATCCTCATACGTTCCGGCTGAAGCCAAGCTCTCTACAAGTTTCGCTGTCAATCTGCCCATAAAAACCCACCATCAATTCGATCTCCGCCTGTTCCCCCACAATTGTTCCCCCATTTGTTCCCCCATTTATCTGGAGAATTTGTTGGATTGATGTGGTAGGCTTTAGACGAAATATAGCTTCGACGGCGCGTAATTACTAGGGGGTTTGGGAATTTTATGGATTTTCTCGGAATCTAATTGGGCGGACCCCCTCTCCGCCATTCCATCTTATATTCAATGATCTATACATCTTCCTGTGTAACCCGCCTGCTACCCCTCTTTTTAAAAATTCTAAAGCTTGATTTATTTCTGATAAGTTTTAATTGTCGGCCTTAAGAGGCGCTGCTCGAAGTCACTGAGCGATAGTAGGTGAGGGCGTGAAAGATTAGAGACAAAAGCAGGTGAGACTTCAATGTTCTAAAAAATCCTGTGACCTTACGATCACAGGATTTTCGCCCACTCAGGGTTGCTAACAGGGCTGTTAGCTTAGCTGACTGGGGTTACAAAATGGCGGATCAATTAAAGGCAGTCGTCGACTTGAATAGAGTCGACACGCAGATTGCGATCCTCTCCGTTCGCCAAATAGTCATTCGTAAACTCCACTCTTAAATCGAAAGTGCCGGCCGGGCCTGAATAAATCAGTTCGTAATCGGAATAAGTGGCAGAATTTACCGCCAAATCACCGATGACTTGATTGCCCACCCTGACAATCATTCGCGGCCACACATTCCCGGCGACATCTCCCCGCGCACGAACACTGATTAATGTGTCTTTGTCGGAAAAGGTATGCGCGGTATTGATATGGCCATTAGTCCAGATATTCCAGGCAGTACCGTTATCCGTGAGCCCTCCGGTAGAGTGGTTGATACTTTCGGCCTGATAAACAACAG
>DJFQ01000094.1:19996-20418 GCA_002432095.1 Marinagarivorans sp. UBA5868 | reverse complement strand
GGTTCAGGCTCTGGATCGACGGCTGACCGAGTTTTGAACTCGATGTAATTGACGTTCACGTTGCCTGTTTCATGTAGCAAGCGCACTGTGTGGGTGCCGGGGGTGAGCGTTACGGATACAACCACATCGCCATATATTTGCCAGCCGATCATCGGTGCCACCAGAAGCCCTGATACATCTGTGTTGTCGATCAATACGCGGAAGGTACGGCTGGCCCGCTCTGTTGCTGCGCGGACAATGAGATTAAAGCTACCGCCGGTTGTTTGGATTTTGTATTCCGTCCATTCTCCCGGCGCGGTGAAGGCGACATTGCAACCGCCGTCAGTATCACCTGCGATTTCCGTATCCACATCGCCGCTATTGCAAGCAGCAGCGCCTAAGTTACCGGGGGTGGTGTCATAAAATGCTGTAAATGCTTCGGC
>DJFQ01000094.1:6353-19928 GCA_002432095.1 Marinagarivorans sp. UBA5868 | reverse complement strand
TGTCAATTCGACAGGGAAGGATATGTCTGAAAATGTCTGCCATCCTCTCCTGGGCACGACCAAAGAACCGCTGACATCCACTCCGTCAATTTCCACATAAAAACTCATCGTGCCAGAGCGATTGGTGGCGGTGCGGAAGGTCATGACATAGTTGCCTGCTTCCGGTGCCAATACCTCGTACTCCACCCATTCGCCCGCGGTGATCCAGGCAAGATTGCACGTACCACTGGTATCCGTAGTCGTCTGCGAATCAACGTCGCCGGTGTCACAGGAGGCGCTGCCCTGGTTGCCAGGAGTGGAGTCGTAGTACTTAGTGAAGTCCTCGGCCTCAATGCGCGCGGGAAGAGTGACGATTTCGACAGGTTCTTCGGGGTCTACAGGCCCGGTATCCACCTGTGCGAAGTCAAGATAATTCAGATTGGCGAAGCCGGTATCAAAGACGATTCTGACGGTGTGCTCGCCCTCGGCAAGTTGAAGCTGGACCGGCAGGTCTGCGAATGACTGCCAGCCGTTACGGGGTACCGCCAGCGGGCCGCTGACGTCTTCGCCATTCGCTTCTACATGCAGCCGGATATTGCTGCGGGCAGTACTTGTGCGCAATGTCAGATTATAAATGCCTGCTTCTGGTGCAATGACTTTGTATTCAACCCATTCACCGGCGGTCGCGTAAGCAATATGACAAATTCCGGATGTGTCGCTGGTAATTTCCGTGTCCACATAAAAGTCACCGCTATAACAGCCGGCATCGCCTTCGTTGCCGACGGTAGAGTCCTCGTATCCACTGAAGTTTTCTGCCTCAATGCGAGCAGGCAGGACCACAGGGGAATAGTCCTCTGGCTGAGGTTGTGGGCCAGTGGGTTCTTCGACGACATCATCGGCTGGGGGAAGGGGAGGGTTATCCGCAGGCGCGGTTGAGGGGAACTGTCCTGACGTGGCTTCATCGGTCAAAGCCAGCACCAGCTTGCCGTTGCGAACTGCCGCATTGCGTGTGACATAGTCATTTACTGCATATTCAAACGTCCAGTTTGCAAACCACCAGCGGTTGGTGTTGATAGAGGTTCCGTCAAATTCATCGCGCCAGCGCGGTGTGAAATCGGATCCATTGGTTCCGCTGCCGGGGGTGTAGTTGTAAGTCTGAATAAATTCAACATAGGTATGGGCCGGAGCCAACGTCGCGTCAAAGTCGCCCGACCACTCCCAGTCACCTGCCCAGAGACTCATTCGCAGCTGCGCCGGCTCCGCCCTAGCTGGATCGAGCAATTTTGCGTAGGTTGTGCGATTGGTTTCGCGACGGACGAGATGTCCGTCTACATAGAAAGCAAGATAGTCCGGCGTCCACTCCATCCTGTAGGTGTAGTAGTTCTCCCACCCCGGCGTATAAAGAGGATGAATAGTCGCGTGCTCGGTGCGGGGATTTCCCGGTGTCATGACCTGCGTTTGATAGCGGCCATTCTTGCCGAAGATTTCAAAGTCCTGTTCTTGCCACTGCGCACCTGGAATTTCGGACCCATCCTTCCAGAGGAAAAAAGCTGTCACCATTCCCGAGCCGCGAGCGGCGCGGATACGTGCTTCGAAAGCGCCATATTTATAGGTTTCCCGAGTAATCAGCTCGGCACCTTTCCAAGGTTTTGCTTGAACGACGTGCGCTGTAAAGAACGCTAACAGCACAAGTACTATCTGAGGCCATTTGATGCGAATCATAGATAACGGTCCTGGTTATAGGTCAATCGGTTTGGGTTCGCAGGTGTGAGGATTGTTTTTGCTTTGCCTGACTATCATTCCTGGAATTTATGGCAACCATTTGAAACAGCAGCGAGGATATGCGCGATTGGGATAGGAATCAGGAGAGATAGCGCAGATGGTGTAGCGCAAAACATGCCAATTAGCAGTTTTATTCAAAAAATGCTCAAACAGATCAGAAAATTAAGGGTTTTATGGTGATAGGAAGAAAATTTAGGTTGATAAGTAACCAAACGCCGCGAAACACTTGACGCACCACTCAGTTGCAGAGGAACCCTGTCAAATTTTTCAACAGAGACTGCATCACTTACCGTTGACTGCGAAAGAGATATTCGTAAATGCCGCGTTGCATGCCGGGACGAAAGACGAAGGTTTCTTCCAGGCGAAATGTTTTCATTAATTTGAGCAGTCGGCTGGAAGTGAGGGGATCAGTGGCGACCTTTTTACCGCTGGGGCAGACATCGAGTGCGGCAGGGGTGCGCATAAAAAACTGCTGGGGGTTTGCCGGTATCTCTTTGCCGGAATAGACAATGGCGTGGATGACCGTATTTTCGTGAAGCCATGGTCGCAGGCGGTCGAATAGCTTTTCGATGATGTCCGGAGAGAGAAAATTCAGTGTGTCCCAAAGTAAGATAATGTCGAAGCGCAGTTCGGCGGGGAAATTCAGCATGTGTGCCTTAAAGTGGACTTCGCCACCGGCTTTTTCCTGGAGCTGTAATTCCTGATGCAGGTTCTCCGCGTAAATGTGTTGCGTGATGCTGTATAAAAAATCGAAGTTTTGCCGGGTTTTCTGCCCGAGATCCAGAATGGTCGGCGCGGCTGTGATCGACCCGAACACGTTTGCAAGGGCCGGTGATATATGCGGCTGTAAGTCCCTTTGATGCACAGGGGAAACATGTGATACATCTAAATTATTCAGTTCGTCACTGCTCTGGCGTCTTCCAGATAGTGTTTTTTGCGGCTGAAAGCGCAGAACATTTTCCATCAGCCCCGGAATCATCCCGTCGAAATTCAGATAGGTACTTTCAAGATAAAAATCCGGCATAAGTTTTAGCAAACGTGCGGTGTCATGACTAGCGTGGTGGCGCGGCGCGGTTTCGGCGACTTCGGAGATCATTACTTGATATTGATTGACGATTTGGAAAGTCTGCGGGTGCGTAGGAATATTGGCGCCAAGATACCGAACGCTGTGAATTAACGCATTTGGACCGCACAACACGCTGAGCTTTTGGGTAAACCACTCAACGCCTGCCAAATCCAGGTAGTTAAAAAGGTCCCAGGCCAAAACCAAATCAAAGTGCTCTTTAAGCTTACGGTCGTCGATGTAGTGAGCAAGTTGTTCGAGTAGCGTTTCTTTCTGCAATACATCGCCGCTATTTCTGGCAAACACGTCTGTCAGATTTTCGAAGCGGATTTTGCAGCTCAGCTGCGCAAAAAAATTAAAGCTTCTCGCGGAGGATGCGCCGAGATCGAGAACATGGTTAACCCGTGATCCTTTGATTTCGTTATAGATGGCGGTCAGGCCCGGTGAACGATGGGTCAGAGATAAAGAAGGCGCAACGACATCAACCATGGCGTGTGGTGGTCAGGCAGCGCGTAAGCGCCGCCTGCCGGTCAGTCGGTCTTTTCGCTGGTGGTGGAGTAGGAGTATTTGCCCGCGCCGCCGGAATTTTGCGAATCCATGTCGATGGAACCGCGAAATTTGGCTCCATCTTCCAGTGTTACCCGCGCGGCAATCAAGTTACCTTTTACGTTGCTGGAGGACTTGATCTCGATCCGCTCTTGGCCGATAAGGTCGCCTTCAACCGTGCCTTCAATGGTAATGGTTTTGGCCATTAGATTGGCTTTTACGACACCTTGTTGGCCGATGATCAAATGGTTCCCTTTCAGATCAATCGAACCTTCGACTTTGCCCTGAACCAACAGATCTTCTTCACCGATGATCTCACCCTTGAAGGTGATTTTCGGCCCGATGACCGCTGCAGCATTGCTGACGGCGGCTGGGACTGATGGGGTTGCTCGCGAGCTAATAGGGGAGGGTGTTGAATTGAATGTCGGTGGCATAACGGGTTCGCTCGGAATCTCGAATTCCTCATCCGGTTTGGATGGATTGCTCTTGCTCAAACGCATATTAAGGCTCCTGTCTTGAGTTGGGTTGACGGCGCTGTCCTGCGTTATCTCTCCCTGTCGTTGATTGATTGCGGTTGCAGATACTCGATTTTGATCGGGCGATGTATCTCGTTTTGCATCGGCACTCGTTTTTTTACTGGAAAAACGAAAGCCAGAAAGGATGCCATCCATCGTACTAACACCTGAGGCTATTGAGCCGGTTTGTGAATTCGGCCCTGAAGGGATGTCCGACGAGTTGAGCGGTGTAGTGTTTTGGCAAGAGGTATGCCAACAACCGGTCTGCCTGACGACTGTGCCGAACCGAATCATAGCGCATGTTTGTGTGACAAGTTGCCCTATGGCGAACTGCCTTGCAGGATTTGCGACTTAGGCGGCAGTAAAGATCGAGCGGGCGGTAGCAGTCACCACTTTCTGCTACCGCCCGCGAAGCAACCGATCAGCCGGTATTTCTCATTCCTGCAGCAATTCCCGCCATAGTTACTTTAAGCGCACGCTCCAGATCTGAGCTGATACTGCCCGCTTTGCGTTCTCGTTTGATTAGCTCTGCCTGGAGGAAATTGAGCGGATCGATATAGGGCTTGCGCACCTCAATGGTGCTTTGCAGCGTTGGATCGCTGTCGAGAAGCTTCGCCTGACCTTTCAACTCATTTAACAAATTCTCTAAAGCTCTAAGGTCTGCACGAAGTTGATGGCCAAGATCGTGAAGCTCCACCGGAACCAGCTGCTTTTCATAATATTGGCAGATTTCGATATCTGCTTTGCCCAGCACCATCTCAATAAGATCTACGAACGCTGAGAAAAACGGCCATTCCGCCATCATGGTAGTTAGAGTTGCCGGATCTTCTTTTTGCGCATATTCCAATGCTTGGCGGACGCCGAGCCAGGCGGGTAGGTTGAGTCGAACCTGTGTCCAGGCGAACACCCAGGGAATTGCGCGCAAACTTTCTACTCCGCCGCTGGCTTTGCGCTTGGCAGGACGGCTGCCCAGAGCTAGTTTATTCAGCTCCTGCTCCGGCGTAAGGCTGCGGAAATACGGCACGAACTGCGGGTGTCCGCGGACGATGCTGCGGTAACCTTCCAGGCTGGACTTAGCCATGCGTTCGATGAGGTCACGCCATTCGGGGTTTGGTGCACCGTGGGGAGATAAGGTTGCACGCAGAGTTGCAACCACATAGGTAGACAAACTCTTGAACGCGATTTTGGGCAAGCCAAATTTGTAACGGATCATTTCACCCTGTTCCGTGACGCGGATTTTTCCGCGCACGGAACCAGGTGGTTGTGACGCCATGGCTTTTTCCAGCGGACCGCCGCCGCGACCGACAGTGCCACCGCGCCCGTGGAACAGCATCAAATCCACTTCGTGTTTTTCCGCCAGACTCACCAACTGTTCTTGAGCCTTGTACTGTGCCCAGGTGGCAGCGAATTTGCCCGCGTCCTTGGCGGAGTCGGAGTAACCGATCATGACTGTTTGATGGCCCTGGGTATAGTTGCGATACCAGGGCAGTTGCCACAATCGGTCCATCACATTGGGCGCTCTGTCCAGATCGTCCAACGTCTCGAACAGAGGTACAACTGGCATATTCCAGGTCATACCGCATTCTTTCAAAAGCAGCGCCACGGCAAGTACATCAGAGGGTTGCTGTGCCATGGAAATAATGTACTGGGACAGGGTCTCCCGAGGTTCGCTGGCGATGATGCGACAAGTGTCTAGCACTTCCTGTGATTCGGCGGAAAGCGGCCACTTAGAGGGCAGAAGCGGCCGTTTGCTGCTGAGCTGTTCCAGCAAAAATGCTTGGCGTTTTTCCTCATCCCATTCGCGATAGGCGCCCATATCAAGATAGCTGGTAAGTTCATCAAGCACTTGAAGGTGGCGTTCGCCATCCTGACGAATATCCAAGGGCACAAGATTGATGCCGAAACAGTAAATGCGGCGGATGGTATCGATCAGTGGACCGTTGGCGACGAAGTCCAGCCCTACATCTTTTAGCGAGCGATAACAGAGGAGTAGCGGCTCCAGCAGATCTTCACGCGTGGTGATGATGCTGGCGGGTATGGGTGTGTTCTTGCCGGCAATTCGTTCTTCGGTCCAGTCCAAGGTTTGCTGAATACGGCGGCGCAGGCTATGGAGAATGTCCCTGTAAGGAGTGCGGCTGGGGCCAGGTAACTGACTCAAAAGTTCAGAGCTGGCGGCCTGCATGCTCAGATCTCCGCCCAAGCTGTGAATATCGCGCAGATAAAGCTCTGCGGCCATCCATCGGCCTAACAGAATGACTTCCGCTGTGACGGTGTGGGTGACGTTGGGATTGCCATCGCGGTCTCCACCCATCCAGGAAAACAGCCGAAACGGCTGAAAATCCATGGGTAGGCGTTTGCCTAGGCGTTTGCGCGAGAGGCGGTCGAGATGGCGGATAAAGTCAGGGATCGCCTGCCAGAGACTGTTCTCAATGACCGCAAAGCCCCATCGTGCTTCATCAATTGCGGTGGGGCGTTCGTCGCGGATCTCGTTAGTGCTCCAGATTTCTTCAATGAGCCGATGCAGCCTGCCGCGTTGTCGGTCGGTTTCGTAGGAGAGAAGATCCTTGCTGCGCCGTTCGGAAAGCTTGCTGGCAATTTGGTCGTATTTGCGGATAAGGGTGCGGCGGGTGATTTCTGTAGGATGCGCTGTGAGCACCAGTTCGATGTTCAGTGCTTTCACGACTTCGTAAAGGTCATCTTTGCCCATGGCTTTGACGTAGTGCTTAAACATCTGCTCCAGGGCGTCGTCACCTTCGGCTTCTACACTGGCTTGATATTCCTGGTCTGCGATATTGGCCAGGTTGAGAAACTGATTGAAGGAGCGGGCGATAGGTAAAATATCGCTGTCTTCCAGTTGAGATAGGAAATTGATTAGCGGCTGTGAGTCGCTATCGGTAGATCGATTGATGGCCTTGCCAAGTGTGCGGATTTCTTCGACTTTGCGAAAAACGTCCAGCCCTTCGTGCTGTAACAGAGTTTCGCCCAAAAGTTCGCCGAGAAGGCGGACATTTTCGCGGAGAGTGTCTGGCAGGTGGGTCATCACAGGTGCTCCTATTCGAATCGCAGCGCATTCTAGCACTGCTGACTAATATTGATTCAAGCGCCATGATGCGCGGTTCATTCGAAATCGACATAAGAATGATGTCGAACAATCAGCACGTTTCGTGCCGTCGGGTGGTTTTAGGTGAAAATATGTTCGTCCGCAGGGAATACACCCGTTTTCACTTCCTCTGCATAACGTTGCAGGGCACCTTTGATTTCTCCTGTTTCCTTCAGAAAATTTTTGGAAAATTTCGGCGGACGTTCGGTGAGGCCCAAAATATCGTTGATTACCAGAACTTGGGCATCTGTATCTTTGCCGGCGCCTATACCGATAGTGGGTATATGCAGGCTTGCGGTAATTTGACTGGCGAGCTCTGCTGGAACGCCCTCTAGTAGAACGATATCGGCTCCAGCGCCCTCAAGAATGAGTGCATCCTCTCGCAGGATGGCGGCGCTTTCAGGTGTGCGGCCCTGGACTCTGAAACCGCCGAACTTGTACACCGACTGAGGTGTGAGACCGATATGCGCGCACACGGGAATGCCCCTCTCGCTAAGCATGGTCACGGTGGGAGCAAGCCAACGCCCACCTTCAATTTTTACCATATGCGCCCCAGCCTGCATGACGCGAGTAGCGTTGACCATAGCCTGTTCCGGCGTTGCATAGGTCATAAACGGTAGGTCGCTAACGATTAGTGACTGCCGGTTACCTCGCGCCACGGCTTCAATGTGATAGATCATCTGCTCCATGGTGACGGGAATCGTGCTGTCATAACCGAGCACCGTCATCCCGAGGCTGTCACCAACCAGAACGACTTCGATGCCGCAGCGTTCTGCCATCGCTGCCATAGGGGCGTCGTAGAGCGCTACGGTTACGAACTTTTCCCGTTGATGTTTCAGTTTTTTCAGCGTCTGGATCGTAACCTTTTTTGTAAGACCGGTTTCTGGCTGGCTGGAATAGACCATGACGTTTTCCACAATTAGAGGGGGGGAAGGCCTAGAGAGCGGGCTGGGGGTTATAGTAGTGGCGCCCGTGGGTAATGCCCAGAAGGTAACGCACCAGGTTGTTGTAATCGCCGACGTTGTTTACCCAATCCACATCCGTCGCATTGACAATCAGCAGCGGTGCTTTGTCATAGAAGTGAAAAAATCGGGAGTAGGCGCTGTTTAGGCGATCCAGATAATCACGGGTGATGGTCTGCTCGGCCGCAATACCGCGCCGATGGATGCGTTCGATCAGAGTTGACGTCGGAGCTTGTAAATAAACCACCAAATCGGGTTGTACGGTGTCCAGAGTGAGGTGAGCGTAGACCTGGTCGTATAGGGCAAGCTCGTCGACATCCAGAGTGACTTCGGCGAACAGTCGGTCTTTATCGATCAAAAAATCTGCCACGCGGGTTTCAGCAAATAGATCATTTTGTCGGAGTTGTTGCAGTTGTTGTGCACGTTGCATTAGGAAAAATAGTTGGGTTGCCAGGGCAGCATTCTTTTCGCCAGCATAAAAACGGGGCAAGAAAGGATTAGCTTCCGCTTCTTCCAATAAGGTGGTGCAACCGAGACTTTCGGCCAGCATGCGTGCCAGAGTGGTTTTGCCGACACCAATCGGCCCTTCAAGGACCAGAAAGCGTGGTACTTGCTGAGTTACCAGATCGCTGCGGTTGATCCGACGTGTTTCCATAGAGGTCAGCACCTTTATGTGAGAGTGAGCCGATTTAAGCCGGTGTGGCCCACGCGTTGTACTAGGTCCGCAACTTTATCACCGTTGGGAAGCCGCAGGTCCGGCGCCAATTCCTGAAGTGGCACCAGAACAAAGTTGCGTTGCGTTAGATAAGGGTGGGGCACTTGTAAACGAGGGTGCTGTAACTGCAGGTCGTCGATCAGCAGAATATCCAAATCGAGTGTACGCGGTCCCCAATGAGTTGATCGCTCCCGACCTTGTGCTCTTTCGATTGCTTGTAGAGCATCTAGCAGATCCAAAGGCGCCAGTTTGGTCTCAAAGCTGGCCACTGCATTGACGTAGTCCGGCTGTGGCGGCCCCACAGCGCGGCTGAGGTAAAGTGAAGAAAGCTGAAGGACACGCCCAGTTGTCAGCGTACGTAGGGCTTCGGAGGCTCGCGCAATTTGTGCGGCCGGGTCCTCAAGGTTACTGCCTAGTCCAACAAAGACACGCTGGCCAGACATGCTTTAGGGCGTGGCAGGTGGTGTGGGGGTAGATTTGGTACTGCGTCGGCGAGGTCTTCGCTGGCGCTGCGGGCTGCCGAGATCCTTGACCATCTGTTCCCGCATTTCCTCATTTGCATCTTGAAACTGGGTCCACCAAACCCCCAGGCCATCGAGCTGTTCGCCGGCTTGCTCGCGCAGGAGCAAGAAGTCATAAGCGGCGCGAAATCGCGGGTGTTCCAAGAGTGCGAACGCTTTGCGGCCCTCGCGCCGTGGCAAGCGTAATTGCAAGGCCCAAATTTCCCGCATGGGAATGAGAAATCGCTTAGGCAACGCTGTGCAGCTTAGCTGCTGGGAGATGACGCCTTGCTCCGCTCGCTGCATGGCTTCTACAAGCGGCATCTTGCTGTCGTGAACCAGTTTGCGGATCGCGGCCTGCAAAGGTGGCCAGAGAAACGCCGCATAAATAAAAGCTGGGGTGACTTTTTTGTCCTGGCGAATACGTTTGTCGGTATTCAGAACAGCCTGGGTAACGAACCGCATGTTGAACTCGCTGCCTTTTTGCAACGATTGCTCTGTGCCAGGGAAAAGTGCCTCAAATAGCCCGTGTTCCCTTAACAATTCTAGGGTAACCGTCGCCGAGCCGTTCAGCATCAGTTTGAGCACTTCCTCAAAAAGACGTGCCGGTGGCACGTGGCTCATGAGTGACGCCAGTCGCTTGATCGGCTCCGCGGTACTATCGGTCATCGCGAAACCCAGCTTGGCGCTAAAACGTATAGCCCGCAGCATCCGCACCGGGTCTTCCCGGTAACGCGCTTCTGGATCGCCGATCATTTGTATAACCCGGCGGTTGAGATCCTCCAACCCATTGGTGTAATCGAGCAGATTGCCGTTGCTCGGGTCGTAATACAGGGCATTAACTGAAAAGTCGCGCCTCACCGCGTCGGATTGAATATCGCCATACACGTTGTCCCGCAGCAACATCCCGGTATGGGACTGCTCTGCATCTTTAGGATCTACCGACTGATCATGGTGCGCGCGGAAGGTTGTTACTTCGATGATTTCTCGGCCAAATCTCACGTGCACGATGCGGAAGCGTCGACCTATGATCATGGCATTGCGAAACAATTTGCGAGTTTCTTCCGGCGTGGCGTTGGTCGCTACATCAAAATCCTTTGGTTGCCCTTTGAGTAACAGATCGCGTACGCCGCCGCCAACGAGGAATGCAGAGAACCCGGCTTCTTGCAGCTTGTCGATGACTTTTAATGCATTGGGACTGAACTGGGCTTTGCGCAAACCGTGGTTGCTGGCCGGAATAATTTTAGGTGGTGACATTTTGTTTTGTGGTTTTCCAGAGAGCAGCTTGAGCAGGCGGTTGAGCATCGGGTTGTTGTGACACATCAAAAAAGAAGACGCGAGTCTACCCCACACGAAGAGCGCAAACCATATGCGTTTGATAGGGAAATGCTGGGGCGTAAGCGAAGAAGGTATAAATGAAAACGGGAAGGCTTTTGACCTTCCCGTTCGAAATCAGTCTATGTATCGTTATTATGTCTGCACGCTTGATAAGCGTGACATCCATGTTTTGGCACGAGCCCTTCCTCTCAAGTTCAATCAAATTTCATCTTATTATTGTTTGTTGTAATTATTATAAAAGCTTACGTTTTTTATTATTTATTGTTCTTATTAGTTATCGAGTCGTTTTTTATTATTCGTTATTGTTGTTATGTTGCGGATACAAGAGCAGCTTACGTGCCAGAATTAACATTTCCATATAAAACAATATGTTGGGTTCTTATGTCTAATTGGAATCAGTCTTTAGTATGGGCGAAGCGTTACCAATCATCTCGTCTCGTGTTACCCCGTTTCCGGGATGGGTAACAAAAATGAGACGGAGATCTCAAAAAATGGTGGATTTTCTTGGGGTGCGCAGGGAACTGTTTTGAAGTAATAGGTTTGTGGTCGGTGAAGTTAGGAGAAGGGTTGGACTTAAGTATGAAGGGCAGGCGCGGACGGCAGGGATGCTTTTGTCCGCGCTCAATTTATTATTCAGGACTTGCCTGTAGCGCTTTGGCTGGGTTTGGTACGCGGAATGCCGAGCCTCTGACGGCGTTCCCAGAGGCATTTGCGGCTAACTCCCAGTTTGCGCGCCAACTCTGTTTCGCTCATCGAGTCCTGATGTTCCAGAACAAACCGCTGAAAGTAGTCTTCCAACGATAAGTCTTCATTAGGATCGGAATTGGTTCGGCGATGGCGTGCTTCGCCGGATACTGGTTCGTCATCATCGACCTTGACAAGGTCCAGGTCGATCGCCAATAGCGAATGGCTGATTTCACGATCGTCCTCGCAAAGAATAACTGCGCGTTGAATAGCGTTTTCAAGTTCGCGAATATTGCCTGGCCAAGTGTAAGTTGTGATGGCCTGAATTGCTTCCGGTGACAATACCAGCGGAGGTTTTTTCAGCTCTGCGCAGTAGCGCTTCACGAACGTCTCGGCGAGCGCCAGTATGTCTTTGCCGCGCTCTCGCAGAGGTGGAAGCTTCAATTGGACAACATTGATACGAAAATAAAGATCTTCGCGAAACTTGCCTTCACGAGATAATTTTCCCAAGTCGCGGTGGGTTGCGGCCACCAGACGGACATCGACTTTGCGGGATTCCACAGAGCCAATCGGTCTTACTTCACCCTCTTGCAGAACTCGAAGCAGGCGAGCCTGTGCTTCCAAGGGCAGTTCGCCAATTTCATCCAGGAATAGCGTGCCGCCATCTGCCGCTGCCACCAGGCCCTCGCGGTTGCTGGCCGCACCAGTGAAGGCGCCTTTTTCATGACCGAACAGCTCCGCTTCGATAAGCGTGTCGGGAATCGCAGCGCAGTTGACGGAGATCAGCGGTCGCTGGGTTCGTGGGCTTTCACGATGCAATGCTTTGGCAACCAATTCTTTACCGGTGCCCGTTTCGCCATTGACCAAAACAGTTGCGTTGGTGGGAGCGACTTTGCGGATTTTGGCGTAAAGCTCCTTCATCTGAGGGGATGTGCCGATCATGCCCGTGATCGCTTCGGTACTGCCCTCAATTTTCACCGGCGCAGCTTTTTCGGCTTTACTAAGCACACGCTTTACTGCCGCCAGCATCTCATCGTGGTCGAATGGTTTGGCGATATAGTCAACCGCGCCCATACGCATGGAATCTACGGCGGAGCGAAGGCTGGCATAGCTGGTCATGATCAATACCGGAACGTCTCCGGCGGCTTGAATCAGGTCGGTACCCGGAGCTCCGGGCAGGCGCAAGTCGGAAATGATGAGATTGAATGAATCCAGGTTGAATTTACCCGCCTCTTTTACGGAAGAGGCTTCCTTTACATCATATTTGTTGCGCGTCAGCAGTTTGCGCAAGGCTGTTCGAATGATGATTTCGTCTTCAACGATCAGGATTTTGCTCATAGGTATGTGTTACTTCGCTCAAAAAACCTTCTTAGTGTTACTCTTCGAATCAACGCTTGCAAGATTTAAAGGTAACAGGATGATGAACCGGGTCCCGTTTCCACGTTCACGGTCGACCGGTGACTCTATCTCAATACTACCCTTATGGTCTTCGACGATGGTATACACCATCGCCAGGCCGAGTCCGGTGCCCTCGCCAGGGTCTTTGGTAGTGAAGAAGGGTTCGAAGATCCGGTCCGCCACCTCGGGGGGAATGCCGCTGCCTTCGTCAGTGACCGTAAGGCGAGCGTAACCCGCCAGCACACTGCCATCGACAACTATCCTGCCTCCTTCGGTGCTGGCGTCGCGAGAGTTCGACAGCAAGTTCACGAAAACCTGAATCAGCCGTTGGCTGTCCGCTTCCAATTCCAGGTCTGCTGGCACTTCATTAATAAAAACAACTTGATTGCGTTCTTTTTGCAGAGAGAGCAGGTTTATTGCCTCCTGTACACACTCCCGCGGATTCACTTGATGCAGAACGTTGTCCGCCTGCTGTCCGGCGTGGGAAAAACTCACCAATGATTGGACGATTCGGGTAACGCGTCCAGTTAGTGACAGGATTTGATCCCCGGTCTCCAGAATCTCTGGATCCTCAGTGTCGTATTTCAGATTTTGCGCCAGGCAGGCGATACCTGTGACCGGATTGCCTATTTCGTGAGCCACCCCCGCGGCCAAGCGGCCGACAGAGGCCAAGCGTTCGCTGTGTACCAGCTCTTGCTCAAGCATCTGCAGTTCGGTGACGTCTTCCAGCAATATGACTTGGCCATCCACTTGATGGGCCATGGACGATGGGATGGTCGCTTTGTGCAGCGTGATCCAGTGAGCCTGGTTGTTCAAGGTGATCTGGCGCTTGTAGAACCTGGGCTCATGAGAGAGCGCAAACTTTGTTAGCAGACCGCCCCAGGGTTCCACGACATCTTCCAGATGCGAACCGGTGACTTCGTCGCTGGCAATGCCGGTAAGGTCGGCCATGGCGCTGTTCCACATCAGGATTTCCATGTCCGCGCCTATTGA
>DJFQ01000094.1:0-6213 GCA_002432095.1 Marinagarivorans sp. UBA5868 | reverse complement strand
TGCGCGTTGAACCTCAGTGTGTGCTGTGGAGCGTCCGATACGAGTGCTCAAGCGCTCGATAATTTCGCTGGGAGAGCGGATATCCAAGGCCAAGCGTACGGGATGGCTGAGTTCGTCGTCGGAACATAACTCGGCACTGTAGCGCTCTTCATCCGATTGGCGACTCAGATGGGATACCACCAAAAACACCAGTGTGTTGAGTCCCAGGCTCCACAGGGTGATATGGCTCCATTCGCTGATGCCGATGGCGATGGGAATATTCCAGATCGGCAATGTGGCGCTGGTCCAGCCCTGCATCATGGGCAGCATCAAACCAAAAAACCAGATATTGCTGCCGACCATAAGTCCGGCTATGAACCCCCGGCGGTTGCCCCGGGGCCAATGCACAACAGCCATTACGCCCGGCAGCAACTGCAACGTGGCGATAAAGGCCGCAAGGGCGAGTTCCGTTAGATTGAAGCGATTGTTCAAGGCTACGTAAAACAAATAGCCGCCGAGAAGTACTACCGCGATCAATACTCGACGCATCCAGATTAATTGATCGTAAACATCCCGCTTGGCGCGAAAGTGAATGATTGGCAGTAACCAATGGTTGAGGGTCATGGTTGATAAGGCCAACGCTATGGCAATCATGGCGCCGGTTGCCGCGGACAGCCCGCCGACGAAGGCGATGATGGCAAAGGTGCTGCTGCCTGCCGCCATGGGAACGGAAAGTGGAAAGTACTGAGCCGGTACATCAAGCTTCATGGCGATGCCGCCCCATAAAATGGGGAATATTGGCAATGCCATCACCAAAAGAAACAGCGGAAATGCCCAGATCACCGTCTTGTTAGTGTGTTTAACAGGATTTTCCACCACCGTCATATGGAAGATATGCGGCATGGAGACAGCGGTGGCTATGAACACCAAAGGCAGCGCATGGAGCGAGGTGTTGTCCACGGTGTGGCTTAAGGCCTGTAATTGCTCGGGGTGGTCCGCAAGCCAGTTATTAAGGCCGCCCATACCGCCAAAAACTTCAAATACGATAAAAAACCCCACGGCCAAAAGGCCGAATACCTTGATCAGCGATTCAAACGCCATCACCGTCACCAACCCCTTGTGGTGTTCGCGATTGGAGCCGAAAACAGTGGCGAACAGGGCTATCACCACGCAGTAAATCAACGCCAGGAACTGGCGCAGGCCGAACTCGGAAAGCGCCGGGCTGAGTGCTTCGTGGTTGCCGCGGGTGAGCAGATGCATGGTGTCGGCGACCGCTTGAATTTGCAGCGTAAGCAGCGGCGCCATGGCCATAAGCATTACCAGCGTCACCATACCGCCGACGGAATGACTGTGATAGCGGAATACCAACAGATCCGCCATGGAGTTCACTTGGAAGCGCCGCGCCAGCTCCACTAGGGGTTTGAGTGCATAGGAGGAAAAGAGAAATAAGGTCCCGGTACCGAGATAGTACGCAAGAGCACCGAAACCAAAATCTTCCGCCAGGTCCACCACGCCGTAAAACGCCCACGCGCTGGCGAAAATTCCCAGTGAGAAAATATAAGTAAGCGGATGGCTCACGACTTTGTCGGACACCCAGCCGCGTTCAGTGCTGTAGGCAATCGCGAATAACACCACCAGGTAGGTGGCGCTGATCAGTGCCACTTCAATAAAACTTAGCGTCATCGAAAGTAGAAATACGGTGAGGGGCGGAATTTACGGATTCGCAGATCAAGGTTCATTGCGCCGATCCCGCTTTTGCAGCAGATAGGCACCGATGATAACGGCGATCCAGATAATAAAAGGTTTGTACCAGCCATTCAGTGCATCTGTAGCCCATTGGAACACCATTGGAAGGAAAATGTAGGCGACCAGGAGTAACAGGATAAGAGGGCTTTGGCGGTTCATGGGCCGGCGGACTGCAAATGAGAGTGCCGCGATGGTACTTAAGGATGACCATCCTAGGCAATCTCCGCGCGGACACCCAAGAATTTATCCAGAGAATAAATTAATTCGTTCTTATGATTAGCGGTTCAATTTGTTTAATAAGTGATGGTATTTTTTTGAATCTATATCAGTCCTTGTTATTGGTTTTTGTTCACTTTGAGTATGTTTTGGTCACTACTTGGCGTTTATAGAAAGTCCCTGGCGTCTATATTTTTGTCGCGTGGCTTTTTCCGTTCAGTCGATTCATTGAGAGGGGCAAATCCTTGGAGTAGAATCGGCGCCCGGGATGCTTGCGAATTGTCGCGTCTATGTGAATCACTCGCGCAGTGAACCACCCCTCAGGCGAATTAGCCTTTCTTCCTTTCCGAGTTTCTGTAGTCCGCGTTTGGATAGTTGCCGTCAGCTTTAGATGATAGGTCGGCGGCAGTGGGCGTTAATACTGTGGCGGTATTTTTTCACTGCGATTATGTGTTTGTCAGCAGTAAATTGCGCATCGAATTCATCCTTCTTTATATATCCCCTCCAGTAAGTTGGACCTAAACCATCAATCGGACGGAGTACCGCATGAAAACTTTCCACGGTCTGTTGGCAATCTGGGTGATTTTCCTGGGTGTCACACTCGGCTCGGGCTGCTCGCAAGACAGTTCACAAATCACCTCCACGCAAGAACAGCCCGTCGGTGTGGCGTTGGATGACCTGGAAGAGCTGATTGACGATGACCAAGTGGGCGTTCTCAAGCCCGGCAATGACAGTGAAAATCGTGTTGAGGTCAACGCGGGCGGGTTGCAATTTGCTGATTCGAATTTGCTGGTGGGATTGAACGGGAGTGTGGAAAGCCAATCCGATGTGCCTATCCGTCTGGCGCGGTGGACTCAGATTGAAGGGCCTCCCGTCCCCATTCTCAATCCGCTGGAGCCCCAAACCTCTATTCTGACTCCCGACGTTGCGAGTGCAACCAAGCTGGTATTTCGGCTTTACGGGGTCGACGTCGACGACTTCGCTAATTCTGACATCGCGACGGTGATGGTGCAGCCGCTGGAAAGCGCGGCGAAGGTGGTTAGCATTGCTACCAGTGAAAATGAAGACACCGTTAGTTTTCTTGTACAACTGCAGAACCCGGTGGAAGAGCCTCTGGTACTGGCTTATAGAACGATTGATGGAACGGCTTACAGTGGTGAGGATTATGAGGGTGCGGAGGAAACGCGCTTTGTTTTTCAAATAGGTGAGAGTGAGAAGGTCGTCGATATTGGGCTTATCCAGGATGAGCAGCCCGAGGACTCCGAGTATTTTGAGCTGCAGGTCTACGATCCTGACAACCCAAACGACCCGAACAGAACCCAGATTCGCGGCATCGGCGTAATCGTCGATCCGACATACGCGCAGCAGGGCATTGCATACCCGACCACCAAGCCGGTTGTTACTGATGAATCCGATGCAGAGCAGAACGAGTTAAGTGGTTCCGCAGGTGTTGTCCGGGCAAATTTGTCCTGGCAAGAGCCGCTGGAAAATCTCAATTTGGAAATCACCGATCCCTGCGCCAATACCTTGGGGGTGGATAACTCTCCGGTTGAGTGTCTCGGTGCCCAGGGCTTTTTTGAACGCCCGGAAGGCGAAAGTAATGGTTGGGAAAACGCGTTCTGGCCGGATTATGCTGCCCCTGGCGAGTACACCGTTTGGGTCGAACACGCCGGCGATTTGCCCACCGATTATGAGTTGAGAGTCTTTTGGGGTGGCGAGGACCGGCTGGCGCGCGGCACTATCGCAAACAATCATCGTGTACCGGTGATGACATTCCGCTATGACGGTGAGAGCAGTGCCAGTTCATCAAGCAGTTCTTCGTCGGGCAGTTCCTCTAGCAGTTCATCGTCCAGTGGTGATGCTTCTTCGTCTTCCAGTTCGTCATCAAGCTCGTCAAGTTCCAGTGCATCCAGCTCAAGCAGTTCCAGTGCTTCAAGCAGCTCGTCGTCGGCCAGTTCGTCTTCCGGCAGTTCAAGTTCATCAAGCAGTAGTTCTTCATCGGCCAGTTCGAGCTCATCGGGTAATAGCTCTTCTAGCAGCTCTTCGAGTTCCAGCAGCAGCTCTTCTTCGAGTAGTTCGTCTTCAAGCAGCAGTTCCTCAAGCTCATCGAGCAGCTCTAGCGCGTCATCCAGCGGCTCGTCATCGAGCTCATCAAGTTCCAGCTCAAGCTCTTCGAGCAGTTCGTCCTCCAGTTCAAGTTCGTCGAGCAGTTCATCTTCGAGCAGTAGTGCATCCTCGAGTTCTTCCAGCAGTAGCTCATCCAGTTCTTCGAGTTCTTCCAGCTCCAGTTCGTCCAGTAGCTCCAGTTCATCAAGCAGCAGTAGCTCTGCAAGCAGCAGTTCATCGTCCAGTTCAAGTTCCAGCTCATCAAGCTCAAGCTCTTCCAGTTCCTCCAGCAGCAGCTCGTCTAGCTCCAGCTCCAGCAGTTCGGGCTACTTGCCTCTGGCCATCGGGCTGCAATCTTTTGGTGATGGCGAAGTGCTCCAGCCCGAGTTATTGCTGAACGGGGATCTGGTGTTCGATCCCGCATTGCAATTGGTTGAAGTAACGGCCGGGCTTTATCTCGATGAGCAGCAAGTTGCTGAAACAACCTTGTTGGATTTGCCCAGTTGGACGCTGAGCGACGGCACTTTCGCCGCACGGATGCCATTGCCGGTGGATCTGCCGACAGGTGAATACACCCTGGTGGTCGTAGCAAGTGACGGGGTCCGCAGTGTGTCGAGCGAGCCGCAGACGTTTATGTACCGGGTGCCTCTGCTGCCGCAAATTTCGATTGAATCGCCAACATCGGGGAGCACTAATTACGCCGCGGTGAATATTGAGGGTACGTTCAGCGTCGATCCCGCGTTGGTCGCGGAGCTGAGTGCGGTTCTGCAATCCACCGACAGTGATGAGCTGCAAGTTGTGCCTTTGACGGTTGAGGGGCAGAGTTTCGTCGGTGTGGTTACGGAGCCTGGCGCCTATCAACTGACGGTCACTTTATCGGACGGTCGTGTCGAGACTCAGGCGACTGTCGAGTTTGTGTATGTAGATCCTGTAATTGAGGTCGTCGTCGAGCACGGCTATCCAGTGGTGGACGATGGTTTTGTTGAGACCGCCGGGGAATTCCGTTTTAGGGCAATTATTGAAGCCAATATCCTTCCTCAGCCCAGCGCTTTTGTTATCGAGCAGCAGGTGAGCGGCGTCTGGTTGCCGATGGTGGAGTTTGCAGCGGATGAGGTCTGGTCAGCGGAGGATCAGTTGGCCACGATCTCTTATGACTTCATCGAAAGCTCATATGGGTTCAGCGATTATCGTCTGCGGGTAAGAGCAGAGTTGCAGGACGGCCTGTCTGGTGTGAGCGATCAGTTGCTGGTGCGTTATCGCGCAACTGCGCCGACCCTGGTCGTTGATTCTCCCGTTGCGGCGAATACCTATTATCGCGATGTCGCCATACGTGGCTCCGCCACTTGGGATCGCGCGCTGAGCGGCTCCGTTACCGCGGTGTTGGAACGCGGGGAAGGCGAAGTGTCGATTCCGCTGGATGTGACCGAGAGCGGTGACTTTGTGGGCACCGTAGCAACAGATGTTTTGAATAACGGCGCAAATACGCTGCGTGTCCAGGTGCAGGACAGCCACCTCGCGCTGGCCGAGCAGAGCATTGTCTTTAATTACCAAGTGCCGCTATTGAGCGCAACCTTCACCGAGCCAGTGGCCGCGGGAGAGTTTGAGATTCTTCAGCCGGTAGTGGAATTGGCAGGCCGCGTCACAGCGTCGCCCGCGTTTCCCCTGGAAAACGTCTCATTGCTGCTGCAGCCGGTGGATTCCGAAGTCGCGCCGGTGGAAATTCCGCTGCTGATGAATGGTGATGCACAAATTGACGGCTGGGATTCAGCGACCGGTGCCTTCTTCTTGAGCCTCCAGTTTGCCGAATACGATCTGGCGCCGGGCATTTACGATTTGGTGATTCAGGCGCAGGACAGTTTCCCTCAGCAAGTCGAAAGCGACTCAATTCGTCTGCAGTACCGCGAGCCGGCGGAATTGGATTTGACGCTGAGTGCGCCTCGCGCAACATCGTATTTTGCCCCGGTGCAGGTAGCTGGCAGTGTGTATTGGGACCCGGCACTTGAGCTCGAACTCAATGCAGAGCTGGACAATCTAGCCGACGATGCGCCTGCTCAGACGCTGACGTTGAGCCGCGATGGAAATACCTTCTCCGCGACGGTGGCAGAACCTGGTCAATACCGTCTGACGGTTCACGCCAGTGATTCGATCAATGAAATAAGCCGCAGT
>DJFQ01000249.1 GCA_002432095.1 Marinagarivorans sp. UBA5868 | reverse complement strand
CGGCGGGTTCGGTGTACGCTTCAAGGCCGGCGATGAGCCCACTACAGCCTTGCTGACACTTAATGTCGCAGTGCCTGGCGAAGAAGAACGCGAGTTCTATTGGGACATAACCGTCGAATAAAAATCCTTTCATTAAATACCAATCCCGGCCACGCAAGTTGCCGGGATTTTTTTTATGGGAAACGGCTAGAATAACGCCCGATCAACATCATCTCAGGGAGGTCAAAATGTTTTCCATAGGTTACTTCAAAGCCAGCCCCACCACTTATGTGGTTCAATATCACAAAGGAAAAATCAAACAGCAGGGAGTCGGCCTGTCATTTTTTTACTTTAAACCCTCAACTTCTCTGGTGGCCATTCCAATGGCGAGTCAGGATGTGCCTTTTATGCTGAAGGAAACCACCGCCGATTTTCAGGAAGTCAGCATTCAGGGACAGGTGGTATTCCGCATCGCGGATGCTGCCAAACTTGCCTCCATGATGAATTTCGCTCTTACAGACAACGCCCGCGATTACGCATCCGGCGATCCAGAAAAACTACCCAATCGCATTCTCAATTTGGTGCAGGTGTTGATGCGCGCGGAAATTCAGCAGCTGCCGCTGCGGGAAGCGCTCACCGCGTCCCGGGCTTTGGTTGCCAGTGTGCGCGAACAATTAAAAGCATCCGAGGTACTGACCAACCTTGGCATAGAAGTAGTGGATCTTGCGATTCAGGCACTGCGCCCGGCACCGGAGACCTCGCGCGCGCTGGAGGCAGCCGTACGTGAAGCACTGCTTCAGGAGGCAGATGAAGCCACCTATAACCGCCGCAACGCTGCGATTGAACAAGAGCGCGCCATCAAGGAAAACGAGTTGCGTACGGAATTGGCGGTTGCCAATAAAAAACGTGAGCTGCGCGAAAATCAAATGGAGGCAGAACGCTCTGTTAAAGAAAAAGAACGGTTAATTCATAAGGAGGATATGGAGGCGCAAGTAGCGTTGGAAACGAAAAAGCGCGAACTGGTGGAACTGGCAACAGCCAATGAGCGCAAGCAGGGTGAGACCAAAGCGTATAGCATGGAGAAAATGATGGAAGCCCTGAATAAAATCGATCCCAAACTTTTTGAAGCTATTGCCGCCAGTGGAGCGAATCCGGAGCTGGTAATCGCTCAGGCACTCAAAAGTCTCGCTATTCACTCTGACAAAATCGGGCAATTAAATATCACCCCCGACCTACTCGGTAATTTGATGCACAGGAATGCGTAGTGGAGCGCCTGAGCGACCGCAATATTATTCTGGTCCATCGGGAGACACGTCTCGATGGTTTAATCCGCCGTCACAACACCCGCGAACAGGCTGCTTTTTATTTGCAGAGCCGGGGCGACAATGTGGCGGATTATCAGGATGAAGATCGCGAACTAAAACAGGCGCTCGCCGATATCGAAAAAATATTGCAACGTTTTGGTCGCGTACAACGGCTGGAGCGGAGTTTTTTGCCGAATTTTCTATTTGGCCCGGAAGATATTGTGACGGTTGCCGGGCAAGATGGGTTGGTCGCCAATACCCTAAAATATCTTCGTAGTCAGCCACTGATTGCGGTTAACCCCGCGCCGAGAAGGTTTGATGGACAGCTGCTGCCATTCAAACCGGCGGACCTCGCCAAAGTCACCCGCGATGTACTGAGCGGTCGCTACCCGGTTAAAACCGTCACCATGGCACTTGCGCAATTAAATGATGGACAGCAATTGCTGGCGGTCAACGATCTGTATATCGGCCCGCGCTTGCCGATCTCCGCCCGATATGAATTGCAGTACGGCGAGCAACGAGAGGAACAATCATCCTCTGGCGTGCTCGTTTCCACCGGGCTGGGTTCCACCGGTTGGCTGCGCAGTCTCGTCACCGGCGCTGCCGCGATTACGCAAATTTCGCAGCAACTTTCTGCGGAGATGCCTTGGGATGCCACCGAGCTCGCTTTTTGCGTGCGCGAGCCCTTCCCTTCTCGCGTCACTGGAACTTCTCTGGTATTCGGCAAAATACATCAACATCAAACGTTTCGATTGACTTCGCATATGGCAGAAGGCGGCATTATTTTTTCCGATGGCATAGTGGACGATGCCATTGAATTTAATTCCGGGNNGGGAAAAATTCAAAAGATGCCATTGAATTTAATTCCGGGGCCATCGCATCGATTGGTATTGCCCCCAACGAAGGAAGACTAGTCTCCGACTGAGCATCATGAAAAGCATGAATACAAGTCCCAGCATAAACACCAAACTCACCATTTCCTTTATTACTCTGCTGCTCGCTGCCATTTTCTCCGCTTTGGGATTGCTGCCAGCGATCCACGTATTATCCGCCGCGTTCTTAGTCGCGTTATTGTTTATGTATGACAAAGCAAATGCGACTTACCTAAAGGTGTTGG
Organism: Marinagarivorans sp. UBA5868; assembly: GCA_002432095.1. Classification (GTDB taxonomy): domain Bacteria; phylum Pseudomonadota; class Gammaproteobacteria; order Pseudomonadales; family Cellvibrionaceae; genus UBA5868. The sequence continues at coordinate 5,262 of DJFQ01000249.1, read as the reverse complement.
CGTGGATTGGCGTGTTTTTGGTTGGTGTTTTTATGGCGCTGTATCGGCCAGATGGGTTTTCGTATTGGAACACCATTTCCGTGGAGCAGCTGCATGAGAACGGCAAGCCTTATCAGCAGTTTGTCAATTTGGGTAAGTTCTTCGGCGCAATGATTATCTTTACTTGGGTTATGCACGGCAGAGCAAAAGCCGACCTTGTAAAAGCATTTACGATTCGCAATCTGGCTATTGCCATTTCTTCGGCCCTAACGGTGCTCCTTGTCGCCGCTTGGATTCTAGAGCTCGACACCATTACTAAATTTTCCCAGATAACAATCGTCTTTCTGGCAATTAATCTGGTTATAACCTGCTTCTCCGAAGAGAGCTTTTATCGCTTGGTGGTGCAGCGTCCGAGTGAAAAAGCTTTTACAAATAAGCGTTTCGGCAGAGTCTTTGGTGCTCTTATCGCATCTGCTTTTTTTACTCTGACGCACTTCAGTAATCAGCCTCAAGTTCTTACTGTTATGGCTATCGCTGGCACGTTGTACGCCACTACATATGCGCTGACACGTAGTGTCAGCGCGGCAATAGTGACGCATTTTTCGGTCAATGCTTTGCATTTTATTTTTTTGACCTATCCGATGTGATGCCGGAATCTTAATCTGCAGGTAACAGTTGAAATTCGCTAGGTGTACCACCTCCTTCCGTGGCCGTTAGCGTGAAATGGTTTTCAGATAAATTCCACGTCATAGGGATGCTGTCGATAGTGGTCGGCCCGCCCAGCATCACCAATTCCAGTTCATAAGTATCGTCGGATCTTGCGACTAAGTCGCGCAGTGCAAAAGTCACCTCGTGCCACTCGCTCTGAATTTCTCGCACTTCTCCATTTGGACCAATGCTGCTAGTTCCGCCATAGGATTTGATACGGCCGGATGTGGCGCTGTTTATTTCGATAAGTTCACACTGCTGGCCTGCGGGCGTATCAGGAAATCCCCACTGATCACATGAGGCACCCCAACGACCCAAGGCTAACGGCAACCAATGATCGGATATCGGTGTCAGCGTGTAGAGCGGTTCCAGCAAAGGCTCTAATAAATTATTGGGATCGCTTGCGGTGACGATATCGCCGGCAAGTCCCTCATCGGTTTCTCTTAGCGACAGTGTGCCCACCGCCTGATGCTCCGGCACTGAAACCTGCAAAGTGGTCGCGAGGGTGCCGTCCTCTTCAAAATAATCCTGTTTGTCATCAATACGAATAACCAGCGCATTGTTCTGAATGCCATAGCGTTCCGGCTGACACGCGCCCTCCTCTAAACTGAAAAACGTCAGAACCAATAATTGTTCGGTAAAGGTCGCGTTGATTTGGCAGGAGTCATACAATCCGTGATCGATATTCCAGTGGCCTGCAATATCCAACTCAGGCGTTTGGGACTCGTCATTACATGCCGTTAACAACGCAAGCAGTGTCAGTAGAAACCATCTTTTATGGTTCATGTGTTCCCCTTATTTATTTGGATTGGTGGGAGATGGGGTGCAAACGACAAGCGCACCGCGAATACCGCAGTGCACACTAACCAAGAAAACGCTGCAGATGAATACGTAGATTTACGAAAATTCGGCACTTAGCTCGTGGTGTCCGTGAAATACCCGCCGCCTGCTCGTATCGGCTGCGGAACCATTGCCTGCGGTGGATGCCCTATGCCATCCAAAGCGATTTGTACTTCGGGCGACTATTTGTACTTCGGGCGACTAGACTAAATGAGCCTTAAAAAATATCTGCCAGCAAAATTCGACTTTACTTTTCTCGCCCCAGCGGTGTTATGCAATATCGCGTTTATTATCGGCACCCTGCCACCTCTGTTTTGCCTTGACGCAACATTTTTTGCCTACCTTTCGTTGGGTATATTTGTACTGTCGATTCTGATCCATATCTATATTTTGTTTCGCTGGCAGCGTTATCAGGACTCATCCCCGCTCGGCTACGCAATAGTTCAGCCGGCGCTGCATATGATCATGCTTGTCTATGCACTTGCCGTTGGCGCTGCGGATTTTTGCGCCGCCAAACCAGTTCCAGCGGAAATTACGCCACTCGATCACAATTACCTGCCACCTCCGCCGGATATTTCCGAAGCCATATTCGAGGAAAACCATCCATAACGACCAAATGACTATTTGAAGGAACTGTGTCACACCTCTCAGATATCGTCAGATGATCTTCTTAATGGGACTGCGCCTCACAGCTTTCTCACATTCTGGTTTTATATTCCCTGCACAGAAAGATCTCCGCCGCGTGTTGCCGCTCGGCAACACTGGGAAAAGGGGGCACTCAGCAAGCAGTATTACATCTGATATTTACAATAAACCCGATCAGGTAAATCGCATGGCTACATTATTGAGACCAACATCAGGAGCGACTCGTCTCCCTCTGACAGCACTGCTGGCGGCCGCGCTATTGGTAGGCTGCGGCGGCCAGGGTGGTGTCAACCCGACTTCGAGCAGCTCTTCATCAAGCAGCAGTTCGTCGTCCTCCAGCAGCTCAAGCTCTTCGTCCTCAAGTTCGTCGTCGTCGAGTTCCAGCTCTTCATCCAGCTCAAGCTCGTCCTCTTCGAGCTCCAGTTCATCATCTGGTAACCTCATCTCTACCCGGCCAACAAGCGGGCAGAAAAACATTACCGTCGACGGCCGCAACCGCTCTTACAATTTGTATGTTCCGGCGAGTTATCCGACAGATCGCCGCGTGCCGCTGGTATTGCGTTTCCACGGCCTGGGCGGTAACGGCAACCAAGAGATCAGCTCCACCGGCTATCGCGGCATTGCGGATCGCGAGGGCTTTATTCTGGTGGCACCTTCCGGTGCACAAGGTAGCGTCGGCGCTGCATGGAATGTGGGAACCTGCTGCACCAGCGACCGGTCGGTGGACGACGTGGCATTCGCCAAAGCCATTGTGGAAGACGTGAAGAAAGTGGCCAATATCGACGAAGCGCGGGTTTACGCCACTGGATTCTCCATGGGCGGCGGTATGACGCATTACCTGGCTTGTCATGCATCCGACGTGTTTGCGGCGTTTGCTCCCGAAGCGTTCGACTTGCTACAAGAGAATGTCAACCAATGCAATCCACCGCGGGCAGTGCCGCTTCTCAGTCAGCGGGCATCCAACGATAACCTTGTCATTTACAACGGTGGCCGGGACTGTCTGACGGGTGTGTGTATCAACTTCCTCGGTGCTGTGAATACCAACAACACCTGGAAACAAAAGAACGGCTGTACCAACCAAACCGCTCAGCAAGGCCAGTGTGCGGTCAGCACACAATGCACCGATGGTGTTGAAGTAGGCTTGTGTACGACCAGCAGCGGTCACTCTCCCGAAAATGCTAATACGGGTTGGAGTTTCATGAGCCGATTTACCTTACCCTAATGGTTTTACTTTACTCTAATGGTACCTAGTGTTTTCCCGGGGATTTTCCCCGGGACTTTTTATTTATCTCAAATCAGATATTTCGCTACTGCACCTATTATTGCGTTCTCATCTTTTAATACCGCCCCTCACCGAATTTCTACAATATAACCATCACAGACGGAACCAAATTCCGGTAAAGGTTTTTTGTGAAGAATCTTTAAGTTTTTTACATTCCACACCATCTACCAACCGCGCCCCCTGATCGTTAAAAAACATAATTTCGTCGCGATTCTCTGGCGTAAAGAACGCTTCGGGATTGGTGATATCTGCATTGCGTAAACGCACTCGCTGAGGTGCCTTCACGCCATCCCAGGTATAGAGCGCCGAGGGTTCGTCACCCGCATAGGATCCAGCAGCAATCAGATAGCGGCCCCGCCACCAGCTCAATGCACGAATGCCTCGACCATCCAAATCAAGCAACAGAGGATCGGAAAACTGCGCGGATTTCCCCTGAATAACGTCTTCCGGATTGAGCAGCGCGACAATGAGTGCCTTGTTTTGCGGCTGCGGATTGCGAAAACCAATCCAAACCCCTCCTTCCTTACGTTCAGTCAAACCCTCGATATTTAAACCACCGGCTTCCTTGGGCGCTTTTTCTGCTGCTTCTGCCAAATTAAATTGGCGCATCCGCGGATCGGCGATCAGGTTAGCCAATAAATCTTCGTTAACCTTGCCCGAAACTTGAATAGGTTGATCGGCATCACCGAGAGTGGTGGCAAAAAAATTGAGTCGCTCAGCGCGATATTTTCCTGAGCTATTACGTCCGTGAGAGGTAATCCAATAGGCCAGCCCTTTGTATTGAGTAGCCCCTTCTATATCGAGTTCCGGCGGCGCCTTGGGAGGTTTGCCGGGCTTTTTCCTAGGCTTTGGATGGAGACCGAGGCTTGCCGATATGTCGTAAACCGCAAGCGGGTCTCCCCCTGCGTTTACATCATAAACACGCAATACATTGTCCTCGTCATCGGCAATGACAAACCTATGTGCCGACAGCGGCACGGCCCCGGATGCATCACACATACCCCGGAAAACCACAGGCTCCAATTTTGCGGACGCCACTTGCACTTGAGATTGGCAAGCCGACATTGACAAGGTCAATCCCAAAATCGTAACGCTTTGAAGCAATAATTTACTTTTGCGCATAGCGGCTCCTAGGGGCTGTTGCAAAGTCGCGCAATTACAACAAACCGACAGAAGCGCCAGCAACCGTATCGACGAGACTTTACAGATCTTTACATCGTCTTTTGGTTTTACACTGGTCAATCGGAATACTCAATCGGTGCTTGCAGACTATTGCCCTGGTTTGTAAGAGTTCTTCTGCTTAGGAAGATCTACAATTAAAAACCAATGCTCCAAACGACGGCTCCCGCCGTCGACACCGTCGTCAAATCTCACCCACCACCAGATATCTGCTTGATTTACAAACCTTTTTTTAAAGTCCTGCAGCAGCAAATATAAAGCTGGCCTCGCTTTTGCAATATTCCTGTTATCGGAGGCAGCCGGCTTAAGCCGACATTTCGCCTCCTCCACAATAAGCCACATGAGTTGAATTTCTATGAGAATCTTTATTGCTCTTAGACTGCTTAACGACAGCCAAGCCAAAGCTACCATCGAAGGTACAAATGAAAATGCTAAGGTGCGAAATAATCAAAATGAATTGATTGACCTTAACGTTACTCGCTTCCATCCCGCGTTGCGCAATATTAATGAGTACTTGCGAGACCATGAAATACTGCCCGAATTTCGTCGCCCAGAGCGCGCTCGTCGCGGCCGGCCTTCTTCGGCAAGTAAACAGTTAGAGACCAAACAACTACAGGCCACCACTCAGG
>DJFQ01000027.1:6147-13791 GCA_002432095.1 Marinagarivorans sp. UBA5868 | reverse complement strand
TTTCGCTGCGTAAAGCGCTGCATCCGCTTCCGTGAACAGGGTGCGGGTCAACAGGTCCTGTTGCGGCTTGGCGCAGCTGACCCCAATGCTGACCGTGACGCGAATATCACCCTCATCCGTATGCAATGGTGCTTTATTAAACGCGGCTACAATTCGCTGCGCGACCTGCATNNAATTCCTCTCCGCCATAGCGCGCCACTATATCCGTGGACCATCTCAGCTGGTCGCGCAGATGAAACGCCACTTGTTGTAAACACTGGTCGCCGGTGTTGTGGCCGTACTGATCGTTAACCTGTTTGAAGTGATCGATATCCAGCAGCAGAACAGCAAAGTCTGCTTTTTTGCGCATACAACGGTGCCATTCCTTTGCGGTGGTTTCATCGAGAAACCGCCTGTTATACAACTGCGTCAGCTGATCGGTATAACTCAGCTCCTCTAGTTTCAGGTTCAGTTCCGCAAGTTCGTGTGTACGTTCCGCAACGCGCAATTCGAGTGTTTCGTTGGCGCGCATCTGCGCGAGCAAACTTTCCTCTTGCGCTTTGAAACGCAAACGACGCTCAAAATTAATGCGATCCGCTAAAGCGAACGACAACAACACCGCTTCCAATATCGACCCGACTTGGACGACGTTATCTGTAAAAATATTTGATGGCAGGATGTTCAATTTGCTGAAAGCGAAAATCACGCTGCCCAGCAGAAATACGGTCCAGGCGAATACGTAAAATCGTGCGGAGGCAACCTGGCGACGCCAGGCATACGCGCCGGCCATCATGTCCGCCAAACATGCGAATATGACGACGATTGCCAACAGCGGAGTGATGATGCGGTAAGGCAAAGAAAATGAACCCAGCAACGCCGCTCCGCCAATCAATGCGAAACCCAAAATAATGCGATCCATGGCTTTGGAAAATCGCTTTAATTCGAGAAACCGGCGGGTGAACAATGCGCCAAAAATAACCAAAAACGACAGAAATACCGGCACCGTCAACGTATTCCAATGGGTATTCTCCGGCCATAAGAAGCGAAAACCCAAACCGTTGAGTGCCAAAAAATAAAGCGGCGCGGATGCTACAAAACCGACGTAATACAAATATGTTCTGTCGCGGAGCGAAAAGAAGATCAGCAGATTGTAAATAACGAGAGTGAAGGTTCCGCCAAAATAGAGACCCTGCAAAAAATTGTTGTTAGCTTCATGCTGGAAGAACGCGTCCTTTTCCCATAAGGTCAATGGCACCTGCAGCGAGGAGGATGTTTGAATTCGGATGTAAACAGTCAGGCTGTCCTGCGGCGGCAACTGGATGGGGAAGACAAAAAAACGGCTGATTAAGGGTCGATCGTGAAAGGGACGACTATCGCCGGTTTGATAGGACCGAAGAAGCTTTTCATTTTGCACCAGATACACATCAACCCGATCAAGAATCGGATGAGCAATTTCCAGCAAGCGTTCCGATCCTTGAAGGCCGGGATGGTCAAGATGGAGTTTTAGCCACCAAACGGAGTCGCTAAAACCTCGATTAAAAACGGCATCCGAATTCGGCTGCCAAGTTGCTTTCACCGTTTTCACATCGGCCAGATCAAGGTCGCCTTGGATGTCTTCGAGATAATGAACCCGATCATTAAGGCTGAGCCGCGGTGCGGAAATCTGGTCGTCGGCGACAACCTGAAGATGGGAGAGCGCCTGGACATCAGAAGAAACCTGAACATCACCGGCTGCAATGGACCCCTGATACGCGAACGCCAAAAAAAGCCCAATGATTTGGACAACGATAAAAGACCGACACCTATTCCCACTCAACAGTCGGGAGTAACGGTGCCGAGCCCTTCGGTCAGTGACGCTCTTGTCCATGCTTGCCAAGTGATAAACCCATGAGTTTGAAAGTATAGTTCATAGGTTTAGCGGTGCTCGGGCTGAAAACGCCAGCGATCCGGCACCTGCCGGATCGCTTTTGCTTCTCAGTTGAGTGCTGCGTTATAAGCGTCGCGCAATACAGTGCAGCGGTGAATATCGGGGGTGGAATTGATCACGATTGACGCATTGACGCCGTTGGGCAGCTCCATCAAACATGTGTGCGTTTCACGGGCGCCGTGAATCCACAACCCACCATGCTGATAAAAGTTACCGCCTTCAACTGCGCCTGAGCCATTCCATCCCGCCTTATTGGCATTCATCAACATTTGATTCGCCGATGACAAAATATCCCGGTTATAGCGGAAGGAAAAAGCATACCGGGTCAACTCTTGTGCGGAAAAATGCAATGACGCATGACCACCACAAGCGTCGGAGGATGCACTGCTTGAGTAACCTGCAAGCGACATGTCCGCAAAATCGTAGGCTTTTGCTTCAGGGTAACCGGCTTGAGGACTGCAGGTAATGGAGTCAATATTTTCTTTATTCAACACGTGCTGATGGAGAAATGCCAGATACCGTTGCCCAACATTCGCTTTAGTTACAGCACTGGCAGGACCGCCGGCGGCTCTCCACAATTCCGGAATCAAAATCCGCATCAAGGCAAAATTCGCGTTAATGTAATCTCCTTTTGAACCTGGATTTGTTCCATTTGCCACGACAAATTCAAGGCCGTCCCAATCGTTGCCCCATTGCCCTTCGAGACCAGCCGCTTTCAATGCGTCGTAAGCCTGTTGAAAGCCCGAGGTGTGGGTAAGCAGGTGATAAAACGTTACGCCATTGGCATTGTTGGAAAATCCTGGGCCTTTATCCCAGCCACTCGGCAACCAAGGCGCGATGGGTGAATGCACGCTCAGATTATTGTCGTCGAGCAATTTATACAGCAAAGGTGCGGTAATGGCTTTGCTCACACTTGCGACGGTGGAGCGAATTTTTGAATTCATCGCAATGTTGGCATCAGGGGAGCGCTGGGCTTTTCCGGTGGCGCCGGCGATAGCGAGCTGCCCGTGCTGACTGATTGCGTAGGCCATTCCAACCGTCGAGGCTGCCATATTGTTTTCGATATGCGCGGCCATGGCTTGCAGATCCGGGCCGGAGGCGCTTGCTACGGGCGCTGGGCCATATGAACCGACGTAGTAATGACCGTTGGTGCCGCGCTGCACCACTTCAACATCAAGCAGAGAATAATTTTTTTCCGCCAGCTCCGCCCATTTTGTTTTGAATGCGTTCCAGGAAGTATAGCGATACAGCGCTCGCTTGGTACTGCCCGCTCGCCAGACTCCCACATGCTGATAATTGCCGTCGCTTTTTCGCAAGATATCCATATCCATCATTTGATAACCCTGGGCGCCCAGCTCGCTCCATTTAGCGGAAAAATCGTCCCAGGATGCGTAATTATAAAGTGCGTATTTTCCAGAGCCCTCGCCCCAAACGCCGACGTATCGCAGATTGCCGTTGTGTTCGCTCACGTCGATGTCCAGCAAGCGATAACCCTGCTCGTTTAATTCCGCCCATTTATTGGTGAAGCTGGACCAGGAGCTGTAGTTATACAACGCGTATTTTCCGCTGCCCGCACGCCATGCACCGTAATAATAGGTTTTATTGTTTTTGGTAATGCTCTCGATATCGGTCAAGCGATAACCGCTGTCGTTCAACTCTCGCCATTTTTCCACGAATGCACTCCAATTATCGTAGCCATAAAGGGCATGCTTGCCACTGCCCGGCTCCCAAACACCCGCATAAGTACGCGCTCCGCCTGCATTGTCGAAGACCTCGATATCCTTGAGCCGCATGCCGGCATTTCCCAGGGTTTGCCACTTGTGCGTTAGTTGTTCCCAAGTGTCAAAAACATAAGTGCCATGTTTTGCAGCAGCGGCTTTGGTGCTAAGCGTTTTATCATCCACCGCCGCCATTACGGCCTGACAGCTTAAGACGGATATGCCCACTGCAAAGCCAATATTTTTAAAGGTATTACCGAACTTTTGCAGTGAAGAAGTCGCGAAACGGGCGAGAAGGGTTGAGTTGAACTTTTCCATAACAAATCTCCATATTTAATTGATTACAGCAGAGTCGCTCTGCCGATGTGCAATTTATCCGTTCGCATTTCTTGAATCTGTGAATTTTTACCCGAGAAAAATTTTCGTTCCTGATTTGTCCTTGTGGCTAGAAGGAATCAACGCCGAAGATCGCTCTCAGGCGCCAGCCATCTACAACGGCGCGGCGCCATCAATCAATCGAGTAAATGAGGGGGATTAAGAGAGTGCCTGCTGCACCTTGCGAGAGACCGATGAAAGCGCGGACATATAACTTTGGAATACGGCAACTTTGGAATACGGCAACTTTGTAATACGACAATTTGGTCGGCAAGGCGAGAAAATTGGCTAAAGATGCGCTTCAGGACTGTGCAGACTTTCTACTGTGTTTCCGCCTTTTTCCCTTTAAAATGGAGAACCGCCCAAACTACCAACCCCACCGCAAAAGAAACGGTTAAGGCCGAGACCAATGGTCCGCCGGCCCGCCAGAAATTACCTTCAAAAATACCTTCAAATGCGGCGATGATCCACGCCGGAGCGAGATACGTCATATTGGCATCGGCATACCACGGAACCAAAAGTGTCACCACTGCAAGCAAGCGTATCAGCCCGCGCAGTCCGCCCCATGAAATTTTGGCAGTCATTATCCAGCCGCAAATAATAAGAACCGCAGCGCTAACAAGATAAATCAACCAACCGTATAAATAGTCTTCTGGTGTGTGCATATTGCCTGCTGTCGTTGCCGGTGCCCGATTTAATAATGCGGCGGGCGTTCATCCGTTGGAGCTGAGCTACGCTGCTCCAGTTGATAAAAAAGTTCGTTCAATTTTTGGTTGAGAAGCTGAATTTGCTGACGCGCCAAATGCAACTCCTGCGCCTGCAATGCCATTTGGCCGCTCATGACTTGAAGGGTGTCTTCCTGAAATGTCAGGCGGGTTTGCAGATCGGCGATTTGTTCTGCGGTAGTCAATTGTCCGCGCTCAGAATAATTTGTCATTGTGCTTGTTGATTTCCTGCATATAAGTCTCCGACGCAGGCGGCATCTGCAGGTAGTAGCCTTGCTCTTGCAGCGCGGCAAGCACTTTTTTCGCATCCGCCCGCGCCAGTTTGCGCTCTGCCGTCAGTAACATGGTTATCACCGACTTCGGCTCACCGAAAAGTTGCAGCAATGCCTCAGGCACCTTTTCAAGGCCACGGCTTTTATCAACATACAAATACGTCTCGTCTTTTTTCGAACTGCGATAAACGCAACAAATCACACCATTCATAGAAGTTTCTGCAAACAAGGTTTTACCAGCTCTGCACGCCAGCCATCAATGCCCGGCGGAAATACGTCATCACCAGTCCGGCCTTCCTGCAGGGCGCGCATAATAAACTCAAAATCACGGCGGCGGGCGAGATATTCCGGCGCAACCTTTAATTCCACCGCGAGTTCCGCCAGAGCTTCGCGCATGGTGTTGATATGCGATTGCTGCGCCGAACTGGGCGGTCGCGGCAGCCGTGCCGGCAGCTCGCGCTCGGCGATCGCACGCACGGCATCCAGCCGTTCAATGATGCGCTCACCGTAACGGCGAATAATTTTTTCCGGTAATTCCGGCACTTTGCGCAATTGTGAAATGTGATCCGGCAGCATTTCGGCGATGGCAAACAGGCTTTTGTCGCGCACCACATGGTTGCGCACAATATTCTGCGTCTGCGCAGTTTGATCTCTCCAGGCGGCCAGCTCTATCAGAGCCGCTAACTGGCGCTGGTTGAGGCGCCATGCACCGCGAAAACGATGACTGGCATTATTCAGCTTTTGGCCCTCGAGGAAATTGGGCACCATTAGCCCGCACTCCTCCGCCACCCATTGTTCACGCTGCAACGTGTGTAATTGCGTTTTTAAATTCACCGTCAAGCGATGCAGATACTCCACATCCAGGGCGGCATAACGCTGCTGCGCTTCTGTGAGTGGGCGCTGCAGCCAGTTGGAGCGGGTTTCGTCTTTGGGCAGCTGAATCTGCAATACGGCGTTCACCAGATTGGCGTAGCCAACGGAATAGCCATAACCACAAAAGGCCGCAGCGATCTGCGTATCCAGTAAATTGACCGGCAGACACTTCAGCAAAATCTGAAAAACTTCCAGATCTTCGGAGCAAGCGTGCAGCACCTTTTGTACGTCGGGGGAGAGCATCACCTGCGCCAGTGGTGCAAGGTCGCCGATGGCGAGCGGATCCAACAGATAATTGCTGTGGCCGTCATTGACTTGAATCAGCGCCGGCACCGGGTAAAAGGTGTCGGTGCGCATAAATTCGGTATCCACCGCCAACCAAGGTAAGGTCAGCCACTGCTCGCAAAGCGCCTGCAACTGCCGGGAATCGGCGACCCAGACGATGGGTTGGGTGCATTCGCTCAAAGCGTCCACTCCTTCAAAATATCCACTCTGGAAAATAATGGTTTGGCGGCGTTCACAGCTCTCGCCGGCTCGCCAGTGCGTGCGCCAAAGTGCCGCCGTCGATATATTCAAGCTCGCCGCCAATGGGTACGCCGTGAGCGATGCGGGTGACTTTGACACTCATGCGCTTGGCTTTTTCGGCAATGTAATGCGCGGTGGCCTCCCCCTCCATGGTGGGATTGGTGGCGACGATCACTTCCGTCACCCCCTGCCCCATGCGCTCCACCAGTTCGTTCATTCCCAATTCCGCCGGCCCTATGCCATCGATAGGTGAGAGGCGACCGTGGAGAACAAAATACTGGCCGCTGAAATTGCCCGACTGCTCGAGGGCAAAAACATCCGCCGGACTTTCCACCACGCATAGCAGTTCGGCGTCACGACGCGGGTTCGCGCAGATTGCACATTGATCCTGCTCGGTTAACGTGCGGCAGCGGCGACAGTGCTTAACGTGTTCGGCGGCCGCCAGCAGTGCATGGGCCAGCGATACCGCGCCTTCACGATTGCGCTCCAACAAATAGAGCGCAACGCGCTGGGCGGACTTGGGGCCGACACCCGGCAAAACACGGAGACAGCGGATCAGGTGATCAATAAGAGGACTTAGCACACAAATTCTCAGAAGGGCATTTTGAAGCCGGGGGGAATATTGAAGCCGGCAGCCAATCCGCCCATCTTCTGATTTTTGGCTTCATCGGCCCGCCGCACCGCGTCGTTGACCGCCGCCGCCAGCAAATCTTCCAGAAAGGCTTTCTCTTCGGTAAGCACGCTGGGATCTATCTCCACCTTGCGCACATCATTGCGGCCGCTCATGGTGACTTTCACCAAGCCAGCACCGGCTTCGCCTACCACTTCGATATTGGCCAGCTCTTCCTGCATTTTCTGCATCTTAGCCTGCATGGCCTGGGCCTGTTTCATTAAATCGTCCATGTTGAACATGGTTGCACCTCGTTAGTTGTGTTGACGCCAAACGGACCCCAACAAGACCCCACCCCAGCCCTCCCCTTCCCAGGGGAGGGAGCTACTCCTCCCCTGGCAAGGGGGAGGTTGGGAGGGGGTCAGTGGGCGGAGTCGGAATCAATAAGTAACCGACTCCAAATCCAAACTTGCATCAAATTCTTTTTGCAATTGCTGCACCAGAGGATCGTCGCGCAGGCGTTGGATCGCTGCTTCGCGGGCCTCGCGGCGCTGCCGTTCGCCCCATGCCGCAGGCGTTTCCGCGCCGGGCGGCAACGGCTGAATATGAATCGACACCCGTATCGGTGCGGCAAAATACG
>DJFQ01000027.1:0-6119 GCA_002432095.1 Marinagarivorans sp. UBA5868 | reverse complement strand
CCACGCCGTTCCAGCAATACACAATTTGAAGCGGTGCTTTGCAAAACGCCGCGAACATTCAATGCCTGATAAACGCCGAGCCAGTGGTGAGGGGCAAGCGCCTCCAAACGCACTGTAGAGGTGATCACGGTTTCAGTTGCAGCAGCCTTTTCAACGGCAGTCTCTTTATCAACCACAATATCCTTTTCAACTACAACTTCCCTTTCAATTACAACCTCTCTTTCAACTGCCTCCCTTTCAACTGCTATCTCCGTTTCAACTAGGACCTCAACCGCAGGTGCTGCTTGAGCCTCAGGAGCCATCTGTGACTCGTCGGGCTGCACCACACGCGCTTGCGCCTTTAACGGGATGTTAGCCGGCGATTCTGTTCGAGCGGGCGCAACGGGCGGAGGTGTCGGGTGCGGCGGCTCGGCGCTTGGCGCCATCACCGCCTGCAATACTGCTTTGGCCGCCGTCGACCGAGACGGCTCCACCGGAGCCGGTTCAGACTTTTTTGCGGAGGTGCCCTCCCCGATTCCGCCTGATGCCGATGCTGCAGCAACCAAATGCTGGGTCGGCACATCCACCACCCCTTGCGGCTTGAACGCCAGCATGCGCAAGAGCGTCATTTCAAAACCGCTGCGCGGGTCCGGTGCCAACGGCAAGTCACGCCTTCCCAGCAAGCCAGTCTGATAAAACAACTGCACATCTTCCGGCGCCAGTGCCATGGCAAATTTGAGAATCTGCTCCCGGTCTCCATAGCTATTGTCCAAGGCGTCCGGCAGTGCCTGGGCAATGGCGATACGATGCAGCAGGGTAATCAAATCGCCAAGCGCACCGTGATAGTCCGGCGATTGCTCGGCAAAATGCGCTACGGCTTTGAGGAGAGATGCACCATCACCGTCGATCAGTGCACCCATTAGCTGTTCGATCAACTTATGGTCGATGGCTCCCAACATCGCTGACACATCGGTCGAAGCCACTTTGCCGCTGCCGAAGGCAATTGCCTGATCGGTAAGGCTTAAGGCATCCCGCATACTGCCATCGGCGGAGCGCGCCAACTGCCACAGCGCAGCTTCATCGAAAGGCACCATTTCCTCCTGCAGCACATGTTGCAAATGCTGCACGATGCGCTCGGGGCTCATGTTCTTCAGATTGAACTGCAGACAGCGGGACAGAATGGTGATGGGCAGTTTTTGCGGATCGGTGGTGGCGAGCAGGAATTTAACGTGGGCCGGAGGCTCTTCCAGAGTCTTCAGCAAGGCGTTGAAACTATGATTGGAGAGCATGTGCACTTCGTCGATCAGATAGATCTTGAAGCGTCCGCGGGTGGGCGCGTATTGCACGTTGTCGAGCAGCTCGCGGGTGTCCTCCACCTTAGTGCGCGAGGCCGCATCCACCTCGATCAAGTCGATAAAACGCCCTTCGTTGATTTCGCGACAGGCGGAACATTCTCCACAGGGAGCGGAGCTGATGCCGACTTCACAGTTGAGGCAGCGGGCGAGAATTCGAGCGATGGTGGTTTTCCCCACCCCGCGAGTGCCAGTGAAAAGATAGGCATGATGCAGGCGATTGTGATCGAGGGCGTTGATCAGCGCCTTGAGCACATGCTCCTGCCCCACCATTTCGCGAAACGTGCGCGGACGCCATTTTCGGGCTAATACCTGATAACTCACTCGCGAGATCTCGATTCAATTGAGGGCGGGATTATAGCGGACAGGCGACCCTTGCTGGCAAACGGGTGTCAGGAAGATTCCAACGATTCAAATATAAAAGAAAGAGATGCTGAAGATTTGGAGGGGACCCTAACCAGCCACACCCCGGCACACAGTCAATTCACTACCGTTGCTCCCTTCCGGGCCTGGCGGGGTTCGCGGTTGCCTGTTGCGAGGGGACCGGAAAGGGCCACCATAGAGACACGGCAGTTTTGCCGAGCCGCGCATTATCCGGTTTTTAAACCTTAATGCAAGGGGCGCTGTGCCGCTCTCTACTCAAAACCAAAACCCCCACTCAAAACCAAATAGCCTTCACTCAAAACCAAAAGCGCAAACCGGCAACTAACAGCGTATCGCTGGTTGCTTCTTCCAACTCGCGGGTGAACGTGGCGCTATTACCGTGCTTTTGCCAGTGCTGCACGCCGACATAAGGCGCCAACTCCGGGCGGATTTCATAGCGCAGGCGCAGCCCCATTGTTACCTCGGACAGCCCCGATCCAGACCCTACCTCTCGGTCATTCTGGCCGTAAAGGTCGGCACTAATTTCCGGTGCGAGTATGAGTTTTTGCGTCAACAGCAACTCGTACTCTGCTGTCAGATTCGCCGCCACCGCACCCCCATCGCCGATAAACAGCGATATGTCCGTTTCAAAGAAGTAAGGTGCCAGACCGTGTAATGCCAGCACGCCCCAGGTTTGGGACGGTTGCGGGCGAACGTCTCGACGCACACCAAACTGCATATCCCAATAGGGAGCGACAGCAACTCCATAAAGAGCCTGCACCTCCGCTTCTTCCAGATGATCGTCTGCGTACTCCAAATCGAACTTGACCCAGAATTTTTGCAGGTCTCGACCAAGCCATGCATCGCCTTCCATTGCCAATGCGTCGCCTTCGCGCCACTCCAGCTGCTCTACCTGCAAATTGAATAACAGAGGATCGTCGGTATCGTGCGCAAATACACCGCTGGCCGTGCCCAACAAACCCAGACAAACGAGCAACTTTTTCATATCACGCGCACCTCCCTCATCATGCCGCCCATGTGATACAGCAGGTGGCAGTGATAGGCCCAACGCCCCTTGGCATCAGCCGTGACCAGGTAACTCACTTTCGAACCCGGCTGCACCAGCACCGTGTGTTTGCGCGGGATAAAGTCTGGATCACCGGTTTCCAACTCGCTCCATAAACCGTGCAGATGGAAAGGGTGAGTCATCATGGTGTCGTTCACCAGAATAAAGCGCACCCGCTCGCCGTAATGCAGGATGATCGGCTCCGCGTCGGCGTGTCGAATACCATCGACGGACCACATATAGCGATGCATGTTGCCGGTGAGATGCAACTCGATCTCGCGCCCCGGCTGGCGTCTGTCTTGAGTGGGGTGAAGGCCGCGCAAATCTACGTAAGCCAGCACCCGGCGGCCGAAAAGTGCCTGGTGGTTCCGCAAACCAATGCCTGGATCGGCGATGCCACTCACCGGCATTTCCGCACGCATATCCACCTGTGGGCCAAATTCACTCGCCGCGTGGCGAACCGGCGTAGGATCGCCAAAGTTTGCACCAAACCCTGCTGGCACTAATACAACTCCGGCCGGCTTTTCCATGTGCGTCATATGATCAGGAGGGATGTGAGCACCGTGGCCAGCATGGGGATCGTCGTGACCGTCGTGACCGTTTTCAGATGTCTTGTTCGCAGCGGGCACCCGGTGGCCGGCGTGATCGTGTCCGCTCCCGTGGGCCATACCCATATCTCTATGTGTGAGCACCGGAACGGGATCGAGCGAGGGAATCTCTGCGAGCCAAGTTAGGTCGGGCGTCAGAGTTCCACGGGCGTAACCGGAGCGGTCGATGCTTTGAGCAAATACGGTGTAAGCGCGGTCCGCTTTCGGCTCCACAATCACGTCATAGGTTTCTGCCACGCCGATGCGAAATTCGTCCACTTCAACCGGTTGGACATTCTGACCGTCGGCGGCGACCACGGTCATTTTGAGTCCGGGAATGCGCACGTCGAACAGGGTCATGGCGGAACCGTTGATAAATCGCAGGCGCAAGCGCTCACCTTTTTGAAACAATCCTGTCCAACCGCTGGCGGGGGTCACGCCATTCATTAAATAGGTGTAGGTGTAACCCGTCACGTCGGCGATATCCGTGTCGCTCATACGCATTTGGTTCCACATTGCGCGATCCCTGAGGGTGTCGCCGAGTCCCTGGCCTCGGATATCCCGCACCATGTCTCCGAGTGTGCGCTGGCGACGGTTGTAGTAATGACTCTGCTTTTTCAAGGTCGCTTGTATCTGCGCGGGAGGCGTGTCGCTCCAATCCGAAAGCAGGATCACCATATCCCGGTCGTAGGCCACAGGGTCGGGTTCTCTCGGGTCAATGATGATGGCGCCGTACAGACCGAGCTGTTCCTGAAAATGCGAGTGGCTGTGGTACCAATAGGTACCGCTTTGCCCCAACTCGAATTCGTATTCAAACGTTTCGCCGGGCTTGATACCCGTAAAGCTCATACCGGGAACTCCATCCATTTCGCTGGGCAGAATAATGCCGTGCCAGTGGATGGAGCTGTCCTGATCGAGATCATTGCGCACCGCAATCTTTACGCGCTGCCCCTCCCGCCAACGCAGTAAAGGTCCGGGAAGACCGTTATTAACCGTGATCGCCCTACGCGGTCTTCCGGTGAAATTGACGGTCTGCTCTCCGATCACCAATTGTGTCTGGTGATCGGTTATGACCATCGGCGAATGATTAACCGGCGTGGTGCTATTTGCCCGCACATACGGCGGAAGTGCGTCCGCCGCGCACGCAGATGCAACCCCCAATACAAAGCGACGACGCGATAACGACGTCCCTTCAGGAGCGGAAACGAGTGTTTTCATTGAACTTCCTCTGGACGAAATCATTGATCAGGCGCAATTCGGCCGGGCAACCCAACCGAAAACGCGGACGCAAAAAGTCTGTATCAGAGGAAAATAGGCGGCCGGTAGAGAGGGGAAACGGGAACGTCCGGAACAATCGAAGCGTAATGCGGAAACGTGGCTGATGATAGTGAAAACCGCAGCTCGGCAGTGACAAGGCCAAAGATGGATACGGTGCAACCGGACATCAGGCACAGCGACCCTGGGTCACAGCAACTATGGTGAGAATCTTCCAATAAAGGTGCTGATTCTACCGAGTCATCGCCTGTCGGATGGTCGAGCCGCCCGGCGTGATGCATTGAAGGATGCTCCACTTGTGAAGGATGCTCCACTTGTGCCGATACAACGCGCTGCTCCCCACCGCTGGTGTGGCAAGGCATGGCCAACAGCGCCAACGGTTGTAACACCGCCAACAACAACAGCATTTGCACCCAGCTCACCAACACCTCTTAATCGCAAATAACGAAACGCTCAGACCCGGAACCCCGAACCAGGTTCCGGTGGACCTTTACGCCTTTGTCCTTTTACGCCGGGATCACCCGGACGCGGATTACATGCTTGGCTGCACGCAGTGCCTCCAACGCTGCTGCTGGTGGTGATACCGCAAGATCCAGAATGTTGTACGCCACCGAGTCCCGGCTCTTGTTCATCATGTCGATAACGTTGACATTGTGCGCAGCGAAAATAGATAGCACATCGCCCAATACACCAGCGACGTTATCGTTGCTGAAAGTGATACGAGTAGTACCTTCGACACGTGCCATGGAAATCTGCGGAAAGTTCACCGAATGAATGATATTGCCGTTTTCCAGGAAATCGCGAATCTGGTCCGCGGCCATGACCGCGCAATTTTCTTCAGCTTCTTCCGTACTCGCGCCGATGTGTGGCAATGCGATCACATCGGCACGTCCGATCAGGATCGGCTCGGGAAAGTCACACACGTACTGGCGAAGCTTGCCTGCGTCGAGTGCTGCGACAACTGCCTGAGAGTCCACGATGGATTCACGAGCGAAATTGATCAACGCCGCGTGGGGTTTCATCAACGCCAGCGTGTCCTTATTGAGCAAATGTTTAGTGGCGGGAATGGCGGGGACATGCAGCGACACATAATCCGAGGCCATCAGCAGCGCATTGAGACTCTCTTTGCGCTGAACTTGGTTGGGCAGGCGCCAAGCCGCTTCGACAGACAACGCCGGATCAAAGCCCAGCACTTCCATTCCCATCGCCAACGCCGTCTCTGCCACCATCGAACCAATCGCGCCAAGGCCGACAACGCCTAGTGTTTTACCTTTTAATTCGGAACCGGCAAAACGCTTCTTTTCCGCTTCCAGCAGCTTCGACATCTCTTCGGCATCCGTCATATGACCCAGAGTGCCGACAAATGAACGACTGCCGAGGATGTCGCGCGAACTCAACAACATTCCCGCCAACACTAATTCCTTCACCGCATTAGCGTTCGCGCCCGGCGTATTGAAAGCGACAACACCGCGCTTTGTGTATTCTGCCACCGGCAAA
>DJFQ01000134.1 GCA_002432095.1 Marinagarivorans sp. UBA5868 | reverse complement strand
CACTTTCTCACCAAAAATTCCAGCCCGGCTCCCGGATCTTCTTCGCCTGTTACGGATTCATCGGCGGGCGCTGCTGCAGCGGCATCGTGGGGGCTTAGATGGTATTCGCTGTCGTCTGGATTCGGTGTCGGTTTTAGCGGGGCGGGCTTTTTCGTGTCGGTGGCGGGTTTGTTTGTGTGGCGTTTTGGTTTACTCATGGTGTCTGCTCCTCATCATCTATCAGTTTCGACCGCGAGCAGGCTACAAATTCCACAAACCGATTATAGACGCGGCCCTGCTTCCAGCACTTCGAGAATCCGTGCAAGCTCGACCGGTTTGACCAGGTGATAATCGAAGCCCGCAGCGCGTGATAATTGGCGGTCTTTGTCCTGCCCCCAGCCAGTGACGGCAGTGAGAACGCAGTTGGCAGTAGAAGGCAGTTCGCGCAGACGACGCGCCAAGTCGTAACCGTTCAGCCCCGGCATCCCAATATCGAGAAACGCATAGTCTGGCGCGAAATCGGCGGCCACCGTCAGAGCGCTTACGCCATCGTTGACGGTCTGCACTTCATGACCAAGTAATGTAAGCAACGATGCCATGCTGGTGACAAAATCGACATTATCATCCACCAGAAGAATTCGGCGGGACACGGCGTCGCTCTGATTGGTCACCGGAGCGTCCAACACGTCGGCGGGGCAGTCGACGGTGTTCAGCGTCACGCGGAAAAGACTGCCTTTGCCGACACCATCGCTAATAGCCGCTAAACTGCCGCCATGGAGTTCCACCAGGCGCTTAGACAAAGCCAAGCCAACACCGAGCCCGGCATGAGCGCGCTCCAGTGAGCAGTCCACTTGCGTGAACATTTGAAATATTTCCGGCAGCATGTCCTTAGCGATGCCAATGCCGTTATCGCTAATCTCCACCAACACCTGTCCACCTTCGGCACGCGCCGCAAAACGGATCTGCCCACCGGAGTTAGTGTATTTGGCGCTGTTGTTCAGGAGGTTGGCAAATACTTGTGACAGGCGCACGCTGTCGCCTTCGACGCAGAGCAGTTCGTCGGGGAACACGACCTCCAGGCGATGGCCGCAGGTTTCAATAAACGTGCTGCAGGTTTCCACAGCAGCCTGCATGACATCCCGCACGGCGATGCGACTGGTGCTGATGGTGAGCTTGCCAGTGGTAATGCGAGAGACATCCAGAAGGTCGTCCACCAAGCGCACCATCTGGCGCAATTGTCTATCCATAATTTCCTGCGCATCTTGCACATCTGCGGAATCGCGGTCCGCCAAGCGCAATATGCGCAGGCCGTTCAGCAGTGGTGCCAGGGGATTGCGCAGCTCGTGGGCCAGCGTCGCCAGAAATTCATCCTTTCGCCGATCCGCCTGTAGCAGCGCGCGTTCTGCCGCTTGGCGTTCGGTCATCTCATGCTCCAGCGAGCGGTTGGAATCCTCCAGCGCGCGCGCGCGTTTTTCCACCTCGCTCAACATGTCGTTGAAGGCGTCCACCAGAATGCCGATTTCGTCTTCCGAAAATTTTTCCGCTCGCAGGGAGAAATCCCGACTTTGCATCACCTCCCGAGCCACATTTGTCACTGCAAACAACGGTCGGGTGAGCGCCGCCTGCAACCATATGGAAATCAGCAACGCCAGGCTCATACTCGCCACCATGACGCATACCAAAATCAGCGCATAGCTGGCCAAACGTGCTCGCGCTTCATAGCGCGCAAGAATATAAACGGCACCAAGCGAAGTGCCATTTTTGATAATAGGATGTACCACCGTGATGCGGTCACCATGTACCAGGTAACCATCAGACGGACCGGCCATCAGCGGCTCCGGGCGCGTTTCAGTAGTGGAATAACCGGCGAACACAGCGCCGGTGGAGGTGTAAATGGCCGCCTGGAGGATGGAGCGTCGAGTGCTCAACAGATTGAGATTTTCCCGCGCGGTTTGCGGGTCATTGAATTCCAGCGCCGGGGCACTAACCTCGGCAATGATATTCGCTTGAGTGGTGAGATCCTTCACCCAAGTATCGTGATAGGTGCGCAGATCGTAGATCAGCATCACCGATCCATAGGCGGATAACGCCAGAAAAGTCGTGGCCAGCACCACCAACATCAGCTTGCGCGATACCGAGCGCTGTACGTAGCGGATGATACTCACGAGCCGTCGGTCTCCACATAAGACGCCACCGCCAGCAGGCGGGCGCTCAATTTGAGCTTATGCACGCCGGCATTGACCAAGGAAATATCAAAACCGATGCGGTCTTCGATCAGGCGAAAATTGATGACGCTGCCCAGATCCAATCCGCGCTCATTTTCCGTCACTGTCACCACACTGTGCTCCCGAGCCCTGCGCATCAGACGATTGTGCAGAACTTCGCTGTTGTCTTGGCCGACAAATAGCAGATGTATGCCGGTCAGATCGGATTTGCTGGTGACTTTCTGCACCACGATCGGCCGCTGATTGACCGTTCGATCAGTGATGAGATGGCGCAACTCAACGAGCACGTCGGAGGCGCCGGCCACCGCAATGACATAGGGTGACACAGGTGTGGCAAATGACTCCGGTGGCCACTCCACATAGCCGAGAAATTTATAGAGCATCGCCGCTTTCACTTGGCGTTCAAGATTGGTCCCAATCAGATCATTGGCCGCAGCGGACAATGACAACATCGACCATAAAACCAGCAGCGGCCACAAGAGAATCATCCCGCGGCGCCGGTACCGGGTGGTGGAAACCGGATCGCTGGCCTGCACTAAAGCTCCCATAACATCTTCACATAGAGGGCGCGGCGGAACTCGCTGTAATTCGGTGCCGCGCCAAACTCGGGGTGGGATGCATCCAGCAGATTCTGTCCTATTACCGACAGCTCCAAAGCGGGTCCCAATTGCCAGCCAAATCGCAGATCAAGCGACGAATAGGCTGGAGTTGCAGAGGTGTCCTCACCAAGCTCTCCCACATGACGGAAAAATGCTTCCATTTCCAGGTTGTCCGTCACCGCCAGCGAAGAGCGCAATTGCCAATAGACCTCCGGGTCTCGGCTGGCAACATTAGTAGCCCGGACCGCGTCATTGCTTTGCGGCAGTAGATCCATGTCCAACGTCTGCGCGACCAAGCCTGCGCCTAAACGCCAGTGATCCGAAACCTGCCAGCCTCCCCAAAATTCCAAGCCGTATACGTCCGCCTCCGCCAAGTTGCGAAATTGCGTGGTGCCGTCCGCATCCGGCTCCAAGGTGCGAAGACGGTCGTAATGACTGAAAAAGAAGGTAGTGGAAAAAGAGATGTTGTGGTGTGGTTGAGCGCGATAACCAAATTCCATGACCCGAGCAATTTCGGAGGAAAAGTCTGAATTACCCACATGGTTGTATTCAGTCTGCCCGTTTGGCGCATTGGGGGCGATGGTGAAAAACTCCCGGTCGAACCTCGACGGCGAACGCACCGAACGCGATAGCGCTCCCCACAGTAAATAATTCGCCCGCTGAGGCGCATAAGACAAGCGCACATTGGGCAAAGATTCCCAACCGGTGTAGGGATTACGCTCAAACTTCGCTCCAAGCGTCAGGTGCACAGCGTCAAACAGGTCGATATCATTCTGCGCAAACACGTTGCTCCAGCTCATCGACTTATCTTTGGGCATGAAGCGCACCAAGGCAGCGCCGGCAGCATTGTCGTGAGCGTGACGGTATCCACCGCCCCACACTAGGTTGTGACGGCGCCCGACACGCACACTATGTTGAAGATCGAGATCGACCGTGTTCAGATGCTCCTCAAAAAAATTGGGCTGATAACGCTGTTGATGATCCAGATAGGCATGTGCAGAAATCTCGGAATCTCCCTCTAAACGTTGGCTGAATCGCGCCAACACATGAGCGCCGGTGAGTTCAGCATCCTCCTGTCCAAAATTCTGCTGCAAACGGCCACTGAGCACCTCGCCCTGCACCGTCAGATGGCGGTCTTCATCAAGCCAATCCGTGCGAATCCCTGCGGTGGTGCGGTGCATGCCACTAGCGCTAGGAAGACCTGCCGCAGTGGTCACGTCATTCTGATGATGATGCTTGGCATAAACGCGGAAGTGGCCGCTGTCACCCAAATGCCCGCCGTAACGACTGATCAGTTGGCGTTCTTCCATACTGCCGCCAGCGACCAACAGCGTGCCTTGGGTAGCACTGGCAGGTTTGGTGGTGATGTTGATGACTCCGTTGACAGCATTGAGTCCCCAAAGGGTGGACCCAGGTCCGCTTACCACTTCGATGCGCTCCACATCTTCGAGCACCACGTCCTGAGCATCCCAGAAAACACCGGAAAACAGCGGCGAATAAACGGTCCGTCCATCAATCATCACCAGCAATTGGTTCGCCAGCGAATTATTGAAGCCGCGTGCGGTGATGGCATAACTGCGCGCATTCACTCGTGCCACCTGCAGGTTGGGTGCCAAACGCAGCGCTTCAGGCAGGGAGGTAGCACCGGCGCGGCGAATGTCCTCGCCTGTTATGACATAGATGGAAGCTGCCGCCGTCGCTAAAGGTGCGGGGCGACGGGAAACTGAAGTAACAGGAAGGCGAGCGAGTTCCTCGATGCTGAGATCGACCAGCGACGCTGACTTTGGCTCCGCTGGTTCCGCTTGCGCGCCCAAAGGTAGCAATACCATCGCCCAAATACAGGCGACCAACGACAGATCAGAAAGGAAAATGTTGCGTGACAACCGGTATTCCTCAGATTTGAAGCCGCTTCGTCTCTTGCGAAGCTCAACCGCTCAAACAAACCGGACTATGACGTCCGGCACGCCGCACTGCGGCATAAAATGGAGCCGCATCATAAACCATAGCGACCGGGAAAGCATCGCGAGTGCCGTGATTCAAATAGCTGAATTTATTAATAAAACGAAACGAAACGCTCTTATCAGGGCGCGTCGCCGTCAAATAGATGGCCGAGCTTGCCGCGTTTGGTATTCAGATAATTTTGGTTGTGAGGGTTGCGACCCGTATCGTGCTTGAGGCGCTCCACCACCTGGACACCCTGCTCTTCCAGTGCCTTTATTTTGCGAGGATTGTTGGTCATCAACTTCACTTGGTGAATACCGAAATGCTCGAACATAGGTCGCAACAAGGAATAGTCGCGCATATCCGCACCGAAACCCAAGCGCTCGTTTGCTTCCACCGTATC
>DJFQ01000119.1:9555-11634 GCA_002432095.1 Marinagarivorans sp. UBA5868 | reverse complement strand
TACGGCATTGATTTCAGCGGCGGCAGCGTTGTGGAAGTGCGGGCGCCAGCGACCTCGGTGGAACAACTGCGGGAAGGCTTGCGCGAACAGGGTCTGGGCAATGCGGCCATTCAGGAGTTCGGTGAGGCTGGAGGTTATCTGATCCGCCTGCCCGCGCAAACCGCCGAACAAGTAGCCAGCGGTGCGCAGGTAGAGAGCCTGAAAACCGCCGTCAAAACCGTGAGTGCAGAGGCCGAATTTCCACGCGTGGAAACCGTCGGCCCGAAAGTCAGCGGCACCTTCGGTGATGCCACCATCATCGCCATACTACTAGCGGGCGCCGGCATGCTGGTGTACCTGTGGATTCGCTTCGAGTCCCACTTCGCCATAGGCGCGACTCTCACCCTGGCTCTCGACCTGACCAAAACCATTGGGTTCTTTGTCCTTGCCGGGGTCGAGTTCAACCTTACCGCCGTAGCTGCCCTGCTCGCGCTGATCGGTTATTCCGTAAATGACAAGGTGGTAGTGTTCGACCGAATGCGCGAGAACCTGCGCGCGACACCCGACAAACCACTGGCAGAGGTGTTGAACGAAAGCATCACGTCAACTCTGACGCGAACCGTGTTTACCTCTGTCACCACCTTTCTTGCCATCCTGCCCATGGCTGTGGCTGGCGGCGACGCCGTAGCAAGCTTCGCCCTGCCCATGCTGTTCGGCATAGTCGTGGGCACCAGTTCGTCAATCTTTATCGCAGCGCCCGTCGTTCTGTTGCTCGGCGAACGGCGCCTGCGTAAGGGCCTGTCACAATTGCGCCCCGACGCGGAGCAATTGCGGCGCGAGCTGGAAGAGATGCCCTAATAAAACGGCGCCGCCCGCGACAATGCAGGTGGCGCGTCCTTATCTCAATACAGGAGACCGACTATGTTCGACTGGCTGGCTAGCCCGGAGGCCTGGGTAGCTCTGGCGACCCTTACGGCGCTGGAAATCGTTTTGGGTATCGACAACATTATTTTCATTTCCATTCTGGTGGGTAGACTGCCCCCTCACCAACGGGATTTCGCCCGTCGTACAGGGCTGGCGCTCGCCATGTTGACCCGGCTTGGGCTGTTATTTTCATTGGCCTGGGTCATGGGATTGACGAATCCTCTGTTCAGCGTTTTGGGCGAAGAGATCTCCGGCCGGGACATTATTCTTATCGGTGGCGGTCTGTTTTTACTGGCCAAGGCCACCCATGAAATCCATAACAGCCTGGAAGGAGTGGAGGAACAAGAGCGCGCGGTGGTGGTGCCCAACTTAGCGATGGTGCTGGTGCAGATCGCCATTTTGGACATCGTATTTTCGCTGGATTCGGTTATCACCGCGGTGGGACTGGCAGATCACGTGTCGGTTATGGCCATCGCCATTATTATCGCCGTTGGCGTTATGTTGTTTGCCGCCCGCTCCATCGGCGAGTTTGTCGATGCTCATCCCACGATCAAAGTCCTCGCGCTGTCGTTTCTGGTTGTGGTGGGACTTACTCTGATGGTGGAAGGCTTCGATGTTCACGTTCCCAAGGGCTACATCTATTTCGCCATGGCCTTTTCCCTGGGTGTGGAGATGCTCAACATCCGCATGCGCAAGAAACGTGAGCCGGTAAAGCTACATAAAATCTCGCAACCTTAAGTCGTTAAGGTGGTACCAAAGTGGCAGGCGCTAAACGCATAGCGCGCGGCAATACAAAGCGCGACTAACGCGTGAACAAGTGCCACTTTTGACGCCGGTCGTTTTATGGGGCGAAGGATTGCCCAGCTCGGTCCATACTTTGGGCATTCCTATCGGAGGCCTCCATGCTGTTTAACCGCGCCCACCTGTTGTTCCTGACATCCAGTCTATTTGTCCTCACATCCATCATTACCGCCTGCTCCAGCGGTGGCGGCACCCAAGATCCAGGGCTATCAATCGGCGGATCCTCCAGCAGCTCCGGCTCAAGCAGCTCCAGTTCCAGCGGAGCAACGGTCGCCTGCGCCTACAACGCCAGCCCCTTTTCACCTTCCACCAGCGCCGCTGCGTTGGTGCGGTTGGAACTGGAACATTACGACGATTGCGGTCCAGGACAAGACG
>DJFQ01000119.1:345-9535 GCA_002432095.1 Marinagarivorans sp. UBA5868 | reverse complement strand
GCGGTCATTGGGTGGGAGACACGCAAGCGGGGGAGGTTCTCACCTATACGATTACTGTGCCTAAAGCGGGCTTCTATGAATTGACCCTTCGAGTAAGATCGCCCGCCCCGCTAAACGCAACGGACGTGTTAATGACACTGGCCGCAAGCGGCCGAGATCTACCAGAGCAAGAAATCGCCGTGAGCGCGCAATCCGACATTGTCTGGCGAGACATCATTTTGCCGCTCAGCTATTTCAGCGAAGGCCTGCAGCAACTACGACTAGCGATTATTGAAGGCGATGTGGGCCTGGATTATCTCGACTGGCAGTACGCAGAAGAAAGCCAGACTCCAGCTTCAATCGTTGCCGGTATGGGGATCGGTATCAACCTGGGCAACACCCTGGACGCGCCAGCGGAGGGAGAATGGGCGCCCGCAGCGGAGCGGCACTTTCTGGAAGATTTTGCCGAGGCGGGTTTTGGCCACGTGCGCGTTCCCGTCACCTGGGACAGACACGTGTCCGCCAACCCGCCTTACACCATCTCGCCGGAATTCCTGGCGCGGGTAGAACAAGTGGTGGACTGGGGGTTGGCGCAAGGGCTGTACGTTATTCTCAATGCCCATCACGAAAGCTGGCTAAAAGAACACTATAGCGATGCCAACCAGCGCGCCCGCTTTGCTGCCATATGGCGACAAGTCGCGACTCATATGCAACAAAAGCCGGAACGGCTGATCTTCGAAATACTGAATGAGCCAGTGGGCATGAATGCCGTTGAAGTAGACCAACTCAACACCGACATTCTCGCCATCTTGCGTGAAAGTAATCCCACCCGGACGGTGATCTTTTCGGGGAGCGGTTTTACACCGGTGGACAGTCTTTTGGCTGCGGCGGTGCCGGCTGACGCTTATCTCATCGGCAACTTCCACAGTTACGATCCCTGGCCATTTGCCGGGCAATGCACTCGCACCTGGGGTTCTGCGGAGGACCGTGAGCAGTTGGCCACCATTTACCAAAAAGCCGCTGACTGGTCCAAAAACACCGGCATCCCGGTGATAGTGAATGAGTTTGGCGTGGCCCACTATGACTACCTGCTACCGCAGAACGTCTGCAATCCGCAGGCTCGCCTGGAATATCTCGCCGCACACGTGGCACATGCGCGGGAGCGGGGAATCGCGGCAACCGTCTGGGACGATAATGGTTCTTTTCAAATTTACCATCGACAACAGGGCACCTGGGGTGACGAAAAAGCGGCGCTACTCGACAGTCGTTGATCCTTGAGGGGCATCTTTCGCCGGCGCGACCGGAGGGCCGTCCAGCACATGGTCGCGTTGATATACGATACAAGCGCGTAAACGCCTGATCCTTAGCGAAACATCGCGGTAGCGGAAGCGCCGGCGGCGCAGATCTCGCAAAACCGCCAGCGCCTGGGTAAAGTCGCCGCGCAGCTCGTAAAGCTCGGCGATACGGTAAAGCCGTTCGAGGGTACCGGGCGTCGGCTGGCATGAGCGCAAATACCGCCATGCATCCGCCAAATGATCCCCTGCCACCGCCGTGTCCGCCAGTGCGTGGCATGCGGAATCCGCCCGTTGCTGCAACCGCTGCCACGTCCTGCGCTGCCATCGCCATAACAACATGACCACCAGACCCGCCGCGCTGAACAATAGCGGCTCGCCAACGGGTAGCCACAGGTCAAATAAGGTTTGTCCAGCAAGTTGGCCAACGCCAAGTCCAATAAGGCCAATGGCGGCGAGCACCAAAGCTCGACGTAGGCTCAATATGGGTAGCAGGATCACCAAACATAACGCCGCGCCGGCGAGTAGCGCTTTTTGTACCAACACCCACCAGACCGGTTCGAAAAGAAAGGCACGGTCACCCAATGATGCAATTACTTGAGCCGACTGTTCCAAAGTTGGACTACTGTCGCGACCAAGCAAAATCCAGCCGGAAAGCTCGCTCCCCGCCAGTGCGGCGCCTAGGGTTATTTGACGCATGGACGCGCGAATGCCCGAAAATGCCCCATATAGAGGAACGATCTCCGCCCCGACAGACGTTGGAATGTGTTCAACACCCAACGAAAAACCGCGATCGCGCTGCCAGTGCAAAGCCTGCGGTCCGGTATCGGGCAAACGATAACCCTGGCTTGCTGCCCAAAATTGCAAGGGGAACATAGGAATTACCTTGTCCCCCTCCAGGGATGCCAAGCGGCGCTCCTGACTAGGGGCACTATCAATCGGAAAATACTGCAGCACTGGGCTCACCACCGCTGCAGGCGAAGGTTTAGGCCAGGGCCAAAGCCAGTCGCGCAGAAGCTGGGGATATTCTTGAAAACTCTCTTGGACGGGAATACGTCTATAAAAATGTGAGCTCTGATCCGTTAAGCCCAGGACGAGCTTTGCGGAGGTCAAAAAATTGACCAAACTTTCGCGCCGAGCCAATAGTGTTTGCACTTCCGGGTAGAGCTGGTCGCGCCGCCGCCTTCCCTGCTGAATTTCCTGCAGCAGGCTCTCCGCGTGGGGCTGCACCAACACTAAAGGTTGCTCAAGGATAAAACCGATTAAGGTGTCGTCATCGGTTTTGGCGAACAACTGTTCCAGCGTTCCGGCACCCGGCAGATCAACGAGCCAGCGTTCATATTCGATATCGGGGACATGAATGACGGTGATGTGGGTTTGCGGTAACGGTAAATCGCTGAGATGCAGGCCGAGGCGGAACAAGTGAATCTGCGACTGTTCTCGCCACTGTATGACGAAGTCCGGCAGCGGCCCCCGCGCCAGCATCCAAATGGCCACCAGCAACACCAGGGTGCGCAGGCTGAAGACATGAATGAAAAATTGGGTCAGACGACGCACTCGGTTGGGTCCGGCTGGGATTCGGCCACCACTCTATTGCCGTCTTTCGTCTATTACAACTGCCAGCCAGAATCCCTGGCTGGCTTCGGTCAGCAGCGGGCGTCGCCTTTAACTTGGATGGTCTTGACGCTGGCGTTATCCACCGGAAACCCTTGCAGCATGGCAGTTAACATCTCATCAAACACGACCGACATAACCCCACAGCGACCCTGACTGGCTCCAGAAACCTCATAAACCCGCTCCCCCTCGGGACCGTTACGCTCAATGACCAGTTGCACACGCCGGATAAATTCCTGCCGCCGATCATCATCGACAATCACAAGGTTCGTCCCAAAATAGCGCGAACGCCCCCACCCCAGTCCAGTGGTCACAAAAGGGCCGGAGCGGTCGGCTTCCACCGGTTCTACACCATAATCCAGGAGT
This sequence comes from Marinagarivorans sp. UBA5868, assembly GCA_002432095.1. Lineage (GTDB taxonomy): Bacteria > Pseudomonadota > Gammaproteobacteria > Pseudomonadales > Cellvibrionaceae > UBA5868. Next base: position 6,284 of record DJFQ01000119.1, on the reverse strand, counting down.
GCGATGTAATCCGCCGTATCCGCTGGTGCACCGACTTGATATCCCAGCTCCGCCAATGCCGTTTCCACTTGAGTGCGGTACCAAGCGAATTCCAGCGAGCGATTCAATTCCTCGTGCATCGCCTGCACCGCAATCGAGCCGCGACTTCCCATCTCGCCCGTGCTTCTGAACGTGCTCACTTGCGTACTCACTACACTGGCGCAACCAGCGAGCACTAAGATCGCCACGAGAAAACCGAATTGCAAACTGCCTCTGCCGAACCGTTTCAAAACCATAGCCACGCCACCTAAAGCCGTATTCAAATCAATGATTACCCTGCTGACCAACACGAATTAATGTTTACCTTGCAGAGTCTCTACCAACTCGTGGAATTTGACTTTATTCGGCTGATTTAGCTCCATCAGGATTTGATGGGCCTCTAACACCCTGGCTTTGATCGCCGATTCATCTTCTAAATTTTCCACCAGCGGCTGGGTGCCGCTGAACGGCAGGCGCGCGTCGGACACCAATTCAAAGATATCCTCGAATCCCATGGAAACTAACAGTCGCTGAATGCTCGGACTGGAGGTGACCACCACCGGATCATGATGACCGAGTTCACGAGCGCCTATGGAGATTTTCGCCATCAACCCGAGAGTGGTGCTGTCGATACCCTCCGCTTCGCGCAGGTCGAATACCACTGTTTTGAAGTTTTCCTCGCCAAACATAGTGGCGATGAATTGATCGAAGGAAATACAGAGAGTGAGACGCACATCACCAACCAGCTTGATGACATAGGTCCCATCGTGTTCCGCAACAAAAATATGGCCGGAACTCATGATGCGTCACCACTCGAACTTGAGCCGTCTGACCCTGTACCAATTGAATTCATGGTAAGGACTGCGATGTCATCGGGCATATCCTTGAGCTTATCGAGCCCCAAAGTCGCCCAAATGGCATTCAAATCTCCGGAACAATCTTTCATCAAGTCTAGCAGGTACTCTTCTTTGCCGATCAGATCCGGGGGTGGCAGCACTTCCAAAATGCCATCGGAAAAAACCATCAACGAGAATTTTTCCGGCAGCGTCGCCTGGAAAACCTGCCAGGTTGCATCTTTGAAAATTCCGACGGGCTTGCCTTTGCCCTCTAAAAATCGCGCTTTGCCATCTGCCACTAACACCGGTAGCGGCAGGTGGCCGCCGAGCACATAGCGCATTTGCCGGGTATGGGTATCGAGAATGCCAACAAAACAAGTTAAATGGCAGCCAAATTTGGAACGCAATAACTCCTGATTGATCATCGACATCCACTCCGCGGCGTCGATTTGAAATGCATCCTGCTGATGAAAAATCCGCCGCTCGCGGATAATACGTCTGACTAATTGCTTCAGCCACACTGTCACAAAAGCCGATGATGCGCCGTGGCCGGAAATATCGGTAAGGTAAAAAGACAGGTAGCGATTATTGATAAGACCGTAATCGATAAAATCACCGCTGAGATATAGCGATGGCACGATCTTATGCGCTACGGTGATATCGCCGTAGCGAACCGGCGTGGGCGGCAGAAGGTTAATCTGCACTTGGCGCCCTGCCTGCTGATCCCGCTCCAAAACTCTCACATATTCGCGCAGTTCGCGATTGGCTTTTTCCAATTCGCGTCGATAGCGCTGATTTTCCCGTTGCAGATCGAGCACGGCGAGGGCTTTGTTAATGGAATGGGTTAACACCTCCATGTCCACCAGGGGTTTGATGAGGTAATCAGCGGCACCCAGCCGAAGCGCTTCTGCCACATCGGCCACCATGCCCATGCCGGAGATGACGATCACCGGAATATCCGGATCCACATCTTTAACCATCTTTAACAAGGTCAGCCCATCCAGGTCGGGCATGCGCAGGTCAGTCAGCACCAAATCAGGTTTGTGCTCACGGAACCAGGCGATCCCGCCGTTACCGTTGGACTCATCATGAATCCGGTAGCCGCTGTCCTCCAGATAGGCCACGATGCTTTGACGAACCAAAATATCGTCATCAATTACCAGCAGCTGGCGGCCCGGCTCGGTCATTCATCACCCGATATTTTTGGTTTGGTTATTGGAAACTTGGTTTTCAGAAACAAGGGCTTAATTATTCGAAAAAGTAAGCTCGCAAAAGCGAAAATACACTACCCTGTAAATGGGTACCGCGCAACCCGCCGCGCCAGGCGCACGCTTCATCATCCACTTCGGGTTCGCCCCTGCTCCGTTTTCGCTATCTGGCGACCGAGCAGACATATGTAGTCATCACCAAGCATATCAACGATAAGACAGGTGAATACTCATGAATCTCGCCAATCGCAGCTACGAGGAAAAACGCAACTTCATTCGTATGAAGGTGGACACTCCCGTAGACGTAAAGCTAGGGCAACAGCGCAACTGGGAGGGCAAATGCCACAATCTCAGCGGCGGCGGAATGCTGATTTCCGTTCCAGAAATGCTGCCCTTGGGGGCGGAGCTGGAAGTGACGGTCAGCTCCCATCACGGTCACCATCCCATGCTCAAAGCGCTCGCGAAAGTCTGTAGGGTGACATTAAAAACCCCACAGGATTGCCGCGTCGGCTTGGAGATTCTCAGCCTGCTCGAATAGAGCCGGCGCTCCCGCCGAGCGCTATCAAAAGATGAGCGATCAAAAATCTTCGTCAAACTCTTCGAGATCGCTACCGAAGTCATCTTCCACCTCGCCGTCTTTGACAAGATATTCCCGTCGCTGCAAATAGGCTTCGCGAATAAACACATATTTATCGCCGGAAATAAGCTTCTCTGCATCCAGCAGCGAGGCACGGGTTTGCACTATATCCAGGGCCTTAACTCCATAGCGGACTTCGTTGTTTTCCGCATAACTGAACGGATCCATAAACCAGTCCGCGGGCATAGCCACTGTATCGGTCATAGTCGCGGGGCCGAGAAATGGCAATATCACGTAAGGTCCCTGATCTACGCCCCAATAGGACAAGGTCTGGCCGAAGGATTCTGACTCCTGTTTCGGCAAACCGGCGTGACGCGCGACATCCAGCAAACCACCGATGCCGACCGTAGTATTGATGAGAAGACGGCCGGTGCTGTTGCCGACTTTATCCCACTTCCACTGCAGGACATTGTTTAGCGCATTAGGTACTTCGGCGACGTTGTCGAAAAAGTTGGTAACGCCCGTCTCCATAAAATTGGGGGTGACAAACCTATAGCTTTTGGCCACCGGTTTAAGGAAAAACCGGTCCAACGTATCGTTAAAGGTAAAGACTTTGCGATTGAAGCCTTCCCACGGATCTTTTTCCGGGATCGCGGCGGCATCATCAGCGGACGCATTCTTTTGCGGATTAGATGCACACGCCGCCAAAGCCGCGACCAACACCCAAAAAGTCGTTTTCCATATGATCCCCGCAGTTCTCATTTTCGTTCTCCCATGCCACGGCAAAAAGTTGTGCGGCATTATACATGCGCAAATTGCCAGTCCGGGGCTGCTTTCACTCGCTTCCCTACCCGATTAAGCTATGCGCCCGAAATTTAACCGAGGTTGACCATGCACGAGCGCGACTGGCGTTTTTGTCTCGCCCCCATGATGGATTGGAGCGACCGGCATTGCCGCTTCTTTTGGCGACTGCTCTCTCGACGTGCACGGCTCTACACCGAGATGGTCACTACCGGCGCCATTCTCCGCGGCGATCGCCACCGTTTTTTGCACTTCAATCCCGAAGAGCATCCCCTGGCGCTGCAGCTGGGCGGCAGCGATCCCAACGCGCTGGCGGAGTGCGCGCGTATTGCCGAGGACTATGGTTACGACGAAGTAAACCTCAACTGCGGTTGTCCCAGCGATCGGGTTCAGGAAGGTCGCATAGGCGCCTGTCTGATGGCAGAGCCGAATCTGGTGGCAGAGTGCATCGCTACCATGCGCGCAGCTGTGCGTATCCCTGTCACCGTCAAACACCGCACGGGGGTGGACGACCTCGATACCGAAGAGCATTTGCATCGGTTCATCTCCACCATCGCCCAGACTGGCTGCGAGGTTTTCATCGTGCATGCACGCAAAGCGTGGTTGCAGGGGCTTAGTCCAAAAGAAAACCGGGAAATCCCACCCTTGCTTTACGAACGTGTATTCGATCTCAAACACCACTTTCCACAACTGACCATCGTCATTAATGGCGGCGTCACCAGTGTTGATATGAGCCACAACCTCCTGCAACACGTGGATGGCGTGATGATGGGACGGGAGGCCTATCACAACCCGTTTGTTCTGGCGGAGGTAGACAGAGACATCTACGGCGACGCTTCGCCGCACATTACCCGGGATGCGGTACTCGAAGCCTTTATTCCGTATTGCGAATACCAAATCAGCCGGGGCGCGCGCCTGAACCATATGGCTCGACATGTTTTGGGGCTTTATGCCGGCCAGCCCGGCGGCAAACGATTTCGCCGGTTTCTCAGCGAAAACGGTCATCGCCCAGAAGCCCAGGCCGAGCTTTTGCGCGAAGCAAAAAATCACATGAACTCTGCCGGAAGCTGACTTGTCTAGAGTGCGGGCCCGGGCGGATAATGAACGACTTTTCAACAGGGGGTGCTATGAGCAACAAACTTGAACAATTGAAGACCTACTCCGACGTTGTGGCGGACACTGGCGATATCGAAGCCATTCGCCGCTACAAACCTCTGGATGCCACCACCAACCCCTCCCTGCTGTTCAAAGCCGCGCAGATGCCGCAATACGCGTCGCTGGTAAAAGATGCCTTGGGCAGCACTTCTTCCATCGCTGCCGCAAGCGACAAACTTGCCGTTGCCATCGGTTGTGAGATTCTGAAAATCGTTCCTGGCAAGGTTTCCACCGAAGTGGATGCTCGCCTGTCATTCGATACCGAAGCTTCTATCGCTAAGGCCCATCACCTAATCGAGCTTTACGAAGCGGCTGGTATCAACAAAGACCGCGTACTGATCAAAGTTGCCTCTACTTGGGAAGGCATCAAAGCCGCAGAGAAACTGGAAAAAGAAGGTATCAGCTGTAACCTGACCCTGCTGTTCAGTTTCAACCAGGCCGCCGCCTGCGCAGACGCCGGAGTATTTTTGATCTCGCCATTCGTGGGCCGCATCCTCGATTGGTACAAAGCCAACACCGATAAAAAAGAATACGCGCCGTTGGAAGACCCAGGTGTGATCTCGGTAACGAGCATCTACAACTACTACAAACAGCACGGCTACAAAACCGTGGTCATGGGCGCAAGCTTCCGCAATACCGGTGAAATTGAAGCCTTGGCTGGCTGTGACCGACTGACTATCAGCCCGCAACTTCTGCAAGAACTGGATAAAGACACGGGTGATCTCAAGCGCGTACTGTCACCGGATAATGTTGGGGAAGCCATTACCAAGGTACATGACACAGAAGCGAGCTTCCGTTTCGGCATGAACGACGACCCGATGGCCACCGATAAACTGGCTGATGGTATTCGTAATTTCGTGAAAGACCAGATTAACCTGGAAAACCTGCTCAAATCCCGTGCTCAGTAAACTATCAAGCTTCTTCGAACGCCATCTGCAGCCAGCAGGTGGCGCTTCGCCTTCCTTGTCCTTCGCCCAAAAACAATTGGCGGTGGCAGCACTGTTAATTGAAGTCGCCACAGCTGATCATGTAATGGATGGCACGGAGCTCAACGCGCTGATTAAGTTATTGGAGAGGAAGTTCTCTTTACCTCATGAACAGCTGCTCGAATTAGCGGACCTCGCCAAAACCGAGGCAGCCGAGGCAACTTCGCTTTATCAATTTACACAGTTAATCAATGGCGAATGCACTGCTTCGGAAAAGTTTGAGTTAATCAAAGGTATGTGGGAAATCGCCTATGCTGACAATCAACTCGACAAGTATGAAGAATATGTGATTCGTAAAGTGGCGGATTTAATTCACGTCAGCCAGTCGGATTTTATTCGAGCGAAGAGTATCGTCAGA
>DJFQ01000119.1:0-321 GCA_002432095.1 Marinagarivorans sp. UBA5868 | reverse complement strand
ACATCCGCTGACAATTCTCGCGAGGGGCTAACGGGTGTTTGCAGCTCATTAACAATCGTAAAAATATCCTGAAACCCCATTGTCTGCAAAATCCGGTTGATACTGGGGTTAGTAGAGAGTATGACGGGGATAATGTTATGCCGATCCTGGCCCTGTAGAGAGATTTTAGCCATCAAGCCGAGCGTAGTGCTATCAATGGCTTCTGCTTCCGATAAATCAAACAAGACCGCAGAAAAATTCTTTGCGCCAAACATGGAATCAATAAATTGATCAAACGAAATACATAAGGTTAAACGCACATCGCCTACCATCTTGATCACG
>DJFQ01000141.1 GCA_002432095.1 Marinagarivorans sp. UBA5868 | reverse complement strand
GCGGCAATCGTGAATGGAGCTGAATACCTCACCCACAGCTATGGGCGTCGTGGTGTGCTGGCGGATCAGCCGGAATCCTTCCTGATTTTCCGCCGGTACAGGGTCTTCCAGCCAGAAGAGTTTATAGGGTTCTACTTCCTTGCCAAGGCGCGCCGCTTCGATGGGGGTAAGACGGTGATGAATGTCGTGGAGGATATGTAGATCGTCTCCAAATTGATCGCGCACGGCGGCGAACAATTTTGGTACATGGTTCAGGTATTTCTCAGTGGACCACACGTGCTCTGCCGGCAGGTCTGAGTCCGCGGGCTCGTAATGGCCGCCCTTGCCCACTCCGTAGACTTTATCCAATCCCGGAATACCACATTGCACGCGGATCGCCTGATAACCTTCATCAACCAACTCTGCTACCCGCTCCAGGGTGTCACCTATGTCTTTGCCATTAGCATGAGCGTAAACCATCACACCATCGCGGCTGCGTCCGCCGAGCAATTGGTACAACGGCATATTCGCCGCTTTGGCTTTGATGTCCCAAAGCGCGGTATCCACCGCAGCAATTGCCGTCATATTGACGGCGCCGCGGCGCCAATATACGCCTCGATAAAAAAACTGCCAAATGTCCTCAATGCGCTGCGGATCGCGGCCGATCAACGATGGACAAATGTAATCTTCCAAAAACGACACCACCGCCTTCTCCCGCCCGTTAAGCGTCGCATCGCCAATGCCGTAAATGCCCTCGTCCGTGGTGATTTTAAGGGTGACAAAGTTTCGGCCGGGACTACAGACGATCACTTTGGTATCGATGATTTTCATTGGTACCGCTCTCCTCAATCAACGCTGCAACGAGCAATAAAAGGTCAAAAAAAACGCGGGTCAGCTGCCCGCGTTTTTGTTAAGCATAACGATGATCAGCCTTTCATATCTTCCAATTCCACGCCTTTAGTCTCATGCACATAGCGGAGAACGAAGAACACGGATATCGCCGCGCAAAATGCATAGAACCCGTAGGCGCCAGCAAGACCTATGGATGCAAGCATAATCGGAAAGGTCATGGTGATAGCGAAATTCGAACCCCACTGGAAGAAGCCGGAAATCGCCAGCCCAGAGCCGCGAATCTGATTGGGGAACATTTCTCCCAGCATCACCCACATAATCGGCCCCCAGGACAGATTGAAAAAGATGACGTAGAGGTTAGCGCTGATCAACGCCAGAGTCCCCATTGAGTCACTCAGTGATGGATTGCCGTTCGCATCCAAGCTAGCGGATGCAAACGCCACGACACAGAGACCCAAAGTCACCGCCATACCGGCAGAACCAATCCACAACAGCGGTTTGCGGCCAATTTTGTCCACCAGCATCAGCGCCACTATGCACGCCGCGATACTGACCGCTCCGGACACCACGTTGATAAGCAGCGCATCATTCTCAGAAAAGCCGACCGATTGCCAAAGCACCGCGCCGTAGTAGAACACCACGTTGATACCCACCAACTGCTGGAACGTCGCCAAACCTATACCCACCCACACAAGGGAACGGATTTTGCCGGTGTTTTTGTCGATCAGATCGCCAAGGCCGGGTTTGTGATGATCAGCAGCGAGTGAAGCCTCGATTTCCGCAACTTTGGTATTGCCCGCAGCTTGACCGTAGAGCTGGCAAAGCACCTCACGTGCTTTCTCCCGCCTGTCGCGCACAACTAGGAACCGTGGGCTCTCGGGAATAAAAAACAGTGTCAACAGGAAGATGCCGGCGGGGACCATTTCCACCCAAAACATCCAGCGCCAGCTCTCATATCCCATCCACCAAGTGTTTAACGCTGAGCCGGATACATCCGCCAACAGATAGTTACTCAAAAAAGCAGCGGTCAGACCACAGATAATGGCCACTTGTTGAATGGTTGATAGGCGACCACGGATTCGGGCAGGCGCCACCTCGCTGATATAGGCCGGTGACATGACGCTGGCCGCGCCGACAGCCAAGCCACCCAAAACGCGATACACGATAAATTCCACGGAAGAAGTCGCAATGCCTGATCCCCAGGCGGAAATCAGAAAAAACACAGCGGACCAGATGAGCATCATCCGGCGACCGTAGATGTCCGCCAGCCGGCCGGCCGCCGCCGCACCCACCGCACACCCTAGAAGCATGGACGCCACATTGAAGCCGGTGCCCATAGAATCGGAATTAAACGCCAAGCGCAAACCATCTACGGTGCCGTTAATCACGCCACTGTCAAAACCAAATAAAAAACCGCCGATGGTGGCGACGCAGCAGATGATCAATATGAAAGAAAAATTTTCCCGGTCTTGCCCCGGCTGATTGCCGGATGTGGAAAAACGCTCTGGGCTGGATGCAGTCATGGTATTTCCCCAAAACAAATGAATTATTATTTTTGCAGCGGGATGCGGGAGCATCCGGGGAGCGCCGGCCGGGTCTGAGAGGCCGAAACCCCGCCGCTTGCGCCAGCACACCCCGTTCGTGGGGCCGAATCATATCACCAATATTTCCCTCCGCCTTATTAAATTTCCCAATTCAAACCGGACGAGCAACGCAGCTTACGGCCGGGAAAAAAGCTACCTAACTGATGCAGAGGAAAACCCGGCGATTTATGGTCTTAATGATCATTAGCTTTGGTTAACGACGACCTAGGGCTTATTTAACTACTTGACACGGCAGATAAAAAAGTACCTTTAGTTGGCTAAAAAGGTCGTAACAACATAGAGGGAAGTGTCCTAGTCTGCCTATAACGACAGATAAATGACAAATTCGGTCGGATATTTTCTTCGGTTAGTAATATCAGCGCTCATAGAACTAAATGGTGAATTTGTCAAAAACACAAAATAAAAAAATGTCTGGAGAATTATGCAAAAGGTCGATTTGATAAGCGGTACACGACAGGCAATTGATACTGCCTTCGAAAATTTGCCCAACCGAACCTGCGCAGCCATACCATCAGAGATTGACCAACCCAAACAGAATTTGAACCAGGTCGCACAATAGCGGCCGGATTCCACGTTTCCTTAGCCCGGAACTTTGGCGCATACTTGTAGTTTATGCGCCTTTTTTTTGCCTAAAATCCGGGGAATCCAATAGTAATGCCTGAACCTCTCGCCCATCGAATTCTGATCGTCGGTGGCGGTACCGCAGGATGGATGTGTGCCGCAGCCTTGAGCCGACGTTTTGCCGCGGCCAATTTACACATCACACTGGTGGAATCGGAACAGATCGGTACTGTCGGCGTGGGCGAAGCCACCATCCCCCATCTGCGTTACTTTAATGAGCGCCTGGGGTTCCGTGAACCAGACTTCCTCCAGGCCACCAACGCCACCTATAAGTTGGGCATCGAGTTCATCAACTGGGGACAGGTTGGCGAGGCTTATATCCATCCTTTTGGCGTATTCGGCAAAGATTTCCGCGATGTGGATTTTCATCACCTGTGGACGCGCCACCGGCAGGAACATCCCGAGGATTCTCTCTTCGACTATTCCATTTCGGTACTTGCCGCGGCCAACGGTAAGTTTGCTTATCCAAGTGGCAAAAAAAACGATCTGCTCTCGGAATATTCCTACGCGTTTCACATCGACGCCAGTCGTTACGCCACCTTTTTGCGTCGCCATGCGGAGAGTTGGGGCGTCAAACGGGTAGAAGGCAAAATTACCCAGGTGCATCAGCACACGGACACCGGCGATATCACCAAGCTCACACTGGATAACGGCACCGCGCTTGAAGCCGAATTTTTTATCGACTGCTCGGGGTTTCAATCGCTACTGCTCAGCAAAACCTTGAACACTGATTTTATTGACTGGAGCCACTGGCTGCCCTGCGACCGAGCCATCGCAGTGCCTACCAGCAGCGACGGCCCGCCGCCGCCCTACACCAAGTCTATCGCCCATTCTGCAGGGTGGCAGTGGCGCATTCCGTTGCAACACCGCACTGGCAACGGCCATGTGTATTCCTCGAATTACATGAGTGATGATGAAGCGCTGGCGATACTCCGCAAAGATCTACCCGGCGAGGAATTGGCGGAACCGCGCCAGCTAAAATTCACCGCCGGTCGCCGCCGTCACACATGGGTAAAGAATTGTTTGGCCGTGGGCCTTTCCAGTGGCTTTCTCGAACCACTGGAATCCACCAGCATTTATTTAATTCAGGCCGCCATCATGAAATGGATGGAATTTTTCCCTCGCACTGGCGACAACCAAGTGCGCCGGGATGAATTTAACCAACAAATGAACATGGAATATGAACGCATCAAGGATTTCCTCATCCTCCATTACCACGCCACCCGTCGCGCCGATTCACCCTTCTGGAATTACTGCAGAACGATGGATGTACCGGAAAGCCTGCGTATTAGCATGGACATGTTTCGCAAAGTTGGCTATCTCAAACCTTATAAGCATGGCTTATTTATGGTGCCAAGTTGGGTGGCGGTATTGATCGGTCAGGGCATAATCCCGAACAGCTGGCATCCAGCGGTCAACGAATGGGACGCAGACGCGCTACGTATCAACATGGAAAAACTGAAGCAGCAAATGAAAGCCGCCGCCTCTCAGCTGCCCGATCATCTCACTGCCTTGCAAAGACATTGCACAACAACTAATTCCAACGTAGAACCCTGGCCCAAAGCCGCCATGAGTCTTTACAGCGTCTTTTCCTAACTTGCATCGGTCATGAATAATAAGAATCCCATCGAGCATCTCCTCATCGCCGGCCGCGGGTTCACACCACTGCTAACGGCGCTATTTCTGCAAAAAAAATGGGGTTCACTCGCTCCCAGAATGACGCTTTTACAATGCGGGGAAAATCCAGACCCGCCTGTTATCAGTTGCGTGAGCTCCATTAAGCAATTTCATAAAGAACTGGGTATTGCCGAAAAAGATTTTGTTCGAAAAACTGAAGCCAGCTTTCATCTGGGGACTCTGTATCAATTTTCGGACGACCGCCCAGAGTTTTTTATGTGTGAAGCGCCGTATGGTGTGAACCTTCGGGCAATACGTTTTAATCACTGGTATACGCGTTATTTGAACGCCGGACAACGCGCCCAGCTCGACGATTTTTGCATGAATGCCCAATTGGCAAAGCGAGGACATTTCGCGCCCACCTCTCCCAAACCAGAATCCGTCTATTCGCAAATATGCTACGGGTACAAGCTGCTTAGCGAGCGCTACAGTAATTATCTCTTGGCGCAGTTAAAACCCGGTTTCGACATGCTTAGCGATGAAATTCAGGAGATCCAGACCGATTTAAACGGAATTCATACCGTTCATTTCAGTAACGGAAAATCGATCTCGGCGGATTTATATATTGATTGCAGCCGAGAACGCTTATTGAATAGCGCTCTAACGGGTACATGCAGCGAACCATCGAAAGAAGATTGGCGCATCGAAGTGACGCCGGAGTACGGCCTTGGCCCACCGCACAACCTGCTCACCTTGGGTAACGATAAATTGATTTTTACCACACAACTTCACGGCAAAACCTACCACCAGGAAGTCACCTGCAATCCCAATCAACTGCCGAAATGGCAATTGGACCCGCAACCATGGCAGAAAAACTGCGTAACCATCGGTCCTGCTACCTCCAACCGCCCGGCTTTGCTGATCGATCCCCTACATCTCGTCGCCAGCAGTCTCTTCCGTTTATATACCAGCTGGCCGACCACCATGGACTTCGAAACACCTGCGGCGATTTATAACGAAAGTTTTAGCGATGAATGGAGTCGCATAGCAGACAGCGACAGCCTACACGCCTGGGCAGCCTGCAATCGCAACGACAAAGACCTGACCGATGCGGCCAAACACCGGATGAGGGTTTTTATTAACGATGGCCGAATTCCTCCCTATGAAAATGAAACCATGACAGAGGATCAATGGGCGACTTTGTTTTTTGCACTCGGCATCAAGCCCAAAGTGGCTGACCCTTTAAGCGAAGGAAGTGATGATCACTGGCTTGTCGCACAATTAGATAAACTTAAAGAGACTCTCCAAGCAGCGGCGCAGCAAGCGCCGACAATGGAGATTTTTTACCAAAACGAGGTAATTCGCTAAGGTTCCCGCCGAGCAGCTGGGCAATATTGGGAAATATAATTACGGTGCGAGGGTAACGGCTGACCTGCATTGTGAATAATGTGCTTTACGTCATCCATGCGCTGTTTAAGATCCGACATCGCCAAAACATCCGCTATAGGACTATAAGCAGCGGTAGTTATCCCCTGCCCTAAAAATACCGATATCCAACTGACGTCGCTAAACAGCTCGTTGTCTTCTCTAAATAATCGGCCAGTGCTTTGATAGAGTTCGATTTTATTTTTGAGCCTATCGGGAATTTCCATATTCTGGCAATAATCCCAAAACTCACTACCAGTCCGCTTATTTGCCCAATAATGGAAAATTAGCAAATCTCGGATCGTTGTGAAGTTTCGCCGCTGAAGTTGGTTATATTTTTTTATCAGTTCCGGCTGTATGGTTTTTGAAGGAAAGAGCCCAAGAAAATTGGCGATAGCCTCGTAGATAAGATGAATACTGGTCGATTCCAACGGCTCCAAAAAGCCAGATGCCAAACCGAGTGCCACACAATTTTTCTTCCAAGGGTAACGGCGAATACCCGTTTTAAAGCGAATAACTCGGGGCTCCCCTGTTGCATCACCTTCAATGTTATTTAGCAACGTTTGACGTGCTGTTTCATCCGAAATAAATCGACTGCTGTAAACGTAGCCGTTTCCGGTGCGGTGCTGCAGCGGAATGCGCCACTGCCAACCGGCTTCCTGAGCGGTGGCACGAGTATAGGGGGGAAGATCCTCTAACGGCTTGCTCGCCACTGCGACGGCGCTGTCGCAGGGCAAATAGTGACTCCAATCTTCATAGCCGCCGTGCAGATTCTCCTCGATTAAAACTCCACGAAAACCTGTGCAGTCAATAAAAAAATCTGCATCTATCTGCCCACCTTGCTCTAGATGCAAACTCTTTATATAGCCATTATCGCTATTTTTTTTCACTCCAACGACTTTAGCGTCCACGCGAATAACGCCACAAGCCTCAGCGTATTTCCGCAGAAGTTGTGCGTAGAGGCCTGCATCGAAATGGTAGGCATAATCAATTTCGCTGAGGGGAGAATTGGGGATATTTGTCGGCTTGGCGAACTTGTTCTGTTTGCACATCTGAATGCAGAAAGAATAATCCGGCAGCGGTGCAGCATCTCCCAAATTATTCAGCTTTTGCCAATAATGAAAGAACGGCACAGTTCCTATTGCCGTTCCGTAACGGCCGAATGGATGAAAATAGGAACTGCCGGCTCCCATCCAGTCGACAAACTCGATGCCCAGTTTGAACGTCCCCTGAGTAAACTTCAGAAACTCCCGCTCATCAATACCGAGAATCCGGTTGAAATTGATAATCTCCGGAATTGTCGCCTCTCCCACACCGACTGTGCCGATCTCACTGGACTCGACAACAGTAATTTTCATGGCAGAGTTCTTGAACACCTTGCCTATGGCAGCCGCTGCCATCCAGCCCGCGGTGCCGCCACCTAGGATGACCAGATGATCGATAGGCTCATTCGCGGGTGTAGAGTTTTTCTGCATGCGTCACTCACAGATTTATAGCTGTTATAAAAACAAAAAAGCGTATAGCTCGCACTATACGCTTTCACTTAGGACCCGACCAGCTCAACTCAAATCATTAGAAACTCGCTGACATCCGCAAAGTAAATCGCTGATCATTAATAAAATAATGACGCGGATGCAAGCTGCCAGCCTGATCATACTGATAACGAGTATGAGTGGTCTCGTTCGTCAAATTATTAATGTCAAAGCCAACCTTGAGCGCGTCCGTGAGATTGTAAGTAAACGAATAATCCAGCACACCGCGATCCGTGTTGTAAACCGGGCGTTTACCGATCACATCACGTGAATTGAGCATATATTCCGAGCGGAAGTTATATGCCAAGCGTGTGCTGAATTTATCAGTCTCGAAGAACACGATAACGTTGTAGTTTTCCGGCGACAAACCTTCCAATGGTAGATCGGAAAACGCTCCATAAACATCCGTCCGGATATTGGCACCAACATCCTCACTCGTATACAAACGAGTATAGTTTGCCTGCATGCCTAAGCCGCTCCATATCCCCGGCAGCATGTCATAAGTTTGCTGGTAGGATAGTTCGAAGCCGTCAATTCTCGCCTTACCGACATTCTCGTAAGTGTCATTCTGCTCGACCTCAACAACGATCCCTGTCGATGGATTGACCGTTTCCAAACCGGTTGAACCCCTACGAATCATATCGTCCATATCTTTTGTGAATATCACACCTGACACCGACCCAACATCGGAGAAGTACCACTCCAAACCCAAATCCGCATTGATGGATTCTTCCGGGCGCAAATGCGGATTGGAACCACCGACCGTGGAGCTGGTGTAATTCTCAAAGCGAACTGTCTCAAAGGGCTCGCCCCGGTTTTCCGTATCCCAACCCGACGGTCGATCAACCAGAGGAACATTAGTCGTCGTTACCTGCGCTCCTAACTCCTGACTCGCTCTCTTCAAAGATAAATGCGGCAAGTAAATCGCTTTAGAGATCGCAAACCTCAACAGCAAGTCGTCAGTGAGATTCATCGCCAAATTCAAACTCGGCAGAACACTTGAGTAACGTTCCGGCTCAACATTGACTCTCTCCGAATACCCATTCAACCAATCCAATGTTCTAGGATCAGGAACAGGTGGAGTGTTGCCCGCTTGCACAGCGGCTTCATAGGCCGCCGCATTGTCCCGTAACCACTGCTCCAAGTCCTCAGGGAAACCAATCAAAGTAGTATTGGCGGTATAGCGTGCGGGATCGGACCAAGCCCCAGCTTCTGCCGGAGTATCGAAATTACGCGAGCCTGTAGTGGTTACGTCGATATCAACGTATCTAAATCCCAAATTACCGCGAATCGGCATTGGAAGGTCAGCGAAATCGAAATCAAACTGAACATAAGCAGCACTTCGCCTTTCTTCCACACCAAAAATATAATATGGCGAATAAGGCGTGCCTCCATTCTTGCTTTCGAGCGTGAAGAAAGGGTCGCCGCCTGAAGCTTCAGCTTCGGTATACCACCAAGTCATGTCCCGTCTAGGGTCGTCTTCAGCAGGAAACCCAGGACCGAGTGGTAATGCCGCGATATCGGGATCGTATTCATTTGGAATAATCGAGCGGAAAGCTTGCTCAAAGCCACCCAAATCTCGAACCCAATCCAAACGCGGCATATAGAAAGAGGTGACACTGCCATCGACAAACGCATTGCCGTTGTGGAAATCATTGCCGAAATCAAACACCTCTTGGAATTGTGGATAATCAGCTACCGACCGTCGATGCTGGGCACTCCACTCTGGTGAAATTACTCCCCAGTCATATTCAGTTGATTTATGTGTCTGGGCTCTGTCAGAAACACGAAAGCCAGCTTTTATATTGGTTAACCAGCTATCTTCGAATTCGTAATCCGCATCAAGAGAAAATGCGAAGTCCTTACCAGAGCTGTCGGTATTGTGATCCATAGCCGAACGCGTGTGAATATTGGCTGGATCTGTGATTGACGTAATATCACCACCCCAGAAATTTCCGTTTGCATCTTCAAAAACCGTCCCTTGATGTCCTAACGCAACTTCCGCTGGCGACAGCATATGGAAATTGCTACCGAGGAAGCCTACTTGTGGATTGTCAGCGCTACGAAAATCCATCCATACATCACTTTCAAAATAGCTATGAATTGTGTGATCGAACATCACCTGACCGGAATCAACAAATTGGATATCGCTATTGATGGTCAGTCTGGCGGTAACATTCCATTCGATATCAAGACTGATATCGTTCACATACGTTTGCTCATCGTGATAACGGGTTTCTGGAGCATATCCATAAGTACCGGTATCGTTTCCAGATAAAACACCGTGGGTAAACAAGCCGGTGGCAGGATCGAAACTTTCTTCTAAGCCAGAAATTCCGGGAATTTCCAGCACATCCACAATATTGGCATTAGCAAATTGATCACCCAGCTGATCCTTGTTTTGCACCAAACGCTCGGTCCATACCGCTTTGTTGTCGGAATGAATAAACTCCAACGTTGCCAGAAAATTTTCGGCTGGATTGCGCCATTGCAGCGAGGATACATAAGCTAAGCGCTCATTGGCATCCTCCTTAGTGCGTACCTGGACAGATGGCGGCAACCAGTACACATCATCTACACCAGCTCCTGGTAATGAGCAGCCAACACCGGGAGTGTCCTCGCTCTCGGGATCATCACAGTCAGCCCGACTGCTCTTCTCATAATAGTTATGCGTTCCTACGGACTGCGAAGCGGCATTGGTTTCGCTCCATGCCACGGATATCAAAAAACCCAATTCGCCGGCATCGGTATCCCAACGGTTACTAAACAAGCCAGAAACGCTGGGAGACCAATCTTCCACCAAGTCACCGTAGTCACCTTTTATCGCCCCACCCAGCATCATGTCGGGACTATCGAAGGGTTTACGAGTCACTACGTTGAGCGTGCCCGCAATACCTCCTTCAATCATGGAGGCCGTTTGGTTTTTCTGAACTTCGATGGCGCCGACTAGTTCCGCCGGGATATGGGAAAGATCAACCGCTCCCCAAGGTGTCGCGCTAAATGATGTGCGCCCATTAAATTGGGTCAGTGTCCGATCAAGTCCTCGCACCAGCGCCCTGCTACCCTCCGCACCAAAATGCTCAGGGTCATCGGTGGCCTCGAACACCTCCACTGTAACCCCCGGCACCCGCGTTAACGCATCCACCACCGATTTATCCGGTAGCGAAGTAATATCCGACGCCGTGATTGCATCAATTACCGTCGCCGAATCTCGCTTGAGATCCTGCGCATTTTTTAATGATTGTTTAATACCATAAACCACCACCTCTTCTACTGCAGCGGGCGTTTTATCACCTGCCGCCGTGGAGTCCGCATCTTGCGCATATGCGTGATGAGCAAACAGCGCACTCAACAAAACCGCTGTGGATGAATAGGTGGGTATTCCGGGCTTACTACGCAGTTTCATTATTTTCTGTTTCATAGCTGTTCTCGATAATTCTGTAAGCATGATTGTGAATAAGAATAGTTTGGTTCGACCTCCACACATTAATGTGTGTAAGTTTCCTCCACTTCTGTAATCACTAATGAATCCACATAGAAAGCGCTGAAATCAGGTGGATCATTGCCCTCCTCATCTTGTTCATCTGCCTCGAAATACACTCTAAATATCGCAGGGATTTCATCGAATCCAACTGTGTATCTTCTGCTCAACTTCACCCAGTCAGAAGTATCTCTTGATGCATCGAGCTGCGTATAAATTGAGTCATTGTTGCCAGTGATTGCGGACTCCATCGTCATCTTGATGATGCTCGGAGTATCGCCATCGATTTTGACCCAAGCAGAAATGTCATAGGTTTTTCCGGGTTCCATCCCACTATTCCTCAAGTCATATTGAGCGGAGTTCCAGAGTGCAGCACGCCCTGTAACAAACAGAGAGCGCTCGCCGGAATACTTTGCATCAGAGTTTAAAGAAATGACGGCGCCGGATCCGTTCCAGCCCAGGTGATTAGTTGTGCTCGCTTCCAACCCGCCATTTACAACGTAATTGGGAGCAACGACCAACTCATCTACGTAAAAACTTGTGGTAGCTCCTGCTGCCTCAACGTACAGTCTGAGATCGGTCACATCGCCAGTCGGGACATAATCAAAAAATCCTACCAGCTGCGTCCAACCACTTGAATTGACAGTTGCACTTGCAAGATTGATATAGGGGTTTGCGCGACCATCATTGAACAACAACGTCAAGTTCATAGTTTCTGTTGTCGCAGTCTCACTGGCGATTTTGACCCATACAGAAGCCTTATAAGATGTGTTGGCCTCGAGCTCCAGCGGCAGCAACGGATATTGCGGCGAATGCCAATTTTGGCTTCTGCCTGAAACCTGCAAGCCGAAAAATCCCATCTGGGCGCCACCCTGTGGCCATTGCACCAATGCTATGGTCGCACCGTTGCCAATCCATCCTGTGGTGGTTCCTTGTTCCAGGCCGCCATTGGTGATGATGCTCGGCGGTGGAACAAATTCTGTGATAACCAAGTCGTCGACAAAATATGCACCGCCACCCCCAGTTTCACCAGGACCCTCCGCCTCAAAATAAACCTTGAGAGTCGCCACATCACCATTGGGTATATAGGTGTAGGTATTGCTGAGCTGCACCCACTCTGTGGTATCAGATGACTGTGCTATCGTGCGCCACCGATTTGTATCGCCGCCATCGTCCTGTTGCTCAATAGTCATCTTGATATTTTCTGGAGCATCGCCGTNNCAGGCGGACAGGAGGTACGTCCTACCCGGAACCAAGCCAATATCGCGTAAATCGTATTGCACGGAACTCCAACCATCGCTTCGATTAGAAACATATGCAGAACTTGACCCCGAATGCGCATCGGTGTCCGTTGCCACTACCGTCGCCCCTGCAGCATTCCAACCGTTCATACCTGCTTCAAAACCACCATTAGCGTTAAGCACTTTGGTGATAAACACGTCGTCGATGAAATAATTGGTCGCTTGATTATCCGTTTCGATATATGGCGTGAGGCTTGCCACAGTTTTTCCGTTGTGCGCTACTGTGGGAGTAAACGTGAATACCGAACTCAAACGTGTCCAATTTAAGGTATTCGCCTCACCAGAGCTGGCAATAGGTAGATAATCAGTTCCACCTTCTACGTAGTCCACCCGCAATGTCATTCTCACTACATCTGGATCCACTCCATTTACTTTCACCCAAGCAAAGGCAAAATAGGTTTCACCTATAGTAAGTGCGCTATTTTCCAAATCAAACTGAGCCGAGCCCCAAGGTTGAGTCCGCGCCGAGACATAAAGCCCATAACGTCCCGAATAAACACCTTCAGGGGAACTTACGACCGTAATCGTCGCATCGCTACCGGCCCAACCTGTGGTGGCACCAGTTTCGAAATCACTATTCGATATAACGTTGGCGGCTCTCGCCTCTGCTGGAGGGATTTGCGACACTAAGCGGAATGTATCCAAATAAATTGTTCGCAGTGCATTTGTGGGATAGCCCATTTGCGCAATTAAATTAACGGACTCCATGCCAGAAGGAACGTTCACGGCAAAAGTGATTTCTTGCCAGCCTCCGCCCAATTCGACACCGTCTGGAATGCCATCTTCATTCTCATCCGCGTTACCAGCTGATGCCAATTCCCGCGACCCGTCTGCGGAAGTCACGGCCAACTTCACGAGGCTACCCGCTTCACCATTAACTCGAGCGGAAACAAAATATCGACGACCGCCAGCAACCGGGATATTTTCAACGCCGGCCCAAACATCATCGGGGCTAATGATAAAGACTGGAGGTTCTGCCTCTTCCTCTGGCTCGTCTTCTGGTCTTTCAACCGTGTCAGCAGCACTCACGTTAAAATCCGTTCGTAATGAATTGGTGCCAAGGTGCGCAACAGTAGTGTCCAGGGCCATGGTCGCGTAGTCGCTCGCCGACGCCATTGTCCAACCTTGCGCAGTGGCTGCGCTGTCTTCCAAGTCACCATTGCGAATCGCATTCGGCAATAAGACAAAATCATCCAAATAAATGTGTTTTCCTTCATTTTCTGGATAACCCAAATTGGCAACCATATTCAGCCGAGTAAGTACTTCGTCCTCTGCAAAACCTGCTTCCGCCAACTCTTCTGGGGTAAGTACAGGCACCATATCAGGCACGGTAAAATCAAAGGTTACTTGTTGCCACAAATTGTTAAATGGCACCGATACACCTTCCATGGACGTGGAGGGTGAATCTGGCAAGGTCGTGGTTAAGCTCGCGCCGGCACCCACAGGCCCGCGTACGAAACCAGAATAAATATAAGTTTGACCAGGCACCACATAGAGGTCTGCCGGGCCAACCTGAATATCCGTTGGATTATTGGTGACTTGAGCGATAGTGGTTTTTAGAGATTGATAGCCAGTGTTTACCAGCGTTCGATTCAATTCGTCGCCCACAATCTGCATTTCAAATTGTGCGGCAGACCCATTATTTTCAGTTGTTGCCCACCCGAGAGTTTCCATCAAGTCATCTTCGAAGCCACCGTTAACAACATGGTTGTACTCGAACAATGCCTCGTTTGTACTAATTAAGTTAGGGAGTGTACCGGCATATGGGCAGGTATCTGGCGGAATCAATTTGAGATTATCGATATAAATTGTGGCTTCCTTGTTTTCGGGAAAATTATATTGAGCGAATAGGCGGACTTCATCGGTCCCCGATACCACGGCCTCGAATCGAACCTCCTGCCACTCGGACGTGACGGTTACTTCCTGTTGACC
This sequence comes from Marinagarivorans sp. UBA5868, assembly GCA_002432095.1. Classification (GTDB taxonomy): domain Bacteria; phylum Pseudomonadota; class Gammaproteobacteria; order Pseudomonadales; family Cellvibrionaceae; genus UBA5868. Next base: position 598 of record DJFQ01000141.1, on the reverse strand, counting down.
ATATGTATCCCAATCTGCCGCTGGTTTTTGCACTATAAAATTGGCTTTTGCGCCTGGAGTTCCTTTAACCCATCCAGAGAAAACATACGTCCAGCCGGATGTTACAGGGACACCGGCGGGGCCAGCTTCAATAGCCCATGGATCACCATCACCGACCGACCCGTCAAAAACAATTTTTACTGAGTTATTGCCGTTTTGCACGTGGTCTGGATCTGTGTTCAACGAGAAGGTGACACCCGTTCCAGACTGCCCCCAAGAATCCTCGACACTTATAGAGGTATCGCTCTGTTCAAAGTCGGAGTTACGAGCCTCATTGCCCTCTTCAATTTGCGGCATCACCGGTATGGGCATGGCAACCATTCGGTCAAAAAAGAACTCGCCACCAACGTTGTCAGCAAAGCCCATTTGCACCGGCATATCGACAGTATTCACATCATCTGGAACCTGGAAATAAAACTCCACCATCTGGGGTTCACCAGTGAGGAAAATATTCTGCTCTGCGAGATAATTCTCTGGGTTCGTATTGCCTTCGGGATTAACGATGAAACGCGTCAAACCGCAGGTTGGCCCCTGCACATAGGCCGCCACACCATAGGCT
>DJFQ01000167.1:1527-6409 GCA_002432095.1 Marinagarivorans sp. UBA5868 | reverse complement strand
AAAAGGCGATGCATGTGCATCGCCTTTTTTATTAATCAACCATTTATTTCTTTTTACGCTCCAAATACCCATGCATATCCAGCCAGCGAACATAGTTATCGAACCAACCCGTGCTGGTGGTGGTTTTGTCGTACATGCCGAAGCCGTGTCCGCCCTGTTCAAAAAAGTGAAATTCCACCGGACGTTTGGCTGCGCGCCAGCTGTCGATAAGGCCAAAGTCAGCGGTGGCAAAAAATGGGTCGTCCGCAGCCAATGCTACAAATAGTGGTGGTGCATCAGCGGGTACATCCACTTTACTCAAGGGGCCATAAATATCGGCGATAAAAGCAGGTTTGGCGTCTTTGCCATGAAGAGTTGTCGCGATTGTGAGCATGGCACCCGCTGAGAAACCGATCATGCCAATTCGATCAGGATCAATTCGCCATTCCTTGGAGCGCTCGCGCACCAAGGCAAAAGCGGCGCGTGCGTCGGCAATCTGTACGGCAAGGTCTACCGCTGGATTCTGCTCTGAGAGCGGGCGAATCGTGCGCGGAGTGGAAAACAACTCGGCCATATGTTTTTCAAATGCGGCCATGTCTGCGGGTGTTTGGTTGAGGCGATATTTGAGGACGAAAGCGGCAACGCCTTTGTCGGCCAGGGCTTCAGCAACTTCCCAGCCTTCATTGCTCATGGATAAAGTGCGGAAGCCACCACCTGGTGCAACGATCACCGCAGCGCCGGTGGCTTTGCGTTTCTTGGGTAAAAAAGGTGTTAGGGTCGCAACGGTGACGTTGCGGGCGAATTGGCTGCCGTATTGACTATGCCAGGATTCCTGAGCAGTCGCGCCTGGCAGTGGGCCGGTATCGAGTTCAATGGCCTTTGGTTGTTTCGGCGTCGCGATTGGGGTCATAACATCGTCGAGTGCAACAGCCGGAGCGACCATATGACAGCCGAACGCAACAAGGGCTATGGTCAGCAAACGGGTGAAGCGATTGGGAGGGTTTACGATCATTCTTATAGTCTCCTGGATCCTGATCTTGCGAGAGAAGGTATGCCGTATGTTCGGCGAGATTCTTGCGCGGGGATAATATCTTTCATCATATGATTATGTATAGCCGCTATGCCATGAGTGCCTTCTGCGGCGCTCTTACGCGGCCGTATTGTGAAGGTGACTTTGCAACAATGGATTATTGAATCGACATCAACAATTCAAGCGCGTGAATACGTTCATCTGGGTCGTATACATCGTTGGCGAACATAAATTCATTAATGTTCATTTCCGTTGCTAAACGTTGCAGGTGAGCCTTCACTTTTTCCGGTGTGCCTATCGCGGCGAGTGCGAGAAATTCCTTCACGCCCGCTTCTTCCTGCGGCGTCCACAAACCTTCCATGCTCTGTCTCGGTGGGCGCAGCCATAACGGTTGATTGCGAAAGAGAGCGAGGATGCGCTGTTGTCCTGTGGTGGCAATTAATTGCGCGCGCGCTTCGGTTTCCGCGATCACCAGTGGCAAACCCAAAATGACATAAGGCTCGGCGAGTGAGGCGGAGGGGCGAAATTGCGCTTGGTAGAGGCGGATCGCCTCGCGTACCAGGCGCGGCGCGAAATGTCCCGCAAAGGCGTAGGGCAGCCCGCGTTGAGCAGCCAATTGCGCGCTGAATAAACTGGAGCCGAGCAACCAGATTGGCACTTGTGTGCCACTGCCAGGAACCGCTTTTAATTTTTGATCCGGCCCGGCGGGCGCCAGCAATTGCTGCAAAAGTGCCACCTCCGTGGGGAAATCATCGGCGGCACGGTCATCCCGACGCAGTGCTCGCGCGGTGATTGGGTCCGTGCCGGGCGCGCGGCCCAATCCCAGGTCGATGCGGTTAGGGTAAAGACTTGCCAAGGTGCCGAATTGCTCCGCAATCACTAATGGAGGGTGGTTGGGGAGCATGATGCCGCCCGATCCCACACGGATTGCTCGCGTGCCGCTGGCGATATGGCCGATTAATACCGCTGTGGCCGAGCTGGCGATTCCCTCCATATTGTGGTGCTCTGCAAGCCAAAAGCGCTTAAACCCCAACCCATCCGCCGCCTGGGCGTAGCGCAGGGATTGTTTAAATGTTTCGCAGGCATCGCTGCCTTCGCGTATCGAGGCCAGTTCCAGTAGGGAAAAAGGGATGGATTTCTGCATGGAGGAATTGCCAATTTAATGTCAATGAAGTTGCTTTGTCGCTTCTTTGATGCATCGAAGCGCGTTTGGTGCATTCTAAAACTTGTATTAGTCGTATTAAATCGCCAGCGGGTGGGCGCCAGCGTGATAGTGCAATGGATGATTGCTGAACGATTTTGGTGCCGCTTTTAACAAGTCTGCGAAATACTGCAGCTTATCGAACAATTTATTTTCTTCATTATTTACAACATCCTTTCATAAGGAATTTTCCAGACGCTGCGTTTGGCACAGTTATGGCCTTTCAAGATACGAGTCGTTATGCCTTGATAATACAAGTTTGCGACCGCTATACGATTTTTCGTCTTCTCCTTACCTGCCAGAAAAATCTTTTGCGAGGCTTATGAATGAAAACTCATCAATATCCCATTTTTTTTCCTTTGATGTTCGTGCCAACCCAGTCGTTGTATGCGGATGAACTCCGGACTATTTTTAATGAGGGTAAAATTGCCGGCAATATTCGCGCTTATTACAACACCCGGGAATATGACTTTCGTCCGGATGAAGCGGCATTTTCTCTCGGTGGAGCTTTACGAGGAGAGACGGCGGAAATAAGTGGTGTCAAGTTGGGAATGGGTTATTACACCGCTCAGGATATGGGAACGAACAGCGATGATCCCATGAAGGTGAATAATCGTCTCGGCAGTGATTTGGAGGTGTTGGGCGAAGCCTATATCAGCTTCGCACACGCCAGCCACCGTTTTACCTTAGGTAGACAAAAAATCGAAACGCCATTTGCCAATTCCGGCGATGCTTTCATGATTCCATTTGCGTTCGAGGCATTCAGTTATAAGGCCTCTGGTTTAAAAGGTTTTGCGATCGAATTTGATTACATCAACGCGATTAAAAATCGCAACAGTGATGAATTTGTTGATGTAGGCGCGTGGAACAGTAGTCGCCTTGGCCTAGGACAAATTCGCAATACCTCCGGCACTTTAAATCTCGGCTTGTCTTACAGCAGCGGCTCAGTGAAGACGGAGGCCTGGCTCACCCGCTATGCCGAGCTTTTTGACTCTTTTTATTTGCGTGGTGATTACGCATTCGCGGAAATTGGTGGCTTTAAACCATTTATAAATGTGCAGTACGGAAGTCAACGTGATACAGGCGATGCATGGTTAGGGGAGGTGGATTCCAATCTCTACGGAGTGCAGCTGGGCAGCGGAATGGGAAAAATCACACTGACGCTTGGTTACAACTCCGTGGCCAGCGAACCGGGCACGTTTAGAAACGGTGCATTTCTCGCGCCCTTCACATTCTCGACCAGCCCACTCTTCACCAACAACATGCTGGAAACATTTGAAAATGTGGATGCCGGCAGCGCGGGCAAACTCACCGTTGCCTATAACCCCAATGCTCAGTGGGCTTTAAAAATGAGCTATGCAGACTTTGACTTCGATCAAGTCGTTGACCGAAGTGCAACAGATTTTGATGCGACATACAGCTTCGGTGGTTATTGGCAAGGTTTAACGCTGCGATATCGAGTAGAAATCGTGGACTCGGATGCGACCACCGTTGAGCAAACCAATATGCGTTTTCAGACACAGTTTGTTTTTTGATGACGATCCAATGCGTAAGCAAAAGCGGCGTCCAAAGTCAGGGTGCGTGGCTGACCTATAAGGTGATTGGTCCGCGGGACGACTTGTATTAATCAGTGGGAGCATCGGCTCTACAAAATGCCCGGCAATTGGGATATTTAATACGGAATGCGCAATATCAGGGCGCAGATAAGAGCCCACCCATATTGAGCACATGATGCTGCCCGCCATTGGCCTCAAAAAATTCTTATAAAAAATAACGAGTTGTAGATTAACGAAAGTTGAGAATGCAATTTGGCATAACTTGTGCGCCAGTAATTGACGTGGATATATCATGTTATTACAAGTTGCTTGCCGCCAAGCACCGCTGGATTTGTCCGGCTTTAACAAGATATTTGAGGAGTGAAATGCTATGAACAACCACCTAATCACACACAACGCCGGCAAGTGGCTGAAGTGCTTTTTTATTCTTTCTCTGGCGTTGGTGGCCACCAGTGCAGATGCGAAAACCGTGCGAATTGCCATCGGCCACCAGAGTATGTGCACCGATACCTACACAGCGGGAATTGTGGTAAAGGAATTGAAATTGCTGGAAAAGTATTTGCCGAAAACCGGCAAATACGCAAAAGTGGAATACGATATCAGTTGGAGCGATTACTCTTCCGGTGGTCCAATCACCAATCAAATGATGGCCAACAAACTCAACTTCGGCGTGATGGGCGATTATCCACTTATCGTCAATGGCGCCAATTTTCAGGCCACAAAATCGCTGCGCACAAAATACATTGCGGGCACCGGGTATAATCTTAAAGGCAGTGGCAACGCCATAGTCGTGCCGGTGGATTCGGACATCTACAGCATTGAGCAACTGGTCGGTAAAGAAGTGTCTGTGCCTGTGGGAAGCGCCGCTTGGGGGATGCTGTTAAAAGCCATGCAGGATAATGGCATTGCGACTGATAAATTCGGGTTGAAAAATCAAAGCCCGGCGGTGGGCGCAGCGAACATTGCGGCGAAAAAAATTGATGCTCATGCAGATTTTTGCCCATGGTCGGAATTGATGGAATTTCGCGGCACAGGACGCAAAATTTATGATGGTAGTGAAACCGGTGTTCCTTATCTGCATGGTGTGGTGGTGAGAGAGGATTTCCTGAAAGAGTA
>DJFQ01000167.1:0-1506 GCA_002432095.1 Marinagarivorans sp. UBA5868 | reverse complement strand
ATCTACTTCTCCAAGGGCGGCCATTTGACATTGGATCCGACTATTAAAACTCGCTGGGTTGATGCGTTAAAGCATAACCACGAAGTTCTATCCAAGGAAAAGGCGTCGCCTCCGCTGGATTTGCAAGCGTGGATTACCGAGGAATATTTACAGACGGCGTATACGGAGATGGGTAAAGACTACAGTGCGGAAAAGGCAGCGATCATCGACCCCGCCTTGGCGAACGCGGGATTGCCTATGGAAATATGGCATGCGCGTGACGGCATCACCACATATCCATCAATGAATGAATTTCTAACCGCTCTCAACAGCTTCCGTGATACCGGAGCCAAGTTAAACGCTACTTATGTATACGACAAAAATACCGGGTTGAAATTATTTGGCAAGACGGCGTTTTTTGTGCAGACGGATAGAGGATTTACCACCTTCTTACGCAAGCCTGATGCCGACGCCTACGCTGGGAAAATGAATGGCAAAGTGATGAAGTTGGATGATGCGTTGGCCACTGTGCAAAGTTACGCCAGCCTATAGCTCAGAAACATTCGCAAATCCCGGTCTGCGCTGCGGGCGCAGACTCAGCCGAATCAAGTGAGTCGAGATAATGAGAGCAACCTACGCTGATAATCGCCGCGGCGCGGACATGGTCGACCAAAAGAAATCCACAGTGCAAAACACGGCGGGTCGCACAACTGCCAGCGTTGCGTCGCTGCCTTTAGAAAGAGAGCTACCCGAAGCCCAAAAATATGCGATGTCGGCGGGGCAAAAAGCAGCTTATTCGGCGTGGTATCGGACGGTTCATCCTAGGCTTGGCATGATGCTGGTAGGCACAGCCTCACTGTTCATGGGAATTGTTCTCTGGCATCTCGCCACAAATTACAGTTTCAATTTTTTTATTAATTTCGAAAATGTTCCCGCGCCAGCGAAAGTTGGCAGCGCATTTTTATCCCACCTGGCGGACCGGGAATTTTATATTCATATCCTGGTAAGCCTGCGTCGCATTCTCATCGCCTATTCTCTTGCAGTCTGTTTGGGCATTGTGATCGGACTGTTGGTTGGTCGCTCGCAATACATGCGCGCGGCGGTGCTGCCGTATATCGAAATTGTGCGGCCTATACCCGCCGTTGCGTGGATTCCCTTGGCAATATTGATGTGGCCCACGGAAGAATCCTCCATTGTGTACATCACGTTTTTGGGCGCGCTGTTTCCCATCATTCTCAATACCGTTCACGGTGTGGAGCAAACGCCAGAAGTGCTGGTAAGGGCAGCCCAATCTCTTGGGGCATCCAAGCTCCAGGTGTTCTGGCACGTGGTATTGCCAGCGGCATTGCCAGGTATTGCGGCGGGATTGGCGATTGGTATGGGGGTGAGCTGGTTTTCCCTTTTGGCGGGTGAAATTATTTCCGGTCAATACGGCATCGGTTATTTCACCTGGAATGCGTATTCGTTAATTAATTATCCAGACATTGTGGTGGGCATGCTCGTGATTGGCGGTCTGGGTTCGCTCTC
>DJFQ01000083.1 GCA_002432095.1 Marinagarivorans sp. UBA5868 | reverse complement strand
TGCTTAGCGCCGTCAAGCGCCGGGGCCCGTATCCATACAGTCTTTTACATTTTCCGGGCCTATCTTCAGTTTGGCGTTCAAATCACGCAACGCAGTGCGCAGTCCCTCCTCCACCACCGGATGGTAAAACGGCATGTCAAGCATTTGGGCGACGGTCATCCGCTGCTGCGCAGCCCAACTTAATAAATGGGCAATGTGCTCGGCCCGTGGGCCAATCATTTCGGCGCCGAGAAACAGTCCAGTGCCGTGCTCTCCGTAGACACGCAACAATCCTTTGTTTTGGGCCATAACCCGCGACCTACCCTGGTCTTCGAAGCTTACTTCGCCACAGGCATAACATTGATTGCAACGCAATTTCACCTGCTCAATATTTAGTCCCACCGAAGCTATTTGTGGGTCGCTAAACACTATGGAAATAGGCGTGCGGCGCAGACCTGTGCGCACAACGGGAAATTGTGCGGCATTTTCTCCGGCAATCCTGCCCTCATCCGCAGCCTCATGCAGCAGTGGCCGGTCGGCATTGACATCACCGGCAATAAAAATATTGCTCTCTGCACATTGTGTAGTGAACGGATCAAAATCCGGCGCACCGCGATCATTGAGTGACAAGCGCGTGTTTTTGAGACCGAGCTGGTCTAGGTTTGGCGCTCTGCCGGTGGCAGCGAGCACATAATCGAATAGCTCCTCCACCATTTTCCCCTGATGATCAGCGAAACGTATGCGCACTTGATTCCCCACATCTTCGACCGATTCCACCTCCGCTTTCGCGTCCAGATAAAATTCCTCCGCGAAAATCTTTAATGCATATTCTTTTAACGCGTGATCTTTCAATCCGGCGATACTGCCACTAGCACCAAATAATTTAATATCGACTCCAAGCCGACCAAACGCCTGACCCAATTCCAAGCCAATAACGCCAGGACCAAAAACGGCCATTTTTTTTGGCAACTCTTTTAATTCAAATACAGTGTCCGTATCGAGAAGACGATTTTTCAGATTGCGCAGAAGTGGCGGTATTTTCGGCCGCGATCCGGTGGCAATAACCACCGCTTTGGTTGTGACCTGATCACCATTGGATAACTGCAAACGGTGATTGTCGAGGAATTCACCGAAGGCATATATTTTTCTAGCCTCGGGAATGCCCTCTATCGATTTGAGGACGAAATTCACAAATCGATCGCGCTCTCGCTGGACTCTTGCCATAACCGCCTTGCCGTCAATTGTTGTGCAAGAATTCACCACGCCAAAAATCTCGCTGTGACGGCTTTGATGAGCAGCTTCGGCGGCGGCAATCAACAATTTGCTCGGCATACAGCCGACCCTGGCGCAAGTAGTACCAAGCGGGCCGCCATCGATCAATAAAATTCGGTCGGTGTATTTGCTGGCTGCTTTGTAGGCACCCAAGCCAGCCGTACCCGCACCGAGGATTGCCACATCCACGTCATGGACTTTCATTGAATTCTCCGATTCGTTGCAAAAAAATGAATTATGCGCTTTTTATTTTGCGGCGTAAGTCGTTCACTCACCCTCCAGCAAATCCACAACTTGTTAATATTAGATCCCCTCTCACTCCCGTTTAACGGAGGATTTATGACCAAAGTTCTGGTTCCTATCGCCGATGGCACTGAAGAAATGGAAGCTGTCATCGTTGTCGACGTGCTCCGCCGCGTGCAGGTCGAGGTGTGTGTCGCCTCGGTCATGCCTGATCGGAGGGAAATTATCGCATCCCGTGGCGTCCGCATAACCGCAGACAAATTACTGGACGACTGTACCGACGAGGTTTGGGACATGATCGTTTTGCCCGGCGGTATGCCCGGGGCGTCCCATCTGCACGACTCGGCCGCGCTTATCCAACTGCTGCGAAGTCATATTTCCGCCAGTCGCCAGCTTGCCGCGATTTGTGCCGCTCCGGCTGTGGTGCTGGGTCGACACGGGCTTATTCCAAACGCCGCTGCTACGTGCTATCCCGCCTATCAGCCGGAACTCTCCAAGCAAATAACAGCCGTAAGCCAAGATAGGGTAGTAGTGGACGGCACGCTGATTACCAGCCAAGGTCCCGGTACAGCAGTGGAATTTGCACTGCAGCTGGTCGAGGTATTGTGCGGTGTCGAGACATCGCAGGAGGTAGCAAAGGCGATGGTCGTCGCGCAATTGGATGGCGCCACGGCCTAAGGCTGGCCAGCCGCCGACCGAAGTGCTAAGGTTCAACGATGACGACTATTCGACCCCGCAAATTATTCCTCCCGAATGCTCAGGCTTTCCCGCCTGTCATCGCCTTGCTTTTTGTGGGCGGTTAGGAAGCGCTTCCTAACCGCCTTTGTATTCCTGTATCTCTTTAACCTGTGCCAATGGCACCTTTTTGCATTTGCGGAGAACCCTTATGACACTTGCACAAGCACATACTGAACCCGTATCCCTCATCGTCAGCAACACGGATTACCAGCGCTTGGTGCCGCTCATCCGAGACAGCGAGTTGGAATTAGCCGACGCCTTGGATGAAGAGCTGTCGCGCGCGGATATCGTCGATATCAAGAACCTGCCTGGGGATGCAGTGGCGATGAACAGCACCGTCACTTATCGCGACTTGGAAACGAAAACTGAAACCACGGTTACTTTGGTCTTCCCTGGAGACGCGAATATCGCAGAGAAGAAAATCTCTGTGCTTTCTCCTGTGGGTGTCGCATTGCTGGGCTTGCGAATCGGCGGGCGTATTCAGTGGCCAATGCCAAACGGCAAACATAAGCATTTTGAAATCCTGGCGGTTAAGCAAAACTGACGGACGGCAATTCAGATGGCAAATAACACTCTATTTTGGAATCAGATGCTGATGCGCAGCGACAGCATCGTGGACATTGACTCCAATGCACCCGATGCTGTGGAACAGGTACGAGCGCAACTCACAACGATCACCGAACAATTTGATCGTGTTTTCGATCCAGCCGATCAATTTGAAGAATATGTCGCTGTAGCGCTATGCCAGGCGNNCAAAAAAACCCGTCCGTTACTATCGATAAATCTGCGACGCATATTGCTAAACCTGCTCCGCAAATGGCGGCGAAAGCAAGAAACTCAAAAGCGGCGAAAAAAAGCGTAGCTAAAAAGCCGTTTGCGCAAAAAAATAACGCGAAACCTCATAAATAGATCCCGCAGACTAAGCCTGAGCATCGAACTCCCCCGCACTACGCCCTTTACCCTGCGCACCACATTCGACCATTCAAGCATTCCGCCGGATCTCCACGCCGGCTATTTCGCTCGCCCTGAACCCACCCTATTCATAAAACTAAAATAAATTGCTGATAAAAAGGGTGAAGCGGTCGATAAGCCGGCATTTACTTCACGCGTAAATTATTGTTGTGTTCTGCAAATGAGCGGCGCTATTCTGCCGCTCCTTCCACCCCCCTCTTTTTCACAGACATTAAGCAGGAGATGCAGTATGGATTTTCTCGTAGGTCGCAACACGTCTGCACGTCAACTCCCGACATGCTCCCGCGGTCGGACAAAACATTTTTTACATTGGTGGACAACACTGATCTTTCTGGTCTTTTGTTCCGCACACGCCAGTGCGCAAGCCACCGTGAGTGTAACGCTGGATAAAATTTACTATCCGATTTATCTCTCTGTTGGTGATCATCCAGCGGTTCCGTTAAAAACTACTGACATGGGCAAAACTCTCGACATAACGCATTTGTTCGGCGCGGGTGACAATGCTCTTAGAGTTCGCGCATTTAACCCCACGTCCCGCTTTACTGAGTTTGCACTACAAATAACGGTGACCGGTGATTCACCCGCAAGCTTTAATGTCGCATGTACAACAAACGCTGCACCTTGTGGCAGCAATGCCCAAATTTCACCAGCGCAATTCGACGCAGAGCCCGGTGAGGACATGACGGTTAAATGGGATTTGTTTTTCGACCAAACCTACAACGTGCCACTCGTTAATGCTCTGCCAAAACGCAGCCTGCAAGTCGTGCATAACACCTTGGCTGAAGGGGAAGCCGGATATATCTATATCAATGACTCTTTTACCGGGTTTACCGTTGCCGATAACAAAACATTTTTGCTACCGCAGGGTGAATATCGCGTTGCCGTCGGCGGTTTTTCCCAACAGCCCATAAACCTCACCGGTTTTGAACGGCAGGGCAGCGACGTGGTACAGCGCGACCTGGAACATACCGCCTATTCTGGACGCTATTTTGAACAAACGCTCTCGCTCACCAGCGATACCATCACCGACTTGACCACAACACCAGCCCTGCCTGTGCAACGCGAGCTGAGCATTGTGATATTGCCGGTAAAAAATACTGTCGCGTACAACAAAGACAATCAATTTATAGGCAATTTCACCCTGGATGAGTCGTACATTGACCGCTTTTACAACATGATGATTGCGACGGATCGAGATTACGTGCGACCTTTCTCCTACGGGCTCAACCGCTGGAATGTCAGCCTCCACCCGGTGGTCACGGAGCCGGCAATCCGTCACTTTGATTGGGCGGTGGATACCGGAAGGTTTCTTCAAGAAGCTAACCTGCGCCGCTTGCAGGATCAATATGACGTGGTAATGGTGATTTATAACGTCGAAGGTCTATCGGCTATTTACGCGGGTGCTTTGGGTGGCTATGCCTTTGTCCAGCAACCTTTCTATTCCGGTCAGAAAACCGTTGCAGATAGCGCTGGCGCCCCAATTTTGACGCGTAACACTAGCTTGGAGACAGGTGAGCGCGAGCTGCCTCATGAAGCGGCTTTTCATGAACTTTTGCATATCGTTGAGCAATGGAATTCCGAGCGGTTATTTCGCTGGAATGGCATAGATGGGCTTCACGGTGGTGGGCAGCACGGCTATACACCCGCAGATGAAAATGGTCTTCGGCCCGAGGTGGTATCCGGGTGGGCGCACTACCACGCGGAATTTATGCAGGGCCGAGTGGCAGAACTCAATGAGTTGTACATGGGAGCGCCCGCCGTTTTTCCGACAAGCTGTGGTCAGGACTGCATTCGCACCGGTGTGTTCGACAGTATTCGCACCGGCGTCGGCAACCTGCATCCACTTCCTACCGATGGTGTCTACGCGCTGCGTAATAAATACCGAAGCGATCGCTTTATCAATCAGAGCGCCGGCATAAGCCAAGCAAGTGAGTCATCCTTGCCGGCGGCCCTGCACTGGGCCATCGAACGAGTTGACGAGCCGAGTGAAGAAATCTTCTTCCGCCTGCGCAAAGCTGATTCCGTCAACGATTATTTGACAATAAACCCCACTGGTCCGGCTCTTTTTGTCGACGAATTGGAAACCAACGGTTATGCGGACTGGTATTTAAACGGTGGCGGCAAGGAATTTCGCTTAGTCAATAAAGCCACCGGCCACTATATCCACATGGAAAATAGCGAGACCGGATTGGAGCTTGTAACAGCGGCGGACGACGATCGCGTCATCGGCTGGTGGAGTTCGGCTTGGAATTTTATTCCCGTCAGCACGGGATCCTCTTCATCATCGAGCAGCTCCAGCTCGTCATCCAGCAGTTCCAGTTCATCGTCCAGCTCCAGCTCAACCTCCAGTTCCAGCAGCTCATCCAGCTCCGGCACCACGTCCGGCGCATACTGCAACTGGTGGGGAACACCCGCTCCTCTCTGCCAAGTCGCCACCTCTGGTTGGAGCTGGGAGAACAACCAGAATTGTGTTGCCGCCAGCACTTGTAGCAGCCAACCGAACCCCTACGGAGTGGTCAACGGCACTACATCAAGCTCCTCCAGTTCGTCCGGCGGCACCCCCGCGCAATGCAACTGGTACGGATCTCAGATTCCAATGTGCCAAAACCAGGACACGGGGTGGGGATGGGAGAACAACACAAACTGCGTCGGTGTATTAACCTGCCAAACTCAGTAAGAATTAGCGTGTTGTAAGCACCAAGAACGGCACCCAACAGGTGCCGTTCTTTTTATAAGCTCCAATTTCGTCCGCGACCAGCAAAGTTGCAAACCCATTCATGATCAAAATCACACTTCATTTCTCATTAAGCGCTTTTTGACCACAAGGTTGTTACCATCGCCACACAATAACCACAACCGGGCCAACAATTCCCAGGGTGTTCACATGGCAAAAGACAATACTCTCATCAGCAATTTTGGCGGCGCCTTTGCGTTATCTCTGGCGCTCATACTCACCGGCTGCGGCGGCGCGAGCTCTTCGGGCGGTTCCAGCAGCTCCAGCTCTTCCAGCTCCAGTAGTTCATCCAGCTCCAGCAGCAGTTCGTCGAGTTCATCCAGTTCAAGTTCTTCAAGCTCGAGCTCCTCTAGTTCAAGCTCCAGTAGCTCATCATCTAGTTCAAGCAGCTCTGGTGGAGGGGATTTGATTATTAATGACGACTTTGAAAGCGGCGCAGCTGGTGAAGTGCCTGCAGGTTGGCGGACTATTTTAGGTTATGGCCTAGTAGACTTCAGCCGCACGCCAGATCCAGGATCTAATGCTGTGCTGGACAGCAGTCGCGCCCACTCCGGCACGCGTTCTGTCAAAGTGAGCACCTCCAACGCAATGGCCCCTCATTTTATTTTCAGAGCTTTACCACAGGGCACTAGCACCATTTATGTGAGGGCATGGGTTTACAGTCCCGCGCAATTGGGAGGCGGATCAGCTGGTGGCGGCGGAGATCACGCGCACTTTATCGGAACGCTGCAAACGCCGGGATCGGATGATGGAAGAGAGCTGCGTTTTGGCCCAGTTCAGCGCGCTTATCTTGGAGGATTCAGCCCTAAACCAGGCGATGCGTTCACCAAAGCGCAACCAACAGTGTTTATACCGGCAAATACCTGGACTTGTGTGGAATGGGCCGTAGAGCACGCTCCAAACTTTGACCACATGTACGGCTGGGTGGGCGATCAACAGGTACTTTCCGCCGAGTCTGCGAGCGACTGGCAAAATAGCATCAATGCCGATTTTTCCAATTCCATGACCTACATCAGCTTCGGCTGGAGACAGTTCGGGTCGGTGGCCAATATCAGCAATATCTGGTTCGACGACATAGCTGTCGGCAACTCACGAGTTGGTTGTAACTAACGGTAAAAATCACTCCGCACAGATCTCAACTCGCGTAAGCGAGTTGAGATCTGTCTTTATGTCCCCCCACTTCTTTCATCAATCACTTCCCACCCTCCGCCCAACGCCAAATACAAATCCACCGCCGCCTCCAGTCTCGTCTGCCGCTGTTGAACCAGTTGGTCACGAGCTTGGAAAACGGTGCGCTGAGCTTCCAGTAAACTTAATAAATCTTCGCTGCCTTCTTTGTAACGCACTTCAGTCAAACGGAGGGTACGTTCGGCTTCCGCCAAAATTGCGTTTTGATTTTCTTCTTGAATGATACTGATGGCTTGGCGATCAAATGCATCTGCCACTTCTTGTAACGCGGTTAGAATCGCTTTGCGATATTGTTCCACTAAAGCGGTTCGCTGGGATTCACTGAGTTTTACTTGGTTGCGCAGTCGACCGCCATTGAACAGGGTTTGCGCCAAACCGACGCTCCAGCTCAAGCTGTCCGCCGGAGGACTAAGAGAAAACAATGCAGCTGATGAACGCGCAGCGGATGCGGTGAGCTGTAAACCGGGTAAAAGTGCGGCGCGGGCGGCTGCGACATTTGCATCGGCGGCTTGCAGTTGCGCTTCAGCGGCCGCCAGATCCGGCCGGCGGGTGAGCACATCCGCAGGAATACCCTCTCCCACTTCTGGCACTACCAAATCGAGTAGTTGTTCGTTAGCTTGCAAAGCGAAATCAAGCGGAGATTCGCCAACTAATAATGCCAACACTGATCTGGTCTGTCGGGCTTGCAATTGCAATGGTAATAAACTCGATTGCTGGCTAAGTAAATTCGTTTTTTGTCGCGATACATCCGCCGCCGTTGCGACGCCGTTGTCGTAACGAGCCTGAACAATCTGCGCGATGCGTTCCGCGATGCGAATATTTTCTTCCGCACTGGAGATACGTTGCTGCAAAGCCAGCCACTGAAACCACGAGCTGGCAACCGCGCCATTGATACTCAGTGCGGCCGCCACCTCGTCGTATTGCGTCGCGCGAAAATCGGCTCGTGCACCGCTGACATCCGCCGATATTCCGCCCCACAAATCCACTTCATAACTTGCGCCCAGACCAACTCGGCTGGATTCGCTGTTTTCCCACTCATCCCCATCGAAACGACTGCGTCCAGAACCGGTGCTGCCATTAATGGTTAATGACGGAAATAAAGAAGCGCCGGCGATGCGCATTTGCAGTTCTGCTTGCCGCACTCTTTCGCTGGCAATACGCAAATCCGGGTTTTGCTGGCGACTTAATTCAATCAGCTGAGTGAGTTGCGGAGATTGGAAATAATTCCACCAGTCTTTTTCAATTTCGACGCTGGGAACGATTTTGAAATACTCACTTGTTTCAGTTGTTTGCAAATCAACTTGTGGACGTGCGGTTTGCGGAATGGATTGGCAGGCGGTGATTGACGTAAATACTGCAAAAAGCAACGCGTGAACTCCAATATTTTTTTTCCATTTCTGCGTCATCGAGTGCTCGGGGTTCCGGATGGGGTTCTGAAACCGGCGTGAACCCTTCCCTGGGGCCTGCCCCATGCCCATCCGGGGCATGAGGCTTTCAGAACCCCATCCGGAACCCGTCGCTGCGGAATTATGAGCGAGATTCAATAAAAATAAATTTGACTTCATATATCCTCGAAGAGAAAAAATCTTCATTTCCTCGTTTATCGTCGCCGATCTTTCTGAGTTAGCTCGGAGCGTAAGAGTTTCAGCAATAATTTTTGGGACCCTCACCGACAGGACGTCGGTGAGGGAGCCTACATGGACGTACTCGTGGCGGTCCCAAAAATTATTGGTGGAGCTCTGAAGCGGGGTTGGAAATACCCAAGACCATCACTCCGAAGCCAAAGCTGCCACAGGATCCAAGCCCGCCGCCTTCCGCGCCGGCAAAAATCCAAAAATCAATCCTGTCGCAAACGCACAACTAAACGCCAATACCACCGGCAACATCGAATAAGAAACCGGTGTACCAAAAGAACCCACCAACGCCGTCGCCGACAAACCTAAAATCACACCAATAATGCCGCCGAGCGCTGAAACCACCAGCGCCTCAATTAAAAACTGCTGCAAAATATGCCGCTGTCGCGCACCCGTCGCCATACGCACACCAATTTCCCGGGTCCGCTCCGTAACGCTTACCAACATAATATTCATCACGCCAATACCACCAACCAACAGTGAAATCGCCGCAATGGACGCTAATAAAATGGTCATTGTGTTTTGAGTTTCTGAAACGGTATCAATCAGCGACGCCATATTGCGGATTGTAAAATCCTCGGTACCGTGGCGGGCGAGCAATAATTCTTGCGCTGCCGCTTGTGTGGCATCCATTAAATCGGGATCGCTGACAGCAATGGTGATATTGCGCAAAAAACTCTGGCCGAAAATGCGCAAGCTGCCGGTCGTAAATGGTACCAGCACCACATCATCCTGATCCTGCCCCATAGGTGAGGCGCCGCGCTCACTCATTACGCCGATCACCTGAAACAAAATATTATTGATAATCAGATATTCGCCAAGCGGGTCGCGCTGGCCGAATAACTTATCCGCGACGGTTTTACCCAACACCGCCACAGTGGCATAAGCGCTTTCGTCTTCCATATCAAAAAATGTCCCGTGGGCAACGTTCCACTGCCGCGCGACTGGAAACGACGACGAAGTCGCATTCACCTCTGCGCTGTGATCCTCGGTGCCGTATCGCAAAGTCTGACCGCCGGTAAGTTCGGGAATGGCAACGAGATTGGGCAGTTCATTCAGCGCCGTCACATCCTCCGGCACCAAAGTCGAAACACCCCAGCGACCACCGCGCTGGTTGGGACCGCCGGGCCGCACCAGCAACAGGTTGCTGCCCATGGCACTGATACGCTCCACCACCTCTTTTTTTGCGCCGTCGCCAATGGCCAGCATGGTGATGACCGAGGCCACGCCGATAACAATGCCCAATAACGTCAGCACAGTGCGGAACACGTTACCCATTAAAGAACGCAACGCCGTTTTGCCGCCGGCACGAAGTTCAGCGAAAAAAGACGGTGTTCCGTGTACTACGGTGTTCTCGGTCGAAGGTGAATTGCGGTTGATCGCGGGGCCGGGATCCGCCACCACACGGCCATCTCGAATTTCGATCAGGCGGTCCGCGTGCGCCGCCACTTCTGCATCGTGGGTAATCAGAATAATCGTGTAGCCCTGACGGGAAAGCTCCTGCAGAAGCTTCATCACTTCCTCGCCGCTGCGGCTGTCCAAGGCGCCAGTGGGTTCGTCGGCGAGAATAATGCGGCCGCCGTTCATCAAAGCGCGGGCAATGGAAACACGCTGCTGCTGGCCGCCCGATAATTGATTGGGTTTGTGGTGAAGGCGCTCGCCCAAGCCCAATTGCGCGAGCAGTGAGGAAGCTCGTTGGCGGCGAGCCTCCTGCGTCAGGCCCGAATAAGTGGCTGGCATCTCGACGTTGGCCGCAGCGCTGATCCCTGGCAGCAGGTTGTAGCTCTGAAAAACAAAACCAAAATATTCCCGGCGCAAACGCGCCAAGTCGTCGCTATCAAAATCCGCGACGTTGCGGCCTTCAAACAAATACTCACCGCTACTGGGGCGGTCGAGACAGCCGATGATATTCATCAGCGTCGATTTGCCCGAGCCGGAGGCACCCATTATCGCGACAAATTCGCCGGGATAAATCGCCAGATCCACTCCGTGCAACACCTGCGTGGCAATTTCGCCGTTGTAATAAGTGCGGGTGATGCCGCGCAGCTCAATTAGCGGTTGTTTTTCGCTGGCGGATAACATCAGCGCATCATCCTCGGACCCCAGTTGCGATTGTTGCTTTGCACCTGCGGATCATTGGCGTCGCCGAGAATCACCCGTTCGCCCTCAACCAAACCGGACAGCACCTCGGCGCGCACACGATTGCTGACGCCTATAGTGACAACCCGGTTTTCGACTTGGTTTTTTGCTCCTAACACCCGGATTGTGGCCGTGCGCGGCTCGCGCTTCTGCGTGGGATCACCGCCAGCCACCGGGGATTTTCCTGCAGGCTGCGCGTTCTGCCCATTAGTCTCGGCACCCGCTTGCAATGAGCGCGGATTGTCGGCCTCATCTTTTTTAAAATTCAGCGCCGCCACCGGCACCTGCAATACATCCCGCGCTTGCGAGGCAATAAAAAACACCTGTGTCGTCATCTGCGTCATCAGGTCGCCATCCGGGTTGGGCACATCGAACAGCGCGTTGTAGAGCACCACGTTATTGAGAATGGTGGGTGTGGGCTCAACCCGGCTAAGTGTGCTGTACCAGCGTTTGCCGCCGCTGCCGAAGGTGGTGAAATAAACGCGCATACCAGGGGTGAGTTTGCCGATGTCGGCTTCGGACACTTGTGCCTGCACCGTCATAACCGACAAATCGGCGATGCGCAGAACGGTAGGCGCGGTTTGATTGGTATTAAGGGTTTGCCCCTGGCGCGAGGTAATGGATACCACTGTCCCGGACATAGGGGCATAAATACGCGCGAATTCGAGATTGGCCTCCTCGGCGCGCAGGCTGGATTCGGTTTGCGCGACCTGTGCCTTGAGAGAGTCCAGTTGCGCCTCTGCGGACTGCAATTGCGCTTCCGCACTCTGCAGCTCTTCGGCGGTGCTGGCGTCCTCCTTGCGCAAATTCACTTGGCGCTGGTAATTAATGCGGGCCAGTTTCAGTTGTGCTTCGCGGTCTTTTAATTGCGCCTGCTGATTGCGCAGTTGTGCTCGGGTGCCTTCCACTCTGGCCGCATAAACCGTCGCGTCGATCTCCGCCAGCAGATCACCTTCCTTCACTTGGCTACCCACGTCCACGTGCAGCACTTTCAACTGCCCAGAGACCTGCGCGCCCACATCCACGTATTCCCGAGGCTGTAGTACGCCGGTGGCCGTGACCAGATTTTCGATATTGCCACGAGAAACGGTGGCAGTGCTGAAGCGGGTTTGACCGTTGCTGTCNNNNCGATAACACACTCATGCAGATCCTCGGCGATCAGTCAGTCGAAACACGCGCCGATTATAGAGGTGCTGGAAAGGGTTTGATTCCAAATATGCGGGAAAAGAAATGTAAAGTTGCCGAGGCGGGTGCGTTCACCCGCTGACGGCGCTGGCTATCGCCAGCAAATCCGCGTCTTCCTCAAGCTCCACATGCCCC
>DJFQ01000060.1:4670-11514 GCA_002432095.1 Marinagarivorans sp. UBA5868 | reverse complement strand
GCCATTTTCCGCATTGAGATTGGCACGAACACTCAGCGGAGTGCTTTGGGAAAGCAGGAGTTCGTTCGCGGTTTCGTCGGTGTTAACGCCGTTAACGATTATCGTGGAAAAATCAAATTCGCCACCGGTTTGCAAGGCATCGACGAGGTCAATCGTGTTGCGGAAATTTAATTCCAACAAGCTGTTATACAGGGTCGCGCCGCCGCTTTCGGCCAGCGGGTTGAGAGAAATGCTGGCGCCGTCGAGGATCAGTCCCGTGTCCGCAAGCGTGATTGCGCTGCCGCTTTCCTGATAAATATCACCACCGGTGCGAATAACCATATTCGAATCCGCCAGATCCAACTCGCCNNAGTTTAGCGACATCATTTTCACTGTGGTTTAGCAGCACATCCGCTTCGGCGGCGAGGTTGAGGGAAAGCTCGCCATCCAACTGAATGGCACCCGTTTGGCGAACCTGCGAAATTGAGCTGAGTTGTGCGTTGGTGGCTTGTAGCTGATGGATATTGAATTGCAGATCGTTGGCGCTGACATTGAGGGCGAAATTGCCGTGGCCTTGTGCTTCGAGGCTGGTGGCGTCGGCATCACCATAGGTGAGAAACGGCACAAATTCCGGTAATTCTTCCGGGCTGCTGCTGGAACCAAAAATGCGCGCGCCCCGAAGGTAATTCGCACGCAGATCACTGAAGCCGTGCAGACGCAAATTGGTATAGGGTTTGTCGCCCAGGTATAGGCGCGCTGCAGATACCGCCAGGGTGCTGTCGTAGAGATCGATGTTGGTCATCGCCATCTGCGAAATCATTGAATTGGTGCCCAGGCTGGTGAAGGTGACGCTGGAATCAGTGACATTCAAATTGCCGATCAGCAGGTCGTTGGCGTCCGTCAATTCAACCACACTGGTGTGGCCGAGATTGAAACTGACACTGCGGAAATCGTTGTCCTGGTGATTCAGAAACGCGGTGCCGCCCGCGCCCATATTTAAATTGAAAGCCCCGCTCAGGCGAATCGCACCGGTCTGTTGAACATAGCCAATGGTAGTAAAAGCCGCGGTTGCTGCTGTCAGCCCCGCGATGTCGATACCGGAAAAGTCATCCAGTGTTGCCGCTAAGCCGAATTCGCTCTGACCGCGAGCGATCAGTGTGTCGACGCCGTTATAGCCCTTGGCGGTTATCAGGCTGTTGTTGAAGCTACCTGGTGCGCTCACAGCATCCAACGCATTGATGGATTTACTGAATTGCAGATTCAACCAGCCATCGTAAACGGTGACACCGCCGCCCTCACTCAACTGACTGAGCTCAATGCTCGCGGCGTGAAGATGCAGATCGCTGGCATCAAGAGTCGCCGCACTGCCCTCCGCTTGGTGAATGGTGCCATCTGCGTTCACGCGCACGGTGGAGTCGAGCAAGTCCAGGGTACCGAGTTCGACATCATTGGCGTCGTGCAGAATGACAAAACTGGTGTGCCCGGTATCCATGGTGACCCGGTTGAAGTCATTGCCTGCGTCGCTAAGCCGCACATCCGCCCCTGCGGTCACCGCCAGATGCGCAGTACCGGTCACTTCAAGCGCACCGGTTTGCCGCACGGTGCCAATACTTTTAACGGTCAAATCCTGAGTCGTGAGCTTGGGCGCTTTTAGCTGCAAATACGCAGTGAAAGACGTGTCCCCAGTGGTCTGGATACTGGTATCGGAATTGCCGATCACCCGGTCTCCATTAATAACAACGTCGCCGGTTCCGCTGGCGCCGTTAGCAGTGATCGAAGCGCCGTGGGTCAGCCTTACGGAATTTGTCGCTTCCAAATGAACGCCGCCGGCTTTGCCACCAACGCTGTGGTCAGCCTCAATCACACCGCGTTGATTGACGTTGCGCCCGACCAGCACAACATCCCCCGCGGGATCGCTATCGCTGGTGACACTCAGTGTTCCGGTGTTAAGAACATCGACACCCGCGCCAAGTGTAAAGCTGCCATCCTCATGAATTACCGCTTGCGTATCGCCACTCAGATCCCCGGCATTAACCGCGCGGGCGAATAAATCTTCGCTGACGCTGCCGGTCAGCAGAATTTTCCCGCCGGAGGCGGTGATCGTACCGCTGTTATTGACGCCCGGTCCCATGCCCAATTCCGCCTGCAAGGACGCCTCGTCGACGCGCACACCGATTAGGCCTTGCTCATCAAAAGTGACCACAGCCTGGTTGCCGGAAACCAGTGCCACATGGCCGAGGTGGGCGCTGATCAGACCGCTATTGGTAACTTGTTTACCGATTAGAGCGACGTTGCCTCCTGTCGCCGCATTGATCAGGCCGTGGTTGATCACCGTGCCCGCCGTGCCGTCCACGGCCTGCAAAAGCAGATCGCCGTTCATAAAGTCATCTGTGTCGATGGCGAGGCCCGATGCAACTAGGCCGCCAACGTTCACGGTGGCGCCGGCACCGAAGAAAACGCCGTTGGGGTTCATCAGGATGACCTGGCCATTGGCGTCGATGCGGCCGAGGATCTGACTGCCGCTTGCATCGAGAATGCGGTTAAGCGCGATTGATGATTCGTTTGGCTGGACGAAGGCAACGCGCTCGTCGGCGGCGACATTAAAACTTGCCCAGTCGATGGCCATCCGATCTGTCGTTTGGGTGACAGTGGTATCGAGACCACTTTGTTGGATTGACCCGCTGCCTCCGACCACTGTGCCTCCCGCGGGGGCGGCGCCAGCACCGTTAACGAGCAAAAATTGGCCGGCAATGGCAGCAAAAAGCGGCGTTAGCTTAAACAGGGTTGCGCGGGCGGCGCGCGGACAGATGGTCATTTGGAGGTCCTTGATTGCGAGCGTTATGAAGGCTGGGATGCGCAATCCACAGCAATGCGTTGATAAGAGGCCGCGGAACCGGTTTTTTTATTGTTATCTCCGTCTAGCACGCACTCTTTGAGTGTCGCGCCTCGCTGCCGGTGGTTGTTGCGCCATCCACCGTGCTGCATCGTGCAATTAGCTAACACATTAGCGATTGCTTATTAGCAATTTATATACCTTCTGTAAATCTGCCGGCGTTAGGTTATTTGGAGATGCTTCGCAGGTTGGTGCTGATGGCGGCTGTTTGGATTGTTGCGTAGGCAACCAACAGTTGAAACACCGCTGCGGAGCCCGAAACAAGCGGCTGGTACGCTGTTAAATGCACCGGTCTTGATGTTGCGCTTGCGAGTTGAATGGTTAAGTGTTGAGCAGTGAAAAGATTCAAGCGTCGACACCGTTCCAGTGCGACGCTGCAGGGGTGTAAATAATTTCGACAGAAAACTATCTGAGCATTAATTCAGATGCAGTTGGTTCTTCAGGCGAATGTCCCTTGAGGAGCTGCCGACCAGGATCTCAAAATCGCCGGGCTCCACCAGCCAGTTACCGATCGTAGTGGACCAGTAAGCGAAGGCGGAACTGGGTAATTCAAACTGCACAGTCGTGTGCTCGCCGGGTGTCAGATGCACTTTGCGAAAACCTTTTAATTCCTTATAGGGCCGAGGCTCGCTGCTGTGCAGGTCGCGAACGTAGAGCTGGGCAATTTCCTGGCCGGTCATGTTGCCGGTGTTGCTGATGCGGAAGCGCACTTCCACATGGCTGTCGCCGCTTTTGGGTGGGCTGACCACCAGATCGGAATAACTAAACTGGGTGTAGGAAAGACCGAAACCGAAAGGATAGAGCGGTTCGATGTTGCGGCTGTCGTACCAACGGTAGCCGACAAAAACGCCTTCTTTATATTCCACGTCATAAACCGGATAGATTTTCTCCCACTCATCGTTGGCACCGTTGTACAGCACTTCACCCTTGGGAATATAACCGGCTCCGGGGCCGTCACTAAATTCACGCTCGATGGTAAAAGGCAGCTTGCCGGAAGGATTGACGTCGCCGGTGAGAATTTCGGTGATGGCGATATTGCCGTTTTGGCCGTTGTAAAAGCAGTAGAGAATAGCCGCCGCTTGTTGATGCCAATCGGTCATGCGAATACCCGAGCCGGAATTCACCAGAACGATGACATTTGGGTTTAGACGCAGAACGCGTTTTACATAAAGCTCCTCTCCGATTTCCAACTGAAAAGGACGGTCCCAACTTTCCGCATCCTGAGTGCCAACCGCGAGAATAATGCGTTTAGCATTACGGATGATGTCGTCCGTGGGAGACGCTTCATAACGGGCGCGTTCGCCAAAGACTTTATGTAATGCCTGGTAAAGGGTCACTTGGTTGTAGCCTTTCACTTCAGAAGAGCCACCACCCACGGCTTTTTTGTGGATGTAATTGCCCAGCAACAAAATATCCTCTTCACTTTGTTTATCCAGCGGCAAAATCTGGTTGTGATTGCGCAGCAGAACGGCACCTTCGCGAGCGGTATTCAGGGCAACTTTTTCATGCTCGGGATATTTGTGAATCAGATCCGGTTGTGGTTTTTTGTCGAACAGGTCCATCGCTTTTAATGTGGTGAGAATACTTTTCACCATGCGGTCGAGATCGGCTTCCTGTACTTCTCCGCTCTGAATTTTTTCCTCAATTCCCAGGGTTGCAAGGCAGGCGGGCATTTCCAGATCAAGGCCGGATTCCACGACTTTTTTGCCGTCGTAAACTGACCACCAGTCGCTCATCACCAGCCAGCGAAAACCCAATTTGCCGCGCAGCAATTCATGGACTATTTCGCGACTTTGTCCGGTCCACTCGCCATTTAACAGGTTGTAGGACGTCATAACCGCCATGGCGCCAGCGTCGATGCCAGCTTTAAATGCCGGCAAATAGATTTCACGCAAGGTGCGTTCATCGACAATGGAATTGCTTTTGCGACGGAAATAATCGGTATTGTTGGCAGCAAAATGTTTTAACGTGGCGGCGGTACCGGTGTTTTGCACGCCTTTCACGTAGTGCTCAATCATGCGGGAAATTAAAAAAGGGTCTTCGCCAAAATATTCAAAATTTCGTCCGCACTGAGAAATGCGATACAAGTTGAAACCGGGACCCAGCAATATACCAATGCCATTTGCGTTGCACTGCTCGCCGACGGCGGTGGCGTAGGTCTCGGCCAGTTCTGGGTTCCAAGTGGCGGCAAGCATAATAGGTGCGGGAAATGCGACGGATGTCTGGACTGCGTTTTGGTAAGTCACATCATAAAAGCGCTCACGCAATGCGACACCAGCGGTGGCGTCTGAACACATAACGGGTGACAAACCCAGTCGCTCGATCCCTTTAATGAAAAAAACATCCACGCCACCAATGTATTCGCATTTTTCCCGCAACGTCATTTGCGCGAGTATGTTGTCCGCCCAGGCGGCAGCTTGTTCATAAGATATTTTGGGAAACATGGGAACTCCGTGCGATGGCGGGTTTGTCGGCGTAGGAAAATCGGGGTTTGTGCCGGTGCCTAATATGGTGATCGTGTGTTGTTATGCGAGACGGCTAAAGGCGGCGGCTATTGTAATGGATCGGCAGCAGAAGAAAAAACGGCCTCTTGCGAGGCCGGGGAAGAGGATACAAACCTTGAGGAGAAGGGCATTAATGCGAGGCAGACATAACCATCACAGTAAGTTTGGGTTCGTGTTGCCACCAACCCGAGCCCACCGGCCACACCCAGAACCGGAAAGCTCATAATTTGTTGTCAAACCCTAACGTGTCGTCAACTTCCTGGTATGTCGTCAAAAGAGGTGAGTACGGGACCAACAACAGAGGCGAACACAGCTTCAGTACTACATAAACCTGAAAGATCGCTCTTGGCCCAGCACTCACCTCAGTTTGGTTCGTGCGAAGCAACGGTACTGCAAAACAAGTGAGCGCGACTGCTAAGACTACTGCTTGATGCCCTACGCGCTGACCGGTGTAAATCGCCGTTGCTGAATTTATTGTAGGGGGCTTTTTATTCCTCCGGCGGAACCGTTTTGACTAGTTTTTCTGTTTTCTCAAACAGAAGGGAATAACAGTAGCCAGAGACGCTGGTGCAAGGATGCTTATCCGAAAAATACCGTCGTTTGTCGCCAGCTAATGAACGGCAACGGCATTTTTTGAATTTGTTATGCGAAATTTGTTAGAGGAAGAAAGACCCCTCGGGACCGAGGGGTCTGGGAGACTGCTTTTTTATTGGCACTGCGCGCCGGCTTTGTCACCCATGCCGGGTACAAGGCGCACATTGGCCACTTGCAGCTCCAGTGAGCCAGTTGTTTCCAATGCAAACGCGCGATTGACCTCCGCAAAACGAATACCTTTTTTGGCGAAGCAATTTAAGTCGACGGACAACTCGTTCCAATCGTTGCGCGGTGACGCGTTGATCAAAGTGGTGATGTCCACATTTGCCACGCAGCCCGCTCCCAAACAGCCCATTTGCAATTGCACCGGTGCTGTTGCCGGCTGCAGCAGGCGCACGTCGAATACCAGCGCGCCTTTTTGTTCAAGTAGCTCAGCAAAGTTACGGTTGGCATTGGGATTGTTAATTTGCAGCGCGCTGGCGCTGCCGCCGCCCCAGGTGGCGTGAATCGCATCGCCCTGGGTGTCTTTGTCACCTTCGGTGAGCGTGAGGCCGCCGTTTTTGGCGATGCCCGACAGATAACGCACCGGCACGGCGTCGCCCGATGCCGCGTAGACCTGCCAGGGATCCTGGGCGGTGCCGACAAACAGGCCCTCATCCGCGCCGCCTTTCACGTTCTCAAAACTCTCCTCGATCGGCAACTCTGCCACCTGGGTTTTGTCGGCGTAGGTGAGGCCATAACCAAATGCAAAAAGCGGATGGTAGTCGACATCGCCGCTATTCACTTCGGCTTGGTCGAGAGACTTTGGCCAAGAGAAGGGCAATTTGCCTTTAAAGTCGAAACGCACGTTGCCTTTTTTGTCGGTAAACAGCAC
>DJFQ01000060.1:0-4621 GCA_002432095.1 Marinagarivorans sp. UBA5868 | reverse complement strand
TTTCAGCTTTTCCAGCAGTTTGGCGTCCTGATGACTGCCGGTCTGATAGCCCATGTGGCGGATATCGCCCTGCCATTCCGCATAAGGTGTTTCGCCGTACACCACAATCGCCACGTCCGGCTTTTCCTTGTAGTTGCCTTTGGTGCTTAACTCCACCTTGCCGCCATTAGCTTGCACCACTTCACGGATACCGTCGTAAATGCTAGTGCCATTGGGAAAATCGTCGTTGGTGATGTCGGTGGCCTGCCAGGAGATGGTCCAGCCGCCACTTTGTTGAGCGATATTATCCGCGCCCTTCCCGACAACGAGCACTTTGAGATTGGGTTTGAGCGGCAGGGTCTGCTCATTGTTTTTCATTAACACCAGTGATTCCCTAACGGCCTGGCGTGCTACCGCTTTGAATTCTGGCGCGGCTAAGAGCTCGGATTTATTGGCATGCAGTCGCTCGGAAGGTTTGCGACCATCCATCAGGCCCGCGCGAAACTTGGTGCGCAGAATGCGACGCACGGCGTCGTCCAGGCGCGCCATGGAAATATGGCCAGCTTCCACGTCTTTAATGGTGTTCTCGATGAACTCCTTCCAATCAAAAGGCACCATCAGCATGTCCACACCGGCGTTGAAGGATTGCGGGCAGCGGGTGTTGGTACAGCCCTCAACCAAGCCGTGAGAATTCCAGTCGCCGACGACAAATCCGTCGAAACCGAGGCGGTTTTTCAGGATCTCGGTCAACAGATATTCCTCGCCGTGCATGCGTACGCCCTGCCAACTGCTGTGGGAGGCCATCACGGTGAGAACGCCCGCTTCCACCGCAGCGAAATAGGGGTAGGCGTGGAATTTGATCAGTTCTTCTTCCGAGGAATAATTGTTGCCGCGGTCAATGCCGTCCACGGTGCCGCCGTCAGCCAGAAAGTGTTTGGCGGTTGCGACTATATGATTCGGGCCAATGCGTCCGGTTTGGCTGAGATCCCCCTGATATCCCAGAATCGCCTGGCGGCCGAGTTCGGATACCAGCTCTGGATCCTCAGAAAAACCTTCGTAGGTACGGCCCCAGCGGTCGTTGCGCACTACGGAAAGGGACGGGGAAAATGTCCAGTCCATGCCGCTGGCGCGCACTTGAATCGCGGTGATTTCGCCGATTCGTCTCACCAACTCGCTGTTGCGGGTCGCACCCAGCCCTATGTTGTGAGGAAAAATCGTGGCCCCAACGATTTTGTTGTGGCCGTGTACGGCATCGGTACCCCAAGTGATTGGAATCGCCAAGCCGCCGTCGGACGTATCCATGGAGGCTTCGTAGTAGGCGTCCAGAGCTTTAATCCAGTCGCGAATGGGCGCCTGTTTATTGCCATCGAGAAAGCCGCCGCCGCCGTTGAGCACAGACCCCAAGTGATAACGCTTGACGTCTTCGGGTGTGGTCCGGCTGATTTCTGCCTGGGTGATCTGCCCGACTTTCTGTGCGAGGGTCATCTTTGCCAACAACTTGTCCACTTCAGCGTTGATGGCGGCGGTTTCTTCTGCGGGAAACGGGGTTTTGAGTTTTGGCCAGAGGTCCGGCTGACGCTTCTGTTCCAGGCGTTTTTCCGTGTCCGGGCGTTGTTCAGTGGATCGGGTGGTATCTGGCGTGGAGCAGGCGGTCAGAATCAGGGTCAGGCCAGCCGCCAGCAAGCTGCAGCAGCCCAGGGTCTTGTTGATCGCGATCACGAGTGGAACCTCATTATTAGAATAATCAGCTTCCGACCATCAGCAGGTAAGTGGTCGAATTGTGTATAAGCCGGGCCATTCTAGCGGGATTGCCCGGTCTGCGCGACCGCAGAGAAAACGCGTTCCACCATAGGCGCGGCAATCTTTGCGCATGATCATTTTGGCTCGTCGAGGTAGCGTGCATTACCTCCTCCTGGCGCCTGTAAAGAAGTGTACCCGCACTGGTTTCCCCGACAGTCATACCGCTAGAATGATTTGCACCCGATTAGTGAAATTACGCATGTTTGAAACCCCAGTAAAAAATACCGCGTCGGCGAGCTTGTCTCGCGCAAAACTTGCGCGCCAACGTTTACGGCGGTGGCGTCCTCTTTTGCTGGTGTTCTTTGGTGTGATTTCCTCGACCGTATTTGCACAGGATGATTGCAGCGATTGTGTGGAAGTGGACACCTGGAGGGTCAATGTAGGTATTGGCGCGGGAATGCGCAGCAATCCGCTGCACGGAGGCGACGATACGCCGCTGATTTTATTGCCGGAGGTGAGTTACTACGGCGAGCGCTTTTTCCTCGAAAACCTGGAAATGGGTTTTACCCTGTTCGAAAACGAGCGCCACCAACTGAATGCTCTCGTCACTCCCAGTTACGATCAGATGTATTTTAATCGTTGGGACCCATTCAATTTTTCGGATGCTGGCGGATTCACTGCCGGGAGTGTGCCGGCGGCGCCGCTCGCTGCCAGCTCCTATCAAGTCAACATATCTGGCCCCATGGTTCCGGCGGAAGGTTTACCGTCATCAGGTCCGGCGATTGTGTCCGGCGGTGTTTATGTCGCTAGTGCGCGATCCGTTGCCATCAACAATCACCCAATTGATTTAACCAACGGCACACAGTACTTATTCGGCGCGGACGGTAATCCTATTGCAGTGGAAATTATCGGGGACACGGTCAGCATTGTCGGCGTGGTTGAGGGTGATCGCATCGAACTTGCGGGAGTCAATGTCAGCAGTGCCGAAGATGTCGACAGCCGCGGCAATGCCGAGGTTGAGTTTTCCAGCGCGGATAGCAGCGCCGACAGCTTGCGCATTGACCCAGCAGAGGGTGGCCGCTATTTGGTAACGGCCAATGCAGCGACGCAGGCAGTCAGTGGACAAAAAATTGCCGCCGATCAAGTGGCGCATCGAAAAATGGCAGGCCTTGCCGGCATTGAATATTCCTACACATTTGCTTATGCGAGCTTACACCTTCAAGCGTTATCGGATTTTACCAGCGTTCACGGCGGCCACGAGCTGCGCGCCGCGGTGATTTTTCCGTGGCAGCTTGGTGAACAAAAATGGGCAGTTACTCTCGGCGGAAATTATAAAAGCCGCCATATTCTCGATTATTACTACGGAGTTAGTGCCCGCGACACCGACATCAACGCGCTGCATTTTTCGCCGACTTCGGCGGGGATAGAAGGCATGGTGCGTTTAGATTGGCAGTTGCCGCTGAGCGATCATTGGTCGCTGCGCGCGATGCTGCAATATTCCGAGCTGCCCGACGTTATTGCCAACAGTCCCTTGGTTTCCGAACGCGGTGTCGGCTCTGCATTTTTCGGAGGCATCTATCATTTTTAGCGGAAGGAAAACCCGCTGGTTAGGGGTATGGATTACATTTATGGGTTTCCCTTATGTTGCGCAGGCGGCAGAGTTGCCTGCGCTCCAATTTTCCCTAAAACCACGTCTTTGTGTGCTCACCGAAGATGAAGACGCCTGTTACGACCAATTGGAAGTGCGCTGGAGCGCGCAGCAAAACATGAGCTTGTGCTTGTATCAGAGCGATATCGACAAACCTTTGCAGTGTTGGAATAACGCCAGTGAAGGGCAACATAAATTTATTTTGTCGGCGACCCGTAATGTGACGTTCCAACTGCGTGAAAATAATCACACCACACTGGTCAGCGAAGCCTTTGAAGTGATTCACGACCAGAAAAAATATCGGCGCCAGCGCCGCAATCCCTGGAGCTTTTTCTAATGGTGCATCGCATTTTATTGGCCGAGGATGATGTGCGCCTGGCATCCCTGGTGAAAGATTATTTGGAATCCACCGGCGAATACGCCGTCACAGTGGAAACCAACGGCGGCAAGGTGCAACGCACCGTGACGGATGTATTACCGGAGTTGCTGATTTTAGACGTTATGTTGCCCAATAAAGATGGCCTGAGTATTTGTCGGGAAATACGCCCCACTTTCCCCGGCCCTATTTTGATGCTGACGGCGCGCAACGACGATGCGGATCAGATCCTTGGGCTGGAATGCGGTGCGGATGATTATGTAATCAAACCGGCGGAGCCGCGCGTATTGCTGGCGCGTATTCGAGCCTTATTGCGCCGCTACGCGCTGGAAGAAAAATCCGACAAAGAAAATTTGCAGTACGGCGATTTGAATATCTGTTGTCTGTCGCGCACGGTTACCTTCGCAGGCGCATCAGTGGATCTCTCTAGCCACGAGTTTGATTTATTGTTGACCTTCGCTCGCCAACCCGGTCAAACCATGAGTCGCGAGTTTCTATTTAATACCATTTATTCCCGCCCCTATGATGGCCTTGATCGCACCATTGATGTACGTATTTCCCAGCTGCGCAAAAAACTGGGTGACAACGCGGAAAAACCATTTCGCATTAAAACCATCTGGGGTCGCGGTTATATGTTTGTCGAAGACGCCTGGAAAGCCGGCTGATACCGCGCATGCGCCGCGCATTTCTGTCGCTCTATAGCCTAATTGTCGTCGCCGTTATTGCGGTGGGCTGGGGGCTCGACAAAGTTTGGCAAAATCATGCCCCTGGAGAAACCGTATTGGCTGGCGAAAAGCAGCTGATCAATTTGCTCGAAAACCTCCTGCAACAAACGCCCACCCATCAACAAGCCGAATTTCTTCAAACCATCAATCGGC
>DJFQ01000142.1:14237-16401 GCA_002432095.1 Marinagarivorans sp. UBA5868 | reverse complement strand
CGGTAGTAAATTTAATAGTAGGAAGAAAAATTCGACGCAAAACAATTCAGCTGGTGGGTTATTGAAAATGACTTATTGTAAATCGTTCTGTCGAATTCGCTGGCAAGGCTTCGACTAAGTAAAGAGCGTGTTTNNTGCTTTAGAGGAAACCAAAATGATTCCCAAAAACACTATTTGCATTTGGTACGACAATGCTGCGTTGGACGCGGCGAAATTTTATGCGGAGACTTTTCCAAACAGCTCTGTCGGCAAGGTTTACTACGCGCCGGGTGATTATCCGTCGGGTTCTCAAGGTGATATTTTAACGGTGGAATTCACGGTGGCGGGTATTCCCTGTGTTGGTTTGAATGGAGGTCCCACATTTAAACAGACCGAAGCTTTTTCGTTTCAGATCGCGACGGACGATCAGGTGGAAACAGACCGTTTGTGGAATGCCGTGGTGAATAACGGTGGGCAGGAAAGTGCATGTGGCTGGTGCAAGGACAGGTGGGGTGTGTCGTGGCAGATCACCCCTAGGGTGTTGATCGAAGCCATCGCTGATCCAGATCCGGCCGCTGCAAAACGCGCTTTTGCAGCCATGATGGAGATGACGAAAATCGACATCGCTACGATTGAAGCGGCTCGGCGGGGCTGACGCTAGGCATGTTGTAGTGATGGCAATAGCAATGGCAATAGCGATGGCGCGCGTTGCGGTCGCCAAACGCGTAGTCCGTTTCCTCAGGCGACGCGGCATAATCTTAGAGTGATACAATGCGGCGCCCGTCTTCACATATGCGAACGCGGGCGCCGAGGGGTGTTCACAATTCGGGTTTAACCTGATGTAGATGTGATCTACTCTGCAAGATTAATAATAATGTCACTGACAGCATGACCAACTTCTATCGAATGGCGGCGCTTCGGCTGCTCGCACTCTTATTTTTTTCCATTGTCGTCATGAGCGTGGCGGTTTGGCTTTCGACGCACAAAACGCCGCTGCTACCCAGTAGCGAGAGCGAGATCGACTGGTACCACCGTACCGAGCCGCCGACTTTAGAGCACGAAAACAAGGTAATTGTCGGCGAAAACGGCGAGCGTTCAGAGCAGGTGACATTTGACTTTATCCTTTCACCGGAACAGGCCCTTCCTTTTGCTTCTTTTATTTTCTATCTGTCTGACCCCAAAACAGTTGCTGATCTGGCCGATCTGAGCGGCTATTCCGCGGTGAGTTTTCGCGTTCGTTGTGAGCCTAAAAATGTGCTGGTTTTTGCGCTTTATACCTATGTTGACGGCGTGACAGACCTTGAGCGTCCAGAGACCTTTCGCGTGAGCCTGGACTTTCTGCCCTGCAGCCCTGAGGGTGAGAAAGTGACGTTTAGATTACGGGATTTGGATTCGGCGGATTGGTGGTTGGAGCGCTATGGACTGGAATACACCAACCGGACCAGCGATTTGCAAAAGGTGCATGGTTTCGCCCTCAATAATTCTCTACAAAGTCCAACAGGCACCGAAATACGTGTGGAAGTGACAGATTTGGTGCTCACTGAAGAACATAAATCCTATATCTCCTTGGGCTGGGGTGTCGTTTTGCTGGCTTGGCTCGCGGCCGCATATTTTCTTATTAAAGCCTATGTGAGAGAGCAGATTCGTTTTGCCAATGCTCAGGTTGATGCCAACCGACCTTTGGTGGCCTACCAGAAATTATCTCTGTCTCAGGATGCAGACCGGTTGGAAACAAAGCTCCTGCGCCACATCGCGGTGGAATATGCAAATCCAGAACTCAATATTGAAAGCACCGCGGCCAGTCTCGCGACCACACGAGCACAGATCAATAAAATCCTTAAATCCGAACTGGGTCTTACTTATACGGCCTACATCAATAAACTCAGGCTTACCGAAGCGGCGCGCTTGTTGACGGAGGAGCCGGGCCTGAGTGTCAAACAAATCGCCCTCGGGGTGGGGTTCGCGAATGTGACCTATTTCAATGTCCTCTTTAAAAAAGAGTACGGCTGTACGCCGAAAAGCTTCCGGGGCAGCAGTGTGGAAGACGAGCCGGAGGAGTAACAGAAGAGCGCTTTGTAGTCTTGCGGTGAGATCCAGTTTCTCCATCACGAGATTGTCCGCCGCGTTTGGCTATTCGGTGGAGGTGACAGTGGAGCGCCTAAACCTGGTCTGGCAAAGAATCTCC
>DJFQ01000142.1:5612-14132 GCA_002432095.1 Marinagarivorans sp. UBA5868 | reverse complement strand
TTTTTGCTAAATCCGTCTGAGCGGAACTGTAGCGCGAAAATCGTACAACTTAACGCTCGTCTCAAAAAAGTCGACTCAATCTGTAACAGAAAAGATCTTAGCGCGTCTGGCAAAGATAATCAGAGTGGTTCGTTTTAAAGCCGCCCACAAACTGCGTTTAATCTAATGACGAATTAAGAAGAGGAGTGCGACATGAAATATTCACTAATGATCCCCTTGGTTTTTGGGTCGCTTGTAGTGACCGGTTGTGATTCGAATGACAACGATGCCTACCAACCACCGGCCGATACGGAATTAAAAGATATTCGTGGAGGTGTGTTTAGTCTGACGGAGACTGGAGCTGCGCTCTATGATTCCGTGTCGGGCAACGTAAATCTGGTGGTGACAGACAAAACCTCCGAGGTCGAGATACACGTTGAAGGTTTGAATATGGATACCCGATACGCAGCCCACGTACACGCCGCAACTTGTGCTGAAGGCGGTGGCCCGCATTATCTGCACAACCTGGAAGGCGAAGATGTTGCGGAAAACGGACTGTGGCCAATATTGGATGTGAATGATCAAGGTATGGCACACGGGGCTGTGTCGCAGGATTTTTCTGTGAGAGCCGATGCGCGCAGTGTAGTCATCCACGAGCCGGAATCTAACGAACGAATTGCTTGCGCTGATCTTTGGTCGGCGAGTGGTTTCGGTGGCAGCTTGACGGCGACCGAAACGGGGACGGAGTTGTATGAGGATATTCAAGGCAGCGTATTTGTCGCGGTCAACACCAGCGGGTTTTCCAAAGCTGAAGTTACTGTAAGCGGACTGAGCGCGGGATTGACATATGGTTCACACGTTCACACTGGAGATTGTGCCGGCGGGGGCGCCGGGCACTATTTGCAGAATACGAGCGGCGAAGATATTGCTGCTAATGGCCTGTGGCCAATCGTTAATGTCAACGAATGGGGGCATGGCTGGGGTTGGGCGCAAAACCCATTTGAAATACGTTTTGCCGACGCCAACAGTGTGGTGATTCATGAAACGGGCGCGAGTGATCGCATCGCCTGCGCAGATCTGGATACACCGTTTTACAGTTTTCGCAGTGGGCCATTTACGATGACCGAAGCAGGAGAGTCCATGTACGGCGAGATTTATGGCCGAGCGCTCTTGTGGATCAATGGTGATGGCCATTCGATAGCGCGCATCCACGTTAACGGCCTGGACGCTAACGAAGAATATCCAGCGCACGTTCACAATGCTTGGTGCGAAATCGGTGGCGGCAGCCATTATCTCCAGGATTTAAATGGCGCCGACGAAGATGACAACGGACTCTGGCCATTTGTTGCTACAGATGCGAATGGCAACGGTACCGGTGAAGAAATGGAAGATTTTATTGTGCGTCCAGACGCCCGCAGTATCGTCATCCACGAGCCGGGTACTGGTGCTCGGTTAGCCTGCGCCGATCTCCGCTGAACACATGCGGGTGGTGGAACTGTTTCCGTCCACCCGCTTTTATCCATCGTGTTCGATTATGCTAACTGCAATCCCACCAGCTCCGAACAACGCTTTGACGAGCTAGCGAATGCAGTTTTACAAATTAGCCAACGCGAGTTGAAACTTATAAATCCTTTCTGAAGGGTTCGGCGGGCAATCCTTCTGCGTCCATTAAATTCGCATTATCGGGATTGTCGCTCCAGGCGTAGCGGACGGCTGTGGCAATAGTGATATTTTCGAGCGGCAAAACCACCTTATTATTGCGCAAAGTTCCTTCGACGGCTTTGAATTGCCCATCTTGACCGGCGACTTCAAAGCCTTTGACGACATTTTCCTTGTTGTGGATACGCAATTTTTCGTCGGCTCGGAAAGATAAAAGCAGTTGGTTTTTGCGCTGCTTGGCCTTTTGAAAAACCGGTCCGCGAAATGCCGTATTGTTTTTGCCGTAAGTTTTATTCAAAGCGATAAGCGCCAGACGGTCGCCGACGGTTTTTTTATCGGTGGGATGTATATCGTGTGGATTGCCGACATCAATGGTGATTGCCTGGCCGGTATTGGGCAGCGCGAGCGCGGCCGTTTGTGATTCCCGCAGCACGGCCCATGGGCTGGCGGTGGGCGTATCGTTGCGGGAAATAAAGTTCGCCAATTGCACCCAATAAAAAGGCATATTCGCCTTATTCCAGCTTGCACGCCAATCGTTAATTAAAGCAGGGAATTGCTGACGATAAGCTTCGGCTTCCTCGGTGGTATTCGCGTTGGATTCGCCCTGATACCAAAGCACACCTTTGATCGGAAGTTTAAACAGCGGATGCAACATTTTGTTGTAAAGCGCCGTGTC
Organism: Marinagarivorans sp. UBA5868; assembly: GCA_002432095.1. GTDB lineage: Bacteria > Pseudomonadota > Gammaproteobacteria > Pseudomonadales > Cellvibrionaceae > UBA5868. The sequence goes on along the minus strand of DJFQ01000142.1, from coordinate 11,818 downwards.
GGTGTGGTGCATATTGTCCTGAATGGCAACAGTCGCTTTATCCACTTTTATTTTCCATTCACCCGCTAAGGATTGACGCGACCCATCTGCCAACTGCGCATAAAAAAGCTCCGCAGATGAATACAAACCGCCACCACCACCAGTATCGTCAATGCGAATAGCGATTTGATTTTCACCGGCTTTTAAATGGATTGCTGGCACCTTGTAGGCTCGCAATTGATCGTATGCGTTGGTTGCGCCAACTTGGTTGCCATTAACCCAAGTGATGTCGTTGTCGTCGATCCGGCCTAGGCTCAAGTGAATGCCTGCGCTGGCTTCAGCCGGTGTTAACGAAAAAGTTTTGCGGTACCACACCACCCCGTCGACGCCAGGGAATTGCTGCGTTTCCCAAAGAGCGGGTACTTGGATGCTTAACCAATCGCTTTCGTTGAGTTCAGTCGCGCTCCAGTCAGCGGTGCCTGCTTTCATTTCTTCCACGAGCGCACCGGGCCATCGGCTCAGAAGCGTTTTCACTTCGCGAGCGCGCATTTCTCCGTTAGTGGCCAAGGTTGCGAGAACTTGTCGGGACGCCTCGGGGGATGTGCCCAGCGCTTTAGGGCTCATCCAGGCTTCGATACGGCTGCCGCCCCAGGAAGTGTTGATCAGGCCGATAGGCACTTCTATTTCGCTGTGGATGCGCTTGGCAAAATACCAACCGACAGCGGTGAAATCTCCGAGATTTTCCCCAGTTGCCGAATGCCATTTACCGCCCGCTAGCTTTGCATCGGGTTCCACGGACCAACTGCGGGGCACCTTGAAATGGCGGATTTTTGGCGAATTGGCCGCGGCGATTTCACTGTCTGCGCCGTCACTATCACTCACTACCCATTCCATATTGGATTGGCCGGAACACACCCAAAGATCACCCATAAGGATGTCGTCAACCGTTTGGGAAAACTCACCGCTGGAGACGCGCAATTGATGAGGGCCACCGGCCTTGCGCGGTGAAAAAACCGCCGTCCAGTTGCCGACTTCGTCCGCGGTAACATCGCGCTTGTCATTGGCGAATTCCACGCGAACGCTGCTACCGGGCGGAGCGGTGCCCCATATGTGAATGGGTTCGTCCCGCTGCAAAATGGCCCCGTCGCTTAGCAGCCAGGGCAGTTCGATTTTCGCGTGGGCGGTACACGACAATAGCAACGCGAACAAAAAGGCTGCGATATTCTTTTTATTGTTCATATAAGTTCCGATCATTTTTAAAACTGCAAGAGTACTGCATTTCAAAGTTCTGGTTGAGTCATGTGCGACTGGCTGCGCGGCGGAAAAAGAGGTAGATCACAAATTAAACGCAATGGCCCGCAAAACAACAAATCGTCGTGCCATTGCCATGCACGCCGCTGATTTGCCGCTAGAGTTGTAACAGACGATCCTCCTGTCGATAACAAAAACCTCCCGCGATCTGGTTGCCGAAAGTCCCTCATATACTGTCAGTATTTCATTGAATGCTGATGTTTGCTGTAAAAGGTATTCAGAGATCACTACGTGAAAAAATTACCTCTATTCGCCGGATCTGCCGCGGTTTTTGCGGTAGCAGTCTTTTATTTCCGCCCCGATTCAATATCAACTCCGCCTGCGGAATCCTATTCGACCCAAGCGCCCATAGCCGCATCCGCCACTGTGCTTAAACAAAATCTACTTAAACCAAATTCGCCTAAATCAAACACGCTTAAACCCGCACAAACGAAACCGCAAACCCTATCCCTAAACCAAAAATCAGCGCCTTCTGCCGAGCAGCCACCGCCGGTGAATACGTCCGATGACTTTCCACTGCCTGAGCCAGTGGTGGAGGAAACCATAACGCACACTGGTGACATTGATTTGTGGCAATTACCGGAAGAAGCGTCTCAAACGCTGGTTGATGGCTTGCCGGCGGTGAAATTTTCTTTGAATCCAAAATTCTTGACGAGTTTGCAGGTGGGTCAGGTTGTGCGCCTGCAGCTACCGGAAGGCGCGGGTGATATCGAGGCGGAGATTCGCGAAACCTATAACGATCCCGCAGGTGTTCAGGTCTGGAAAGGCAGCATTAAAAATGATGTTCATCCAGCCAGCATTATTCTGAGCCGGGGCGAAATCCAAACTCATATCGTAATTGCCAGCACACAGGGTAACTATTCCGCGGTCGTCGATAATCGTTCGGGTGAAGGAACCCTGATTAACGAAAGCACCATTCATTCACGCCAACTGCCCTACGATGACGGGATCGTTTATCGCCCGGGCGACACAGAAACACCTCATCAACACTAAGTTTTCTTTGCAAATTCTTTTTTGGATTTTTTTATGATGTTGAATAAATTCAGCCGTTTTATTCGTTCGACTTTTTTCGCTTGTAGTACGTTAACCGCGGTCTCCGCAAGTGCCGAGGTGGTGGATGTGCTGGTCCTTTACACGCCCGAAGCATTAACCACCCGCAACGGCGCTGACATTAATGCGCGAATTTCGTCTTATATCGCCTACGCGAATACGGCTTATCAAAACAGTCAGGTCAATATGCAGTTGCGACTGGTAGGTTCGCAGCTGGTCAACGTTCCTTATACGCGAGTCAACGAAGAGAACCTCGCCAATCTGAGCCGCGATTCCAGTGTTGCCGCATTACGTGAGCAGACTGGCGCCGACTTGGTGACGCTATTAAATTTACGGCAGGAAATGTCCGGCGGGTATATTTGTGGAATCGGATATGTGCCGTCCGGCAGAAGTGACACCGGGCAGTTTTACAGCAATGCGGCCAGCGCAGGATTCAGTCTCGTGGGCATTGATTGTGGGGTGAATACGTTTGCTCATGAACTTGGCCACAATATGGGTCTGGGGCATTCGTATAAACAAAATAGTCAGGGTGGCGTGTGGCCATGGGCGAGAGGCCACGGTATCAACGGTTTGTTCAGCACCATCATGGCCTACCCACAATCCTTCGGCACCAATAATCAATTGCCGGTATTTTCCAATCCGAATATCGCCAGCTGCGTTGACCTCGCTTGCGGCGTAGATAAAACGCGTACCGATGGCGCCGATGCCGCTGCAAATTTGCTCGCACTGGGACCGCAGGTGGCGGCATTTCGCCGCACGGTAGTGGATGATCCGACGCTTCCCGGCGATGACACACCGGTCAGCCCGCCGACGGAATATTGTCCCGCGACCGCGGTAGCCAATAATAAATTGGTCAACGGCGAATTTAATTCCACCAACTCCTGGCAGAGTGGCTTTGGTTCCGCGTCTTTGGGTGTGGAAGCTTTCAGCAAGGGAGATTGTTTGGAAAATCGTCTCGTCGTCAGTCGGCGAACCGCCTATTACAGCAGTGCGATGCAGGTTTTCAGTCAGCCTTTACAGGCCGGAAAAACGTATCAATTTAAAGGCGAATTTGCGATTCGCGGTGGCACGCGTGATTCCATCCGTGTGGGTTTGCGAGTGCGTACCAGCCGGGGTAATTATTATTCTTACCTGAATCCCCTGTCAGTAACCGCCACGGAGATGACATCATTTAGCCAGACGATCAACGTAACCAGTGGTCAAACCGTAGATGCGCTGCTGGTATACGGCCCGGCCGCGAATGTCGATATTGTGATGGATAAAGTGTCACTGGTGCCGATGAATTAATCGCCAAAAAAACAGTATCCGCTCATGGAAGAGCGGACAATTAAAGCCACTGCATTACCACCAACTTCCACAACCACACCGTTAAAAATGCCAGCATCAAACTGTAACCAATAATGGTGGATACCAAACGCGGGGCTAGCTGATACATCAACGCCAGTGCACCGGTGGAAATCATCGCGGGCATGGCGGCCTCGAGAACAATGGTGCGCCCAATCAGCGGATCTATATTCAGCGGCAATAACAACAATAAGGCGAACAGAGGTTTGATCAACAGAATAAAAATTAGGGCGAACAAAATAAACGGATATTCCTTGCGGTCGATGCGCAATTTCCATTGCAGCCCTACTGCAACCATCACCACCGGCACCAGCGTAGCCGCAAGTCGCTGCAAGACCTCTTCGATATAGGTTGGCACCGCAATAAAATTCAATGCGAAGCCTACAAAGAGGGCGCCGAAAGATGGAAACGTCACAATTTTTTTCCACAACGGATCTTGTTTGATCGTTTCACCGGAAGGCGTCGGATTTGCACTCTGGGAATAATGGCTGGCAATGGCAATGCCCACCGTGTTGAACGCGAGAAAGGTACCCAATTGATCATACAGAATGGCGTAGGGCAGGGCCTGCGGGCCTAAATGCGCTTCTATTAATGGCAGTCCGATAAACGTGGTGTTGCCCAGAACGGTTACCAGCAGCAGCGCACCAGTAATCGCCGCTGGCCAACGCAGGGCGCGAGCACACATCCAGGTAATCGCCGCGCTGGCACTCATAATCAGCCAGGCAAATAACACCGGCACCACCACGGAAGAATTTAGCGGCACTTTGGGAATCTGCACCAAAATCAATGCCGGCAACGCTACGTAAATCACATAGGCGTTGAGCGCCTGCGCGGCGGACTCTGGAAATTGCTGAACCCGCTGGAACAGCTTGCCCAGAGCCAGGCAAATAACGGCGAGTAACAAGTTAGACATAAGCTTAAAGATGCATCACGTGGGATAAAAGTGGGTGTGCCAATGACGGGCAATGTCCACTCGGCGGCACAGCCAGACGTCATTTTTACTGAGCACATAGGCGAGAAAATCCTGCAGTGCGCGAAAGCGCCCTGGGCGCCCGATAATGCGACAATGCAGGCCGATATTCATGAGTTTGGGTGCATATTCGCCTTCGGCGTACAGCACATCAAAACTATCTTTGAGATATTGAAAAAACTGCTCGCTGTTGTGAAATCCCTGGGCGGTGGCAAAGCGCATATCGTTGCTGTCCAGGGTGTAGGGAATCACCAGATGAGGAGAGGTATAACGGCGATCCCAATAGGGCAGATCGTCGGCGTAGCTGTCCGAATCGTAAAGAAACCCACCTTGCTCCACCACCAGACGGCGGGTATTGGGACTGTCGCGCCCGGTGTACCAGCCGAGAGGTCGGGCACCGGTAACCTCCGTGTGGATCTGAATGGCGGTTTGCATCTGCTGGCGCTCTTCGTCTTCGGACATAAACTGATGGTCGATCCAGCGATAGCCGTGGCTGGCGATTTCCCAGTCAGCGGCTTTCATTGCTGCCACCGCTTCAGGATTGCGTGCCAGTGCCATGGCGACGCCGTAAATTGTCAGCGGAATTTTCTGTTGCTCAAACAGCCGATGAATGCGCCAAAAACCGGCGCGGCTGCCGTACTCGTACATGGATTCCATGCTCATATGGCGCGCTGGATAAGCGCGGGCGCCGATGATTTCCGAGAGGAACGTCTCCGAACCCTCGTCGCCGTGGAGCACACAATTTTCTCCGCCCTCTTCATAATTCAGCACAAATTGCACGGCAATCCGCGCTTTGTTCGGCCACGGCTCGGCCGGCGTGGTACAGCCGTAACCAATCATGTCCCGTGGGTAAGAAGGAGAATTCATAGAGTGCCTTTTGAGGTTGGTGGTCAACGACGAATCTGCAGATGAGCCTGTTAAAGAGTATGGCTGCAGCACGGCGTTGACCGCCAGAAGAACATGCGCGGTTTTACGGCACCCGGCCGTCCGCCACCAAGATTCTGGCGATGGAGGAAAAAGATTTTTCCGCGTGTTCGAATTCGCCAAAACCTGCGGCGCAAACAACGATAACAACCGCTTTGCTCAGATCGCGGGGGTTGGTAATGCCCATATTGCAGGCGCGGTCGATCTGGGTTCCGGTTTTTTGCGCAAAGGCTGTCCCTGCGCGCAGACCACCTTTCAGACGTTTATCGCCGGTCGTCACGTTTTCCATATGGTCCAGCAATAGATTGGTATGTTTTTGATTGAGCAATTTGCCTTTCACCAGCCGTTCCAGCAGCAACCCCGTGGCTGTCAATGTGCCTTTGTTAAGGTCTTTGCGGTAATAGCGCGCAAAGGCTTCTTCCAAGGTCGGAGCCTTAAGCTGCTCCTTCTTGAGATTCAGTTTCTTGCGAAACATATTGACCCGCGCTGGATAAGCGTCAGCGCTGCGAATTTCAACATAATCGATATTGGATAATTTTTTGGCGTCGGGATGTAATTCGGCAAAGGCGTCGTAGCGTACTTGCAAGATTGTGGTGAAGGGACCGAGGGCACGCGCTCCCATGTCCTG
>DJFQ01000142.1:0-5568 GCA_002432095.1 Marinagarivorans sp. UBA5868 | reverse complement strand
GACTGCCGGGGTCGGCAAACAGCATATCGCCGGAGCCATCCACATAGTCAGATTTCTGCAGCTCCAGTTCATCTTTCAGGTTTAATTGTTTGTTTTCCACTGCTTGTAATACGGCAATGGCCAGGGGCACCTTTACCAGCGAAGCTAGGTACCATTTTTCTTCGGCGTGATAATCAATCTCCTCACCGGTTTTTAAATTCTTCACATATACGCCCAGGCTGCCTTGGGTGTTTTTGTCGAGTGCGCGAATTTTATCTAAGGTGCTGGCGACGGGCTCCGCAGCGAATGCTGGTGCAGATACAAAAATCGCCAAAAAAGCCAGTACATAAAGGCGAATAACGGAATGATGAAAATGGCATTTGGCGTGCGCGGACATGAGAATGCTCCCCAGGGATCAGTGGCTTTTGGTTGGCTTTTTAGCCGTGGGTTCGGTGGACCATACACCCGAGGTAGCAAGAATTTCGCCCACCTGCCGCAAGGCTGCCTCCGCGTCCGCTAAAGAGGAAAAATCGCGGCTGCAGGCGGCAATCAATAAAATATTTTCTGACGCCGAGGACGTTGCGTTAGACGCAGGGCCGGTGGCGATCCCGAGATCGCAAATGCGCCGGTGTTGAGTGCCGGTTTTATGCGCGAAAGTGACAGATGCAGGAAGGCCCGCTTTGATACGGTGAGCGCCGGTTTTTACTTGCGCAAGCAGGTTCAGAAGATAAGCATTGGTGTCCGGCTGTAACAGCTGGCCACTCACGATGGCCTCCAAAAAAGCGTTGTAAGCCGCGAGGCTGCCAGTGTTCAGATGGCTGGTGTAATAGGCGTCGTAAGCGCTTTCCATATTGGCCAGTGCAAACTGCTCCACCGGCACCGCAATCACCTTGGCAAGCTCGCTAATTCGATGGTCATCCGGCTGCGCGCGAATACGCAGAAAGTCGCGGCCTTGCAGGCTGGTTGCTTGCGGGTGGAAGCCGCTGTAGATCGAACGTCGCACATCGGCAAGGGTGGTGACTTTGCCGAACCCCCTGGGCACCTGCTCCGCCAGCATTGCATTCACCGAGTCCAGACCAACCAGGCGAATCAACATATCGCTGGCGGTGTTGTCGCTATAAATCAACATCTGCTCCAGCAGAAAACGCACACTCAGTTGACTGCCAGGGCCGTACCGATTGGTGCGCCCCGCGCCGTCGACATAGTCTGTTTCCGCGAGTCGAATTTTGCTGTCCAGGGAAACAACGCCTTTTTCCACCTGCTGCAAAAGCGCCACTGCCACAGGTACCTTAACTCCAGACGCCAAATACCAAGATTCATCACCGCGCAGGGAAACGATTGCGCCGCTGTGCATGTCCTTTATATGGACGCCAAGTTCACCGGAGTGAGTAATACGTTCTATATTGTGCTGCACATTTGCCGCCCAAAGATCGCGAGCAGCGGCTTGTTCACCGGCGGCCGGGCGCGCGAATAACGATAAAGCGACGAAGAAAAACGAGACTGCAGCGCGATTTACGAGCGGCTGCGAACCCAGGCTTGTATTTTTATCCACGCGGCGGTTGCCAAAATAAGACATAGGGTAAAAATCAATGCGTTTTCGTAAGAGATATTGTGCCAGTAGCCCCACAAATATCGCATCAGCACAAAAATCACGAAAATATGAAAAATAAATGCTTGCAAAGCATCGCTGCCGATCGTCGTAACCGGCTGCATAAGCCGGGCGAGACGCTCTCCGCCGGCAATCGCCAGGGCGAGAATACCGAAGGCGCCACTCAGACTAAATAACATAAACAACAGTTCCGGTGGGTGTTTGCCCTGATTGAGAGCAATATCGCGAAACGCCTGTTGCAAATCGGGAAGATTAATCAACAAAAACAGTGAGCCGAGAAATGCAGAAATACAGACGAACGACAATGCCAAGCGTCGGCGTGACCGGCCGTTCTCGTAACAGTAGCGAATCGCTTCTCCCAAAATCAGGCCGAGCATCACCAGCGGAGCGCGGGAAATTTGTCCCCAGGCATAATGTGATTCATGCTCTACCAATATCGCCTGTAAAATCGACGAACGCCACGTTACGTGATTTTGCAGCCAATAAGATAAAAAGGTCAGTGCCACGGGAATAAGCAGGCGCAGCCAAAGCGGCATCTTTTGCCAGATTGGCAGGAAAAAAGGAATCCATAACAGCGCAATGGCGTAAAAACCGAGAATTTCCACAAAAGACGGAAAAGAGCGGTATAAAAGCGCATCGCGGATTTCTTCCGGTTCAAAGGGCAACATTTCAAAAACCGTCAGCACTTTGTACCAAAAAAATATGGTCACTCCGGTCAACAATAATTTCAGGCGCCGACGCGGCCAGCTTTCTGTGTTCACATGCGGCAAATAGGCTATGGCCAACGCAATGCCAAACACCATAATAAATAAAGAAGAGGCGAACCGAGTCACCATGTGAATCGGCACAAGTCCCCAGTCTGGATAACTCTCAAATGGCAATAGCCCTTTCACGCCATGATTAAGAATCATCAAAGCGACGGCAGCTCCCCGGGCAAAATCAATTGCTGTGACGCGACTGCGCAATTGGGGCGCAGTGGCGGGAGTTGCGTGCAACCACGATAATCGCCTACCGGCCGACTTTTTCATGTTGAAAACAAATGAATCAATTCAGTACAGCATAGAAAGCGCCAATATCACGCACTGTGCGCTGCTTCACTAAGCAACGTGAAAAAGATGATTTTGTTATAGCTGCGCTTAATAGGTATTCCCTGGGGTTTGCCAGAAGAACCAAAGCCGCGCAATTAGAGTCGGTGTTTATACGAAAACTGCATAAAAAATGAGTAAGTCAGAGCAACGCAATTCGAAGGCTCGTCTATACTTTTTTGGTACTCGCCGTTTTGGGTGTTTTAGACGACACGAATTTCTGCGCAGCAAAGGAGTGGAAATGTGTGTCCTACCGAGTGCGAGGTTAAAACAGAGAGAAGCAGTGAAATGAAAGATAAACCTATTCTTCCCGCCAATATGTTGTTGAGTCAGTTGGAGGACGCTTTGGAGGAGCGCCAGTCAAATGACCGCCGTCGATCACCCCGGGGATTGCCGGACGGAATTCAACAAGAGCGCCGCAAAATTGACCGCCGGGCGCAAAAACACAAGAAGCATTGATTCATTGGATTCTTGTTCTCGAATCGGCCGTTGCGACGGCCGATGAGTTTCTCAGTGTTGTTTTGTTATTTTCTGCAAGGCGATCTCGGAACCACCGATGATCAAACGCAGTAGCGGCGCTTCAGGTTCATAAATAAATTCAAAATCCGCTTCGCTATTACATACGCCGTGCTCGTTAAAGAGAAAAATCAGAAATCGGTCTTCAAAAGGCTCGTACTTGCACATGCGATCCGTACGTTTTTGCAAAGCTCGTTCGATGTAAAGGTTGCAGTGTTCCCCGTCTTTCAACTCCAGGCCCACCAAATCCCCACTGGTTAGATTTTCCCAAGTACCAAGCGGAGTGTTCTCTTGAGGAGATGGATGCTCCTGGGCGTACAATTTGGCAGCGCCAGCGACGAGGACAAGCAGGAGCAAAAGACGGAGCGACATGGTGTTCACCTGACGATAAGCGGTGTTTCATCTTACCTGCCGGGCTGCGGCAGCGCTGAAATAAGCCGGCATGCGGCGCACGGAAATTGAACGGTATGGCCTTTTTTGTGTGATATGGTCGACAAAACCCTTTTGGATGATTGTATTGCCACCGCAGAATTCCCCGGTTTTTTGTGATCTATCCCGCGAATTCATTACGCTACGAGGCGAACTCATACATTTGTGTGATGTATTTTTCTTCCCCGAGGCCACACTTAATTAAAATTTCCGAGCAATCTGAGGGGTCAGGATTCCGCTGTACCTTCCTCTCACAACAATAAATTGCACACCTTGGGTTCTCGGTTCTTTCGTCTCCAGCATCTTTTGTAGTGGCGCTGCGTTCTGGCAGTGGTTGGTATCGGCGTTTGAACACAGCGTTTATTCGGGCAACGCTTTTTGTTCCCCTTCGGTGTGCAGTCATTCAAACACTAATGGGGAGTGTTCCTTCATGTCGTTTAATGTGTTTCACGGTACCGCCGGCAAATCCCTGCGGGTACTCACACTGTCCCTGGCGATCGCCGGACTGTCCGCATGTGGGGGTGATGGTCTTTTTAACACCCACGGCGACGAACCCAACGGGTCGTCATCGTCCAGCTCCAGCAGCTCCAGTTCGTCTAGCAGCAGCTCCAGCTCATCGTCTTCCAGCAGCGGAGTGGTCGGCAGCAGTTCTTCGAGCTCTTCATCATCGTCCAGCTCGTCCTCCAGCTCATCAAGCGGCGTGATTACTTCCAGCAGCTCCTCCTCCGGCGTGAGCTCATCATCCAGCTCCTCAAGCTCTTCGTCTTCTTCGTCCTCTTCTTCCAGTTCCAGCAGCTCTTCCAGCGGTGAAGCGCAGAGTCTGCCGGTGACTGTCGAGTCCGAAGATTTTGTCCGTTTCAGCGATACCACCCCGGCACAGCAGGGCACTTGCGACAGCGACAGCGCTGTGGATATGGGGCCAGCCAAACCCAATGGCGGCGGTATCTGTGACATAGGTTGGACCGAAGCCAATGAATGGCTGGAATACGACCTCAATATCGACGAAGCCGGCAACCACAGCGTGTATTTCTCTGTAGGTGCAGGCCAGAACAATCGCTCCATTCGCGTATTGCTGGATGGCGCCGCCGTGGGCACCGTGCAGGTTCCCAACATCGGCTACACCGCTTTCACCGAGGTGAAACTCTCGCCTGTTGCCTTTAACGCAGGCGCTTCCACTTTGCGCGTGGAATTCTCCGGTGCCGGCATCAATTTTGACTATTTCCGCATCGGTGATGCAGAGCCGCTGGCTGACGCCGACCCCGACGACAACATCGTATTTGCGATTCGCGCCGGTAGCGTGGCTTATGAGGCAGACGCCGGCGTTTACCAATCCGACCTGCCGTTTGTGACGGGCGGAAGTCTCGCGGGCCTGCCGGTGACGGTGATGGGCGCAGACGAAAATGCCCTTTATCAAGGCTGGCGTTGGGGTACCTTCAGCTACGAACTGCCGATTGCTAACGGCACTTACGATGTCACGCTGAAAATGGCCGAGTTGTACTGGCAGGCTGTTGGCGCGCGTGTATTTGACGTGGCGATTGAAGGCAAACCGGTTCTGGAAGATTTAGACATCTTCTACATGGTTGGTCGCAACACCGCGCTCGACGTGACCGCCGATGGCGTAGAAGTTGCCGACGGCGGTTTGAGCATCGACTTCAGCGCCAGTGTGGACCACGCCACTATTTCGGCTGTGGTGGTGGAAAAAGCGGAGTCATCTGCGTCGAGCAGCAGCTCTTCCAGCGCTTCGTCATCTTCCAGCTCTTCATCTTCGAGCTCCTCCTCGTCGAGCTCTAGTAGCAGTTCTTCGAGTTCCTCTGGCGCCTCAAGCAGCTCGTCCAGTTCATCGTCTTCAAGTTCATCGAGCAGCTCCAGCTCGTCTGCGGCTTCCAGTGCTTCCAGCAGCTCCAGCTCCTCAAGTGCTTCTTCAAGCTCAAGCAGCTCCAGTTCATCGAG
>DJFQ01000152.1:977-11386 GCA_002432095.1 Marinagarivorans sp. UBA5868 | reverse complement strand
TCCAGTCTTGAAGCTCTTATGGCTCAGCGTCTGGTGCGCAAGCTCTGCTCCGACTGCAAGAAGCCTCACGATGCCAGCGACTCAGAATGCGAGCGCATCAATATTCCGAAAGGCAGCCGCATTTATCACGCTGTCGGTTGCGACAAATGCCACCACACGGGCTATCGCGGCCGTACCGGTATCTATGAACTGATTCCCGTAGACGACGTGCTGCGACAGCTGATTCACGAGGGTGTGGGTGAGCAAGCGATGTTGGCCCATGCGCGCCAGTTCTGCGATTCCATTGATGAGGACGGGCGCAGCAAAGTGCTGGCGGGTATCACCAGTGTGGAAGAGTTGCTCCGGGTAACGGTCGTCGGTTGATATGGGCGCATATTCCTATCAGGCGCTGGATGCCAATGGCAAAACTGTAAAAGGCGTGCTGGAAGGCGACTCCGAGCGCCACGTACGCAGCCTGCTGCGTCAACGCCAGCTCAAGCCGGTGGATGTGCGTAGTTCATCGCAAAAGCGCCGATCCGCGGCCGGTGCGGCTGCGCAGGCGCCAGCGGGACGCCGCCTTTTCGGGAGTGGCGGGCCAAAGCTGAATCACAAAGATATTGCTCTGGTAACCCGCCAATTGGCATCGCTGCTGCAATCCGGCCTACCGCTTGATGAGGTGTTGCAGGCGGCAGCCACCCAAAGCCGCAAGCCCACAATTAAAAGTCTGTTGCTGCAAGTTCGCGCCCGGGTACTGGAAGGGTTGAGCTTGGCGCAGGCCATGTCCGAAGCGCCCAAAGCCTTTAACACCCTTTACCGCGCAATGGTAAAAGCGGGCGAGTCTGCAGGTTTCCTCGGCCCGGTGCTGGAACAGCTCGCCGAATACACCGAAAGCAGCCAGGAGACACGGCAAAAGATCCAGATGGCCATGATGTACCCGGTGGTATTGCTCTGTGTGAGCATGGGGGTGGTGATGGCGTTGATGGCGTTTGTAGTGCCCAAGCTGACTGGCATGTTTGCGCAAACTAAGCAAAAACTGCCGTTGATTACAGAAATTCTGATCGGCACCAGCGACTTTATCGTCAACTACGGGCTCTTTGTGCTCATTGGCCTTATAGGTGCGGTCATACTCTTCAAGCAACTTCTCAAAGCGCCGGAGCGCCAATTGCGTTGGCATAGGCTGTTGCTGAAAATGCCGCTCTTCGGTGGGTTTATCCGCACTTCCGAGGCGGCGCGTTATGCCAACACGCTAGGGCTGCTGGTGAAAAGTGGTGTGCCCTTGCTCGAAGCCTTGCGCATCGCCAGCCAGGTACTCGCCAATCGGCATATTCAGGAAGCGGCCAAGGCGGTTGCGGTCTCTGTGCAAGAGGGCACCAGTCTGAACAAAGCCATGGATCAGGTGGATGAATTTCCGCCCTTGATCGTGCAGATGGTGGCCAGTGGTGAAGCCAACGGCCAATTGGCGGATCAGTTGCTGCACGCTGCGCGCAACCAGGAAAGGGAGTTGTCTTTTACATTGGGGACGATGATGGGGTTGATGGAGCCCGCCATGATTCTGTTCATGGCCGGCATCGTCTTTTTTATTGTGATGGCGATTATGTTGCCGATCTTCCAGATGAACCAAATGGTTGGCGGTTAATCGAAATCCGGCATTTTTTAATGATCCAGGGGGATTTATGAAACAAGGTGGTCAGCGCGGTTTCAGCTTGATCGAAATCATGGTGGTGATTGTGATCATGGGGCTGTTGCTCAGTGTGGTCGGGCCGCGCGTATTCGACAATATCAGCCAGGCCAAGGTGCAAACGGTTAAAGCGCACTTCGGCAACCTAAAAACAGCATTGGATTCTTACCGTCTCGACAATTACCGCTATCCATCCAGCGAACAAGGTCTGATGGCGCTGGTGATGAAGCCTGATGGCGACCCAGAGCCAAAACGCTGGCGCCAGTATATGGACAAGATCCCCAAGGATCCTTGGGAGAATGACTATGTCTACGTCAGCCCGGCGGACAATGGCCGTCAGTTTGATATATACACGCTAGGCGCTGATGGCGTGCGCGGTGGCGAAGGTGAAGATGCGGACATCAGTTATTGGGATGACGCCCAGGACGTCACACCTTAAGCGGCATGTATGAAGACCAGAGCCCACGCCGGTTTTTCGCTGCTGGAGCTTATGGCGGTCATTCTGGTGATCGGCATGAGTCTCGCCATGGTCTCCCTGACCATGCGCGGCGGCGAACCGCAAGAGGAAGTCTGGGAAACCATTGAGCAGTTTATGGGGCTCGCCCAATTTGCCAGTGAGCGAGCCATTCTGGCTGGTGAGACATCTGCGCTCTTGCTGGAACCTCCCGAGTGGCAGGTCCAGCGGGGGCAAAATTCTGCAGAATTGGGGTGGCGATACAGTTGGCGTCATATGACACCGCAGGGTTGGCAGCCGATACCCAAAACTCCGGTGGTGACCTTACCTCCCAGTGTCCAGCTGACCGTCGAAATCAATGATCTGATATGGGATTACGAGAGCCAGGCGGACCGTACAACACCCGTAGCAGCCTACTATTCCACAGGCGAAGTCACCCCCATTCGCATCGAATTAACTGATGACCGTTTCCCCGGCTTTAGCCAGCACATAGAAGTAAATGAGCTCGGCGAGTTGGTTTGGGTGGAGGCGCCGGTGCCTCCAGAGCGGGATGAAGATGGCTTCTAAATCGTCCCGAGGATTCACCCTCGTCGAGGTCATGGTCGCACTGCTAATCGTCGCGCTGGCATTGCCGGCGTTGCTGATGCGTATCGGTGGCATGGCGACCGCTGCCGGACACACGCGAGATGTGGCTCTTGCCCACTGGGTTGCGGAAAACAAACTCCAGGAGATTTATCTCACCCAGCGCCTGCAGGGCATAGTGCCGCGGGGACGCCAGGCAGACGACACGCAGTTGGCTGGTGAAACCTGGGATTGGCAGACGGAAACAGAAGAAACAGAATTGCCGGGGCTTTTGCGTCTGCGTGTAAGGGTGCGCATGCAGGGTTCAGAGGAAAACCTGGTTGAGTTGTCGGGGTTTCTCCTTGAATAGTGTGGGAATCACCGTCCCCCACCGATCTCGCGCCTTTGGCCTAACGTTGGTGACGGGTTTCACTTTAATGGAAGTGATGGTGGCCCTGTTTATCATGGCGCTTATCGCCATGCTCGCTTCTCAGGCATTCAACACAGCGTCGTCTGGCGCAGCGGCGACGCGGGAGGCGATGGAACGGCTGGCGGCTATAGACCGCACTTTGTTTGTTATCGAGACCGATCTCAGAAACGCATTACCCAAAACTTACCGCCAGCGGCTCGGCGAGGTATTGCCGGCGCTGTATGTAGCGCAGAGTGACGACTATTGGCTAGTGGTAATACGCGGCGGAGTAGATAACCCTTTGCATCAGCGCCGCACGGAGGAAGCTCGTGTTGGCTATCGTTATGTTGAGGAGACGATTTGGCGCGACACCTGGTACAACCCGATAGAGAACGAGGAAGATCAGGCATACAAACAAAAACTGCTGACCGGTGTGGAAGACATTCAGGTGCGGGTATTGCCCTATGGGCCGGGAGTCTCCATCGCGGGCGGACCTTGGTATGACATGTGGCCAGCGACCGGGCGTCCACCTGAGCAGTTACCCATTGCGATTGAGTTGACGATCACTCTGGATGATATGGGCGAGGTTAAACGGTTGTTCAGCCTGCTTCCTGGCCAAGGTCCACCACCACCACAGCAACAGCAGCCCAACCAGCCAAATAATGGGCAGCAAAACAACGGTCAACAAAACAATCAGCAGAATAATGACGCGGAGGTCAATAATGACTTCGCAAATTAGACCTCGATACCCTCAGCGAGAGCGCGGTGTCATTTTGATTATGGCGCTGCTGATCGTTGTCCTGGTGACGACAGTGGTGGTGTCGGTTAGCTGGCGATTCCAGCTCAGCATGCTCCGTAATGAAAATCGCTGGCACGGTGCCCAGGCTCGGGCCTATATGGAAGGCGGCGAGCAGCTGGTGCGTAAGATCCTCTTTGAAGATCGGCTTGAAACCGGCGAAGTGGATCACTTAGGTGAGGTGTGGATGCAGATCAGCGGCCAGCCGATGCAGACAGACGAGGGCTGGGTTGGTGGCAACATCGAGGATGCTCATAGCCGGTTTAATCTGAACCTTTTGGCTGATAAACCTCTTGTGCCGGGGCAGAACAATCCCAATACCAATCCCAACCGCAACCAGGATCCTTGGGAATTGTTGAATGACGATCAGCGGCGTTTTGTTCGCTTGCTGCAAACCATCGAACTGGAAAGTGGGCCAGTGCAGTATCAGACGGCGATGGAAATTGTTGACGCTATTCGGGACTGGCTGGATGCGGATGACCAAGTATCGGGTTTTGGCGGCGCCGAAGCGGATTATTATCAGGATCAGGAACCGCCGTTTCCGATCACCAATGGCCCCATGACCAGTGTCAGTGAGCTAAGTTTAATTAAGGGCATGACCCCGGAAATTTATAAGCAGCTGGTGCCATTGGTATTCGCCTTACCGGAAGGGGAAGGCATGAACATCAACACCCTCAAACCTGAATTGCTGCCCATGCTCAATCGTAAATCACAGACGTTGCCATTGACGCCTGACGAGGTAAAGCTTTTGGAAGAAGAGCGCGCTCAGGCGACAGAAGGATTTAAATCGGCGGAAGAGTTCTTCAGCGGTGTTAACGCGCGAACACTCCTAGGTGATGGCACTGAAGTAGAGACGGGGTCGCTGGGCGTGGGCAGTCGCTACTTTATCTTCGCCGCGGAAACCCTAACAGGTGAACAAGTTCGCCGCGCAAAGACATTGCTGTTTCGCGGCGAAATCAATGGCATAAACCACGTGCACGTGGTGCGCCGTACCGATGCGAATTTTTAGGGTGTCGGGCCGGATAACAAAAAACATCGACAGGTGAATCGAGTGTCAGAACGAATTCTGGTGAGAAAAATCGAGCACAACCTCTGGCAGTGGCGCGAAGCTTCTGCAGAAGGAGCGTGGCTGCGCGATGCTTTTTATACGGGCGATATCAATTTGCTCAAGGAGTCGGTGGATGGGCGTCAAATCTGGTTGATCGTGCCGGGACAGGAGGTGGTCAGCCAGCGAGTCGAAGTTGAGATTAAAGATCGCAAACAGCTGCTGAAGATCCTGCCTTACGAAATTGAGGACTCGATCATCGATGCGGTGGAAGATCTTCATTTTGTCTACGGTGTTATCGAGAACGACACCATTCCCACCGCCTATGCCGATGCCGATTGGCTGCAGGCGTGCATCACCGAAGTGGAAACCACTGGCGCCGAGGTTCAGCGTTGCAGCGTTGACTATTTGCAGCTGCCCCGACCGGCGGATGGCTGGATTCTGCTGCTAGAAAATGACGTACTGATGGCGCAGGTAGATTCTGGAGTCGGATTTGCGGTTGAGCAGCCGATGGCGGCAGCATTTCTAACGGCGCTTGCAACCCAACAGCCGGCGCCGGCAAGTCTGCATCTGTACGGTGACAGCGAAGCAGCGCTGATGGCATTGCACGCGCTATTGCCCGCCGAGATCACCCAGAACGAAACCATTGCCATCACCGAGCAGGAAGCCGGATTTTGGGATTTGGTCAGTGCCGAACGCCTGCCGGCACCGGAGTTCCGCAGCGGCAAACTCGCGCGCCGCCTTCCGTTCGATAAGTGGTGGCATGAATTTAAATATCCGATCATCGCGGCGGCCGCGGGTTTTCTGATTGCGCTGGGAACCGCAGCAATGGGGCTGAACAAGGCGGAGCAGGAGCGCAAACGCATCATGGCGCAGACCGATGCCATTTTCCGTCAAGCGGTACCCCAAGGCACGATCAGCGATCCTTTGCGTCAGTTGCGTGGCATGCTCGGCAATAACACGAATCAGGCCCAGGCCAGCAACGCCGTATCGTTATTGGCTGGTGTTGCGCCCGCTATTACGTCGCTAAATGAAGTTTCTGTGCGCAGCTTTCGTTATAACCATGACAGCGGCCAATTACAGCTCAATCTGGAGGCAAAGAGTTTCGACACTTTTGAAACCCTGCGCGGCAAAATCGCCGAGACCGGTTTGAGTGCCGAGATCAAAAGCGCCAATGTGTACGGCGATGTGCATCAAGCGCAATTGCGTGTATCGGGGGCTGGCTGATGAACGAATTCAAACAATGGTTTTTGAGCCAAAGTCCCCGCGATCAGATGATGCTTTCGGCGGGCGGCGTCGCGGTTTTGTTGTACATCCTGATTTTTATGGTGCTCCTGCCCATGCAAAACGATCTGGAGCGCACTAAAAAAAGCAATATAGCAGCGCTGCAAGAGCAGGAAGAAGTGCGGCAGTTGGCTGGCCAGCTGTTGGCGCGCCAGCAAGCGGGTCAGGGAGCGGTGGCCCAGAATCTCACCTCATTGCTTAACGACAGTACTCGTGAATTCGGTCTGACCATGGAAAACGTCCAACCTTCGGGCAACAGTGCGCGGGTGCGTCTAGGGGCGTCGGATTTTAATAAAGTCGTGGCCTGGTTGAACGAGATGGAAAACAAACACGGGCTGCAGATCAATGATGTCACCATTACCGCCGATCGCAATCCCGGCGTGGTGCAGGTGAATCTACAGTTGACCCAAGGGGGCTGAGTGGAACGTTTGGCAAAACTGCTATTTTTTATCGGCCTGCTGGTTTATTTCGTCATTACCGTTGTGGTCCGTACTCCTGCGGAATGGGGCGCTTGGGTTGCGCTTAAAGCAGTTCCGGGCTTGAGCCTTACGGGGGTTTCCGGTTCCTTATGGTCGGGTCGAGCCGGTTCGGCGCAGGTGGTCGTCAATGGACATACCTTGGATCTGGGCTCGGTTCAGTGGAATCTGGACGGTTGGTCCCTGCTGCTCCTGAAAGCGTGTCTTGATGTGCGCAGCCCCAATCTCCAGGGCGGAGTATGTCACGGTGTGGGCGGAACCCTCGGCGTGGAGAATCTGTTGGTGGATCAGGTGCCGGCCAAAGTTTTCTATAACAACCCCGGCGTGCAGATCGGCGGCGTCGGCAGTGCCACTGTGCAGCACGCTTCGCTGACAACGGATGGACAGGTTAAGGATTTGGAGGGGCGACTCACCATCGAACGCCTGGCGGTCAATGTCGGCACAGGTTGGTTCGCCTTGGGCACCTTCGCTGCCGATGCAACGGAAAACGGTCAAGGCGGCATTGCCCTGAATATCACCGATGTGGAAGGCGATTTCGGCGTTCAAGTGCAGGGTGAGTACACGGTGGGTGGACAACCGACTTTGAATGGTCTCATTACGCCGCGCGAAAACGCGCCGCAACCGTTGGTGGATGCCATGGGCGTATTTACCGAGGCCCTAGACGACGGCTCCTATAAAGTGACTTGGCCACTGGGTGGCTAATTTGCGCCAACGCGCCTGGGTTTTCCTCTTCCTGCTCGCCGCTCCGGCTCTTGGCTGGAGTGAATGGCTGCAGGAAAAACAGGACATCATGGGGACCGAGGTAGCGGTCACCGTCTGGCACGACAATGCCAAGACAGGCGAAGACGCCATCGCTGCCGTGATGGCGGAAATGCGGCGTATTGATGCCACTTACTCTCCCTATATCAACACCAGTGATCTCGCCCGCGTTAATGCTTCCGCTGCGAAAGAGCCGATTGCCATTTCCGCGGAATTCAGCCTGCTGATCGAGCGCTCCCTTCATTACAGTGAAATCAGCAGCGGCGCTTTTGATATCACCTTTGCCTCCCTCGGTTGGTTCTACGACTACAGGGGTAAAAAGGCACCCGATGCACAGCAGCACAAGACTCTCCTGCCGGCCATCAATTATCACTTCCTGAACTTCGATCCCAAGCGTCGCACACTAGCGTTTGCCCATCCCAATGTGCGCATTGACCTCGGCGGTATTGCCAAAGGTTATGCGGTGGACCGGGCGATTGAAATTCTCCGCCACCACGGAATTTCTCACGCTTCGGTGAGCGCCGGTGGCGACAGCCGCTTGCTCGGCGACCGGCGTGGCAGGCCCTGGCTGATCGGCATCAAAAATCCTAGGCAGCAAGGGGCGGAAGACCGCGCAGTGGTGCTGACCATGCCGCTAAACGACGTGGCGGTGAGCACATCGGGCGACTACGAACGCTATTTCGTCGACGAAAAAACCGGCGAGTGGGTCCATCACATTCTCAACCCGAAAACCGGGAAATCCGCACATGGCGTGATTAGTGTGACCATTCTTGGTCCCCAGGGAATCGATACGGATGCGCTCTCAACCACGGTTTTTGTTTTGGGAGTGCAGGAAGGTTTGGCATTGCTGGCGCGGTTGCCGGGATTTGATGGGGTGATCATTGATGCCAACGGTAAAGTGCATTACAGCGAAGGGTTGCAGCCGCCTGCGCCTTGATTGGCGCATGAATTCGCAGAGATTGCGATTCAGGCCACAAAAAATTCCGCGCTTTTTTCACCCGAGCCCTTTGGTTGCGCAAGCCCGTGCTAAATTTATGGAAGTTAACCTGTTTGTCGGTTCCCATTACTGGGTCTGGTCGTTAATATCGCACCTCGATTTTCACGCCTGTTTTTCCGATGCCAACGCAAACGGGCGGTCCTGATGGGCCGCCGAAGCCCGCTCTGGCCAATACCGACCGATCCTCTGCAGCCGTCGTCAACTTGGGGAGATAAGACTTTGAGACTACGTCAATGGCGCCTACCGATGGCGATGTTCCTGGGCTGGATCCTAAGTTGTTCGGCACTCGCGCAGGACAGCAATGGCGATGCGGAAACATTTAAGCCCAGTAAGGAAAACGCATCGCCGTTGAGTCAGCAGGTGGAGGATTTAAAGCAAGCGGCTTTGGAGCTCAACCGCGATCTGCTGATTCTGGAAGAAGATCTGCTGTTTCCCGCCAATACCCAAATCGCAGTTTACGTGTCCGCCGATATTGGTCACTACTTCCAACTGGACGCGATCAAATTGCACATCGACGACCAACTGGTCGCCAGTCATCTCTACACCGAGAAACAAAATAGCGCCATGAACCGCGGCGGTATTCAGCGCCTCTATCTAGGCAATCTGAAAACCGGCAAACACGAAATCACCGCGTTCGTTCACGGCTACGGGCCACAACAACGCGAATACAAACGCGCCGCAACCTACTCGTTGAAGAAGGACCAAAACCCCACCATGCTGGAGATGCGCGTTAAAGACGCCACGTCCAGTATGGAACCGGAATTCGAATTCAAAGAATGGCATCTGCAGTAGGAGCCCCATGAGCGTGCGATGCCCCGGCCCGTTACGTCGATTGCCGAGAGCCCTGCTTCCCGGCCTGCTGTTGTCGCTGGTATTGCCGGTCTGCGCGAAAGATAAACCGCTTAGCAGCGTCGCCGATCTGCGCTATGGCGTGGCGCTGTACAACTACTATCAGAACCGCAATCTCGAAGCCATGACCGAGCTGATGGTGGCCCAGCAGAAGGGCGGCATTCAGGGACATGGCGACAACCCGGAGA
This sequence comes from Marinagarivorans sp. UBA5868, assembly GCA_002432095.1. Classification (GTDB taxonomy): domain Bacteria; phylum Pseudomonadota; class Gammaproteobacteria; order Pseudomonadales; family Cellvibrionaceae; genus UBA5868. The sequence continues at coordinate 1,911 of DJFQ01000152.1, read as the reverse complement.
TCATGGCGGGCGGTTTTAGCATGGCCTATGGTATGGAGCGTCATGCCAGCGAGATCTTCGAGCGGCTGCTGGATGCCAACCGTCCCCAGCGCACCCGCGATTCCGCTTGGTTTTATCTCGCCCAGATGCGCTACTTGCGCGGCGACTGGCCAGCGGCAGACGAAGCACTCGCAAAAATCAGTGATAAGCCCCACGAAGAACTAGCCCCGCAGGTTGCTGGACTGCGCTTTAACCTCGCCGTGCAGCGCGGGGAGATGGCAGTCGCGGAAGAGATCCTGCGCGACAATTTAAAGTCGCCACTCACCCCTTACATGCAGTTCAATCTTGGTGCCGCTTACAGTCGCGAAGGTGAATTTGCCAAAGCCACGCCGTTTTTCCTGCAGCTGCAGAAGCTGCCAACACCTAACTCCGAATATCTAGCGTTGTACGACAAAGCCATGACCGGTGCCGGCTACGCTGCGTTGTTGGATAAACGCTACGCTGAAGCGGTAAATCATTTTTCCCAGGTTCGGTTGGATAGCCCGGTGGCGAATCGCGCCTTGCTGGGTTATGGCTGGGCGGCGGTAGAGCAGAGGGATTACACCCTGGCGCTCAAACCCTGGCAGCAGCTGGCGCGGCGTTCGCTGATCGACGAATACACCCAGGAAGCGCTGGTGGCGATTCCTTACGCTTACGAAAAAATGGGCTACAAAAATCAGGCGCTGCAGGAATTCCGCAATGCCGAAGCCGGTTATCTGGCGGAGATCGACCAGTTGCGCCAAGTGATCGGCCAAGTGCAGGGATACGCCATACGCGAGGCGCTGAACATCGACCGCAGCGCCGACATCAACTGGCTGGACCAGGCACAGCAACAGCAACTATCGCCACAGCTCACCTATCTGATCACACTCTTCTCCCGCGAGGATTTCCTCGGCCTGGTGCGCGAATTGCGCGA
>DJFQ01000152.1:0-859 GCA_002432095.1 Marinagarivorans sp. UBA5868 | reverse complement strand
GCGCTGGTGGACGAGGTGGATGCCGGCAAGCTGGAGCGAATTCTCCGCGCTGAAAAGAATATCGGTACGCTGCAGCGCGCCGCCTGGGATCTGGGAGTGGAAGTGATGCCTGCGGCGGAATTGGAGCAGCTGGCGGAAACCTTGCGCCGGCAGAAAGGTTTGATGGTATGGCGCGCAATGGAAATGTACAACGAGCGCCTCTGGCGCGCCGAGATGGAGCTAGCCCAGCTCAATCGCGAACTGGAAAGCGCCCGCGCCGCTGAGGGTCGAGTGCGCAATATTCTGGAGCAAGGATTCGACCTGCAACCCTACCGCCAGCGTATTGCGGTCGCCAATGAACAACTGTTGGTGCAAAGCACGGATATCGACCGCGCTATCGAACTCTCCCAGGATGCGTTGCGCGGCAAAGTGCTGCTGGTGCTGGAGCAGCAACAAGCGCGACTCCAGCATTATCTGGCGCAGTCCCGTCTCTCTATCGCTCGCCTGTTGGATCAAACCGTGAGTGAAGCAGTGCCATCCAAAAATGCAGGGGAGGGCGGCTGATGAACGTTGTTTCCCTCATGCGCCTACCCTTGTTGGTAATGCTGATTGTTCTGTTGCCAGCCTGCTCATGGTTGGGCGGAAACCAGCGGCCTTTTGGTCCGACACTGGCCGATCTTCCCGCCGCAGAATTGCCGCCAGCGGCAGAACCGGTGGCGCCGGCGACCTTGGATCAAATCGAAGAGAGCTATCGCGCCGCACTCGATGTGGCCGCAGCACCGGAGTTGCGCCACCGTATTCAGGTGCGTTTGGCTGATATCGAAATGGCGCGCAGCGAAAACCGCCAGTTGAGTCAGGCGGAGCAGCAAGAGCATTTTCG
>DJFQ01000086.1 GCA_002432095.1 Marinagarivorans sp. UBA5868 | reverse complement strand
GCCTCACCCCGGCCGTGCGCTCTGGCAAGACCTATGTCCACATCGAGATCCAGATAAAAAGTTCGGTCTGGATGCCGGCCACGCTGCACCAGATGCTCCAACGTCGCTATCACATCTTCCGGCAATTTCCGGCCGCCCCCCTGGTAGGCGAAAGTTGCATCGGTAAATCGATCGCACAACACCCACTTCCCCTGCTTCAGGGCCGGTTCAATTATCTGGCTTAAATGCTGAGCTCTGGCGGCAAACACCATTAACAATTCAGCGTGGGGATCAACTGACTCATCACGATTGGCCAGCAAAAGAGCTCGCAGTTCTTCCGCCAGCGGTGTGCCACCGGGCTCGCGGGTACATACCAAATCGATTCCGGCGTTGTTTAACCAATCGCGCATAAAACTCAAATTGGTGGTCTTGCCAACGCCCTCCACCCCCTCAACAGTAATAAACACACCTCTCGCGGTCATCGCGGCGGCTCCGCTATAGGAACGGGCGAAGAACGATAATCTGTACGCCTTCGGCGCTGATACTGTTGTACTGCCCGGTTGTGTTCTTCGAGTGTCGAGGAAAATTCGTGGGAGCCGTCCCCTCTGGCAACAAAATATAGGGTTGTCCCTTCTGCCGGATGCAAAGCGGCTTGTATCGCAGCACCGCTAGGCATGGCAATTGGCGTAGGTGGCAGACCAGAATTGGCGTAAGTGTTGTAGGGTCCTGCCTGCCGCAAGTGTTGTCGGGTCAAATTCCCCGCGAAGTCGCCGCCCAATCCGTAAATTACTGTGGGATCAGTCTGTAGCCTCATGCCCGCGCGCAATCGGCGTACAAACACGCCAGCGATTTCGCCGCGTTCGGAGGCCAAACCCGTTTCCTTTTCGATGATCGACGCCATAACCAAGGCCTCGTAAGGAGTCGCATAGGGCAGGTCAGGTAAACGATTGGCCCATTCCCTCTCTAAAACTTGACGCATCAATTGATGCGCGCGCCGGAGCAGAGTCAAATCTGAATCTCCTGCCACAAACTGATAGGTATCGGGATAAAACCACCCTTCCGGATGATCCAACCCGAGATCGAGAAGTTTCAGCTGCTCCTCTAGGGATTTACCCGAAAGAGCGATGTTCAGCTTAGGCTGGAGCGAAAGCAACTCAACCCAATCTTTAAAAGTCCGCCCTTCAACCAACGCCACGCTGTAGGTGATTACTGAGCCTGACTGAAACCGCCGGAGCATACTCACCGGAGTTTCTCGCTCAAGAAACTGGTACTCCCCCACTTTAATGGAACCGGGTTTTAGATATTGACCATAGAGGCGCCACACCAATGGCCAACGCAACATATCCTGCTCCTGCAAGCGCCGCGCGACGCTTACCAGGCTTTCGCCTTTGGCGACCACGAAATAGCGTTTATCTTCCTCAATCCAGTAATCCCGGTGCAGCCACTGCCAAAAATACACCGCTGCAATCCCGCTCATTAAGGTCAGCCAAAGTGCCGCAGAGATACCCACTCGGAGCTTGCTGACCATCATATTTGCTCCTTATTGATATGCCCGCCGGCAAACACTGCTTCGGTCAAGCTCTGTAGCCGAGCGGTAACAGGACCGGGTGATGGCCATCGTGTGGTAGCGAGCCCCTTCACCGGCCAAATCCCACGAACACCGTTAGTTAAAAAAACCTCGTCGGCGAGCAGTAGCTCATCGAGGGACAACGCCGCCTCTCTCACAGCGAGCCCACAGTTTGGCGCAAACCGCTCTAGGATCAATCTCCGCAGAACACCTTTAACGCCTGCTCCGTCCAGTAAGGGCGTCATCAATAGATTCTTTTTGACCAAGAACAGATTGTGATGAAGAGATTCCAAGATATGTCCTTTCTCGTCGCTCACCAATCCCTGAATTTCAGGGTTATCCGGCAAATCGAACGCTGCCATTACATAATTCAGCCTGTTCAGATGTTTGATTCCGGCGAGATGCGGGTTGGAATAAATAGGAATACGGCAGGGCTGTAGGGTAACACCAGAACGGGAGAGATGGGCCGTATCAGTTAGCGGCTGATTCTGCCAAACCAACGAGGGAGAGGAGCTGCGCATGGATGGCGGCTTACAACCCTGACCACCCGAACCACGAGTGACAATCAATTTGATGATGGATGGCGCGGGATCAGAGATCGCCTCTACAAACCTCGATAAAGAAGATTCGACAAGTGTTCTAGACATGGGAATCAACAAGGTTCGGCAGCCCCGTTCCAATCTGTCGAGATGATATTCGAGCAGTGGAATAGCACCAGCGGCAAACCGCATGGTTTCGAACAGGCCATCACCAAACGCCAACCCGCGATCCGTCACCTTCAAATGGTCAACGAAAACATCGTTGACCATGGTGAGTTGTCGGGAGGATGCCATTATGGGTAACCCTGCAAATCTTTAGAGGCGACGGAACACCAATGTCCCGTTAGTACCACCAAAACCGAAAGAGTTATTGAGAGCAACTTGAATTGCCTGACGTTGCGCTTTATGAGCAACGAAATTCAAATCGCATTCTGCATCTGGGTTATCCAGATTGATTGTTGGCGGCGCGATCTGATCCTTCATCGCCATAACACTGAAAATCGCTTCGATGGCACCAGCGGCACCAAGTAAATGGCCAGTCATTGATTTGGTTGAGCTGATCGTCAAATCGTACGCACGTTCACCAAATACCGACTTCACCGCGCGGCACTCCGCCAAATCGCCGGCGGGAGTAGAAGTACCATGCGCATTTATATGCTGAACATCTGCAGGCGTCATTCCTGCATCCTTAAGAGCATTCAACATCGACCTAGCGGCTCCTTCACCACTGTCCGGTGGGGACGTCATGTGAAACGCATCGGCACTAGTGCCAAAACCAACCACCTCAGCGTAGATTCGGGCTCCACGTGCAAGCGCGCGCTCATACTCCTCCAATACCAGCACACCGGCACCATCACCCAGCACAAAACCGTCTCGCTCTTTGTCCCACGGACGACTGGCCCGGTGGGGCTCCGCATTGCGAGTCGATAGTGCGCGTGCAGCACCGAAACCACCAATGCCGACGGGTGTCGTGGCCATTTCGGAGCCGCCGCAGATCATTGCATCGGCATAACCGAACATGATTTCTCGGGCTGCCAAACCAATACAGTGGGTTCCCGTGGTACAGGCAGTGGTCACCGCTATGTTGGCCCCTTTGAAGCCATAGCGAATGGAAAGATTACCGGCAATCATATTGATGATCGACCCGGGTACAAAAAACGGCGAAATTCTTCTGGGACCCCGCTCTTTGATCGTCAGCGCCGTATCTTCAATAGAACCCAGACCGCCAATTCCGGACCCTATAACGCAACCGATACGCTCAGCATTCTCCGGCGTCACCTGCAGCCCGGAATCCTCCACCGCCTGAATACTGGCGGCCATTCCGTACTGAATGAAAGGATCAACCTTTCGAGCTTCCTTGTCGGAGAGATAAGGAGATAAATCGAGATTCTTAACGGATGCACTGAACTGAGTGGCGAAGGCTGAGGCATCAAACCGATCAATTGGGGCTGCGCCACTTTTGCCTGCCAGAATGGCGGACCAGGAATCGGCCACGTTATGACCTAAGGGGCTTACCATGCCCATACCGGTTACCACTACGCGGTTTCGGCCCACTGTATTCCTCCAAACTTAACCAGGCGCAACAGAAAACTGAATGCTAAGTCAGCCGAGCTGAAGACGCAAAATAGCCTCAGGGTGAGGTTAAGGCGTTATAAGGGAAAAAAATAAAAGCCGTACTATTTGCATAGATACGGCTTTTATGGAGATATTACTGCTGTCGTGATCGACTTACGCCAGATGCTCGTTGATGTAATCAATCGCCAGCTGAACAGTAGTGATCTTCTCGGCTTCTTCGTCTGGAATTTCAGTTTCGAATTCTTCTTCCAAAGCCATTACCAGCTCAACGGTGTCCAGGGAGTCCGCGCCCAGATCTTCAACAAAAGAGGCTTCATTTTTAACTTCCTCTTCCTTTACACCGAGTTGCTCGGCAACGATCTTTTTTACTCTCTCTTCAATGCTGCTCATAACGTTTGTTAGCTCCTAATAGCCTTTATATAAAATCAGCAGTTTGTCATTTAGAAGTCTTGGCGGACCTTACATCCGCTTTGCATGCCCGCAGCTCAGGTCACGGGATCGACTAAAGCGCGCATTTTAGCGCTATTTTTCAGGACTTGTAATCCATGCTCGGAAAATTCTTTAGTCAAACAATTAAAACGTATTAGTTTCAATTCATTACACGCTGTTTCTCAAAAAAATCTAAAGATCTCAAGCCCAGCTCGCATCAAACCAATTGAGCTTAGGACATATAAAGCCCGCCATTCACATGAACGGTTTCGCCAGTAATGTAAGCGGCACCCTCGCCACAAAGAAACTGCACAACACTGGCGATTTCTTCTGGTCGTCCGAGACGAGCCAAAGCAATACCGCTCACAAGTGCATTGCGTTGATCCTCAGGAAGAGCACGTGTCATATCTGTATCGATGAACCCAGGCGCGACGGCGTTGACGGTGATATTGCGCGACCCGATCTCTTTTGCCAGTGAACGAGTAAACCCCATCACGCCGGCCTTAGTTGCAGAATAGTTTGTCTGCCCCGCGTTACCCATAGCACCAACGATGGAACTGATATTGATAATTCTTCCCCACCGAGCCTTTAGCATACCGCGCAGACATGCCTTGCTCAGCCGATAGACGGCACTGAGGTTGGTGTTGACCACATCGAACCACTCTTCATCCGACATGCGCATCAACAGGTTATCCTTGGTGATCCCAGCGTTGTTGACCAACACAGTTACGGTGCCAAAATCCCGTGTAACCGTCTCCAGTAACTGAGCTACCGAGGCAGCGTCCGTTACGTTCAGCATCATTCCACGCCCTTCTATTCCCGCTTCTCGAAGACGGGCATCAATCTGTTCTGCACCGGCAGCGGACGTTGCAGTACCAATGACCACCATCCCGGTTTTGCCGAGGCTCTCTGCGATGGCTGCGCCTATCCCGCGGCTTGCGCCAGTCACCAGGGCGATTTTCTTATCTGTCACTGTTTAATCCTCGCGCTTAATTTATGAATGATTTTGAATGGTCAGAGCTAGCGCTGCGCTATTGTCTGTGCCCTCAACGACCAGCTCTTTGCTAATCCTTTTGACCAGACCGGCTAATACTTTGCCCGGACCACACTCCACCACCTGAGTGATACCTTGTTCGGTTAAGGTTTGCACGCACGCCACCCAACCTACTGGCGAAAAAATCTGCTCCACCATCAAATTGCGAATAGCCTCAGGACGCCGTTCCGAGCTTGCCGTAACGTTATGAACCACAGGAATTGCAGGGTTCTGGAATTGTGTTTCCGCTAAATGCACCGCCAGGCGCTCGGCGGCAGGCTTCATCAAACTGGTGTGGAAGGGTGCGCTAACCGGCAAAGGCAGTGCCCGTTTGGCGCCCGCAGCCTTACACAGCTCTATCGCGCGATCCACGGCGCCCAAATGACCTGCTATCACCACTTGCCCCGGAGAGTTGTAATTGACTGCATTGACTACGTCACCCTGCGCCGCCTCACGGCAGCAATTTTCGATAGCATCGTCGGCAAGTCCGATAATTGCTGCCATTGCACCAACGCCTACCGGCACTGCCTCCTGCATGTAGCGGCCACGCAGTCGCACCAGCTTGATGGCATCTGCAAAATCCAGCACACCACCACAAACCAGCGCAGACCATTCCCCCAAACTGTGACCCGCCAACAACGCCGGACGCACTGCAGACTCCGCACAAAAAACTCGCCACACCGCCACACTTGACGCGAGCAGAGCGGGCTGGGAATTTTCAGTGAGATTAAGCTCTTCTTGAGTACCTTCTTGTATTAACCGCCACAGGTCATAGCCCAACGCTTCACTCGCCTGAGTGAAGGTTTCGCGCACCGATGGCCATCGTTCTGCGATATCCGCCAGCATGCCAATCTGCTGCGACCCCTGGCCTGGAAAGACAAAAGCCAAATTTGCCTGAGTGGTCATACAATGCCTCTTAAATCAAAAGAAAATTCACACCGCCACTGCAGTGGCGATCGCAGTAATAATTTGATGTGTCGCCTGTTCATGGGCGACATTAAGCGCCGCGATAAATCCTTCTTCAGAAGCGCCGCCGTGGCTTTTCACAACCACTCCATTGAGCCCGAGAAACGTCGCGCCATTAAGACGCGCAGGATTGTAACGATCTGCCCATGCATGCAAAACAGGTCTGGAGAGCCAACCTGCAATACGCGCGGCAACGCTGGACTGGAACGCTTTCTTCAGCGTCAACTGAAGTAACTCGGCAGCCCCCTCACTGGCTTTAAGAAGGACATTACCGGTGAAGCCGTCGCATACCACCACGTCTGCCACGCCGCGATAAATATCACCGCCTTCGACAAAGCCAATGAAGTTCACGCCTCGTTGTGCTGCCAACAAAGAAGCCGCCTCCTGCTCCAATTCGCGCCCTTTTACATCCTCCGCCCCGATATTCAGCAGGGCCACGCGAGGTCTTTCCGTGCCGTTCAAACGTGCCAAAGCGGCGCCCATACACGCGAACTGCCGCAGATGCTCTGCAGTGCATTCCAGATTGGCACCGAGATCAAGCACCTGACACAATCCAGTCTTGCTGGGCAGCGCCTTGCAGATGGCGGGCCGCTCTATACCGGACATGGTACCGAGCAAATGCAGTCCAAAGGCCATCAGAGCACCGGTGTTGCCGCCACTGACACACGCATCCGCTTCGCCGGTTGCAACCATACGCACAGCTAACGCCATAGAAGATTCACGCTTATGGCGCAAAGCATTGGCGGGTCGCTCGGACATATGCACCGACTCGTCGGCAGGAAGGATTTTGATTTGCTGAGATAGGGCGGAGACGTCGATCCCCAAAAGATTGCGATCTCCGACAAGAGTAAACCTCACGGAGGGGTTCGAGCGTGCGAATTTAACGACAGCAGAAACGCAAAGGCGGGGACCTGAATCCCCGCCCATTACATCAACCGCAATATGAACTGGCCGTGACAATAGCCAACTAGCCTTATTCTTCGTCTTTGCTCTCAATCACTTTACGGCCGCGGTAAAAACCGTCCGGGGTGACATGGTGACGCAAATGCTTTTCGCCACTGGTTGAATCCACTGACAAGGTTTTCGGTGTCAGCGCATCGTGAGAACGACGCATGCCGCGACGTGAACGGGTTTTACGGTCTTGTTGAACTGCCATGGCAATTTCTCCTGGAAATTATCGGGAGTCAAACATCCCGACCCTATTGTTTCATCTTGTCTTTCAGTTGCTGCAACATCTGAAAGGGATTCGTTTTTTCTGACTGTTTGTCTTGCTCAATGTCCTGCTCTACCAGTGCCGGACCACAAGGGAAATCGTGGTAAGCCACAAAAGGAAGGTTGAGCAGTACCTCTTCCTCAAGCATCGCATACAGATCGGCGTCTTCTGTCGTTACGATCCATGGATCGTAGGCCTCGGCAAGCTTGCGGGAGGATTCCTCATCCCAGACCACCGCCAGACTGATTTTGCAATCGAGCACCAACGGCATAGCTTCGAGGCACCGCTGACATTGCACTTGCACATCAGCAGCCAAACTCCCTTTGACAACCCGTTCACGCTGCTCGTCCAGTGCAAAGGCCAAATCGGCGCTCATCCAATCAACTACAACATTGTTTTCCGTCAGCCGCGGCAACTCATCAACAACGACAGAACCGCGCAAAACAACCCCCTGCTGGCAAAACCTGCGGGGATCGATGACGCGTGGCAGGATGTTTTTTGAGGTACCGTCTGACATAGGCGCGCAATAATATTGACTTGCCTGGGCACTGTCAAAGAAAAGGTGATAGATTCTCGCGTTTTTTGGGACTCAAAGATGCACCATACGAACCGTCGCCTGATTCTCGCTTCTAGCTCACCTTATCGGCGCAAGCTGCTTACACAGCTCGGCCTCAAGTTTGAGTGTATCTCACCAGACATGGACGAAGCTCCCAGCGCAAATGAATCTGCTGGTGATCTAGCTGAGCGCTTGGCCCATGCTAAAGCCCAACACATTCTTGCTACGAATCCGCAATGCGTGGTGATTGGTTCCGATCAAACAGCCGACCTGGAAGGTGCCATTTTAGGAAAACCGCACAACGTTGAATGCGCAGTTGGACAACTACAGGCCTGCTCTGGAAAAACAGTGCGCTTTTATACCGCAATCGCCGTGATTTCGCTGCACCAGCGACAAGTCGAGGTGATCAGCACCGAGGTCAAATTTCGGGAGCTCACCGAAAACCAAATACGCGCATATATAAAGAAGGAAGAACCACTGGATTGCGCCGGGAGTTTTAAGTGCGAAGGACTGGGAATTGCACTTTTTGAATCCATCCGCAGCACAGATCCATCTGCGCTCATCGGCCTGCCATTAATCAGCGTGGCTCGAATGCTGTGGGCGGAACAGATCGACGTGCTGACGCTGTAGGTCCGCGCCACTTATTAACGCAGCTCCGGTATCCCGTCATCCTTTATTGCCAAAGCTATACCTTTGCCGACGGACACACCAAAATCCTGCAGCAACATTTTCAAAGGCGAATCTTTTATGGTGTAGTCTCGCAACTCTTCTTCACCCACTCTTTCTCTGGCGACATAGCGAACCCCACCAAGCCCATCGATAAGCCCCAGCCCCAATGCCTGCTCGCCATTCCAAATTAGGCCGCTGGTAATCTCATCGGTCATTTGCAGCCGGTCGCCTCGACCAGTCTTCACCGCCGCGATAAATTGTAAATGGGTCTGTAACAGTACCTGCTGCCAAAACTGTTTTTCCTCTTCCTTTACCGGTGAAAATGGGTCCAAAAAGGCCTTGTGCTCACCCGCGGTAAAATGCCGCCGCTCCACACCCAACTTATCCAGCGCTTCTACAAAACCAAACCCTGAAGCCGTCACGCCAATAGAACCGACAAGACTCGCCTTATCCGCATAGATTTCGTCTGCCGCGGACGCCACGTAATAACCTCCAGACGCACCTATATCGGCAATCACCGCATACAAGGACTTGTCTGGATGGAGAGACTTCAACCTGCGCATCTCGTCGTAGATATAACCGGACTGAACGGGGCTGCCTCCTGGACTATTAATAGCCAGAATGACTGCTTTTGCATTGTCATTCTCAAATGCATTGCGCAATGCCTCGCCTACCTTTCCCGCGCTTGCGCTCTCATCCGCTGCGATAACCCCATCCAACCGCACCACCGCCACGTGCGGTTTTGTATGCGGGACAGCCACACCCCCACGTGCGCCAACAAAAAACGTGATCATCAACACAAACAAATAAACAAAGGTGAGAGATTTAAAAACTACGCCCCAGCGTCGCGATTTTTTTTGCTCGTTGAATGTATCGCGCAACAGATCCTCCAGCAGACGCCAGTCGCGATTCGGATCATTGGGATCGATAGAGGATTTCTTGGAACTCCACATAAAACTATTCCTCAGCCCGCCGCGGGATATTGGCGAGTAATGTTCGTATTTCAGGGAAATGATCAATACAAAGCAAAGGTTCGTAAGGTCGCAATCGGTCAATCGTATGCGCACCGTAACTCACCGCGACCCTTGGCATATCCGCTCGGCGCGCCATTTCCATGTCGTATTCGGTATCCCCAACCATAACGGCATCATCCGACTGCCGACGGAATTCCGTCAAAAGCTCCTGAAGCATCGCCGGATCCGGCTTCGAGCGAGTCTCGTCAGCACACCGGCTTGCATGAAAAAACCCCTGCATATTAAGACTGTCGAGCACGCGATCCAGCCCTCGGCGGCTTTTTCCGGTCGCAATCGCCAGTTGATAACCCTGATCGCGCAGATGGTTTAGCGTCTCCTCAACTCCGTGGAAAAATCCCATCGGTGTATGCTCATCCGCCAGGAAGTAGTCTGAATAGGCTCTGCTTAGAGCCTGCTGCGGTGCCACAGGAATTCCAGGAAAAAGCGCATTTACTGCTTCTGGCAAACCGAGCCCGATAATATTTAACACTTCAAATTCATCGAGTTCACGCAAGCCCACCCTGCGTGAAGCGAGCTGCATACAGCGCACGATTTTGCCGGTTGAATCGCAAAGCGTGCCATCCCAATCAAATATAAACAGCATATGAATATCAAAACGTCTTGAATCGGCCGCCAACATTCCTCACGCCGAACACGTTAGGAATTGGCGGATTGGCGTAATTTTAGTAGTACTTCTCCAAGATCGTCAGGTAAAGGCGCAACAACCTGGAGACTGTCGCCATCTGGAAGAACCAAATTGAGTTGCTCTGCGTGCAAAAACAGGCGCTTGCTTCCGAGTTCGCGAAATGATTGATCGAGAGCCGTGTCCCCATACTTCTCATCGCCCACCAGCGGACAGCCTTTGTGCAGTGCGTGCACCCGGATTTGATGCGTTCTCCCCGTTACCGGATGGGCGCGCATCAATGTGGCGGTGGCAAATTTTTCAAGCACATCAAAGCGTGTTAAAGACGGCTTACCATCGGCACTCACCCGGACAATACGCTCGTCATTGTTCTGCAGGAAGCGCTTAAGTGGCACATCAACCGACGTCACATTTTTAGGCCAACTCCCCTGCACCAACGCTAGATACGCCTTTTGCACCCCCTCCCGCTCGCGCAGACGCTCTTGAAAATATCGCAGCACCGAGCGCTTGCGCGCAACCATCACACAACCCGAGGTTTCCCTGTCCAAGCGATGGATCAGCTCCAAGAACCCCAGATGCCCCGGCATTTGCCGCAAGGCCTCAATCAAGCCGAGAGAAATTCCACTGCCGCCATGGACAGCCAACCCCGCGGGTTTATTGATAACCAGAAGGCCGCCTTGATCATAGAGAATGGCGTTTTGCAGATGGTGAACAAGTGACTGGCCGGGGGCGGCAACTGGCTGAGCATCGGCCATACGTAAAGGGGGCACCCGTACAACATCACCGTTTTGCAGCCGGCGATCCGGTTTCGCCCTACCTTTATTTACCCGCACCTCGCCTTTGCGGATCACCCGGTAAACCGCAGATTTTGGTACACCTTTCATGCGGGTCACCAGGTAATTATCCAGCCTCTGCCCCTCTTCATTTTCGCTGACAGTGAACAACTGGACTTTCGATGACATTACTGCCCCCAACGGAAAAGCGGGCATCTTACCAGCTCAATCAATACGCCCCGAGAAAAAATCGTTTCCGCCCCCTGCAACCCGCCACCGGTCAAAGACATGCATCACAAAATTGAAACAGTAATGGTGAGCTGCTATATTCCGTTTCTGTGAATCTACCGGAACCCCACTGCCCTGCCGAGCTTTAATGCTCATAGGCAATTCATGGTGCAGCACCAAGGGAGCTTCCCGGCATTCACGCCAAGGGGCCGTTGTGCTGGCCTTGCAAAGAACGTAGAAGGCGTCCGGCAATCCGGCCGGACAAAACTAAGATTGAGATCGCGCTTTAGAGGGCGCACCCGACAAAAGAAAAATCAAGAAGAATAAGGAGATCTGTGTAGCAGATCCTGCTGTTGAGCTTCGTTTTGGTTGTATTGGTCAGAATCCGCCTAAAGCGTCGAAATACAAAACCAAGCTCATATCCGCAGTCCCGTAAATGCAGCCTTTCGCCCGGTGCGACCGCATTCACAATGAAACGCTACTCACGGTAAACGCACTTGCTGAGCCGACATGTATCTCCCGCCTACTGAAGACCATAGTTTGAAAAGACTGACGACAGAACAGACCCTAAGCCATTACATGAGCCATCAACAGTTCATCAGGCAAGCCAGGATTCCGCACACCACCCCCGTGGTGTTAGCGGTTGGCGTTTTTGCGCGCCCGATAAAAGGCTTACGGCAAGCCAAACCTGTAAAATCCGGTCCCACTATCAAGCTTCAAGGCAATTTCGTTACTGATTCTCTCCAAGGGTGTTCCTACTGAGCGCAGATCTCTTAACTGAGATACGCGAATGAAGAGAATGCTTATTAACGCTACGCAACCAGAAGAGATTCGGGTTGCGCTGGTAGATGGTCAATGGCTCTACGACCTCGACATAGAGGATCGTCAAAGAGAGCAGAAAAAAGCCAATATATATAAAGGTAAGATCACCCGCGTCGAAGCGAGCCTGGAAGCGGCTTTTGTCGATTACGGCGCAGAGCGCCACGGTTTCCTTCCCCTTAAAGAAATTTCCCGCGATTACTTCCTGCGTCAAGATCGTGATACCGACAGCGGTCGTGTGCGAATTAAAGACGTTATCAAAGAAGGCACGGAAGTTCTGGTGCAGGTCGAAAAAGAAGAGCGCGGCAATAAAGGCGCTGCACTGACCACATTTATAAGCCTCGCAGGGCGCTATTTGGTATTGATGCCTAACAACCCGCGCGCTGGCGGTATTTCACGTCGCATTGATGGCGACGACCGCAGCGAACTCAAAGATGCCATGAGCCAACTGGAAGTACCCAACGGTATGGGTGTAATCGTCCGCACCGCCGGAGTCGGCCGTAGCGCGGAAGATCTGCAATGGGATCTAAGCAGTCTTTTACAGCTTTGGGAAGCTGTAAAAAAGCAGGCGGATGAGGTCAAGGCACCGCATTTTCTTTGGCAGGAAGGCAATGTCATCATTCGCGCAATCCGCGACTACCTGCGCCCGGACATTGGCGAGGTAATTGTCGATAACAAACAAGCCTATAACGACTGTATGGACTACATGCAGCGTGTAATGCCACAGAACAAAAACAAAGTTAAGTTCTATGAAGAAGCCGTACCCCTTTTCAATCGCTTTCAGATCGAAGGTCAGATCGAAACTGCATTCGAACGCGAAGTAAAGCTGCCCTCAGGCGGCTCCATCGTCATCGATATAACCGAAGCATTAGTAAGCATCGATATCAACTCCTCTCGCGCCACCAAAGGTGCGGACATTGAAGAAACCGCCTTAGCCACCAACCTGGAGGCCGCGGACGAGATCGCACGTCAAGTACGTCTGCGCGACATCGGCGGTCTGGTGGTGATCGATTTCATCGACATGCAACCCGTTAAAAATCAGCGCGAAGTTGAAAACCGCATGAGAGACGCTCTCAGTATGGATCGCGCACGTGTGCAGATCGGTCGCATATCGCGCTTTGGTTTGCTCGAAATGTCTCGTCAACGCCTGCGTCCATCGCTGGAAGAAACCACATCGAAAGTGTGCCCCCGATGTGCGGGCCAAGGCACCATTCGCAGCACAAAATCATTGGCGCTTTCGATCTTGCGCCTGGTAGAAGANNCATGGTCACACCGCATTATCAAGTGACACGTTTGCGCGATGATGACATCGAAGAAGTTCAGGAAAGCTACAAGATTACCTTTGAAACTACTGAGGAGGAGCTGGAAGAAGCGGTAGAAGCGCGAGCCGGTTCGGTACAATTGCCCAAACCCTCTGTT
>DJFQ01000220.1:8283-8414 GCA_002432095.1 Marinagarivorans sp. UBA5868 | reverse complement strand
GCCACCCAATATTGATCGCGAATTTCTTTCAGAACTCGCCCATGGGCATCTCGCTTAAATTCAAGACTGGCGTCAGCATTGATTGCTTTAATCAAGGCGCCATCGGCCCGATATTCATATTTTTCCCGCTC
>DJFQ01000220.1:0-8235 GCA_002432095.1 Marinagarivorans sp. UBA5868 | reverse complement strand
ACTTGTCCCAGCGCATCGCGTAAATAGCTACGGGTCAGACCATCGAAACCGGACTCAGTGACGACATCACCAAGGGGGTCAATCTCAAACTCGTAAACCTTACCGTGCTCGTTGACGATGGCTTTTAATTGTTCTTCCGTGTCGTATAGGAATTTAACGGTGGTACCGCCCTGGGTGCGGGATATCAACGTCCCCATACCTCGGTACTGAAACTGAATGTCGTAGTACTTATCCTGGGAACGAATAATGTTGGAGTTGGCATCGTACTGTAAGTGCCGGACATTTCCATCAGGCTCATTAATGTGTGTTACTCGTCCAATCACATCGTGTCGAAATACCCGTTTATTACCTCTCGAATCAGTAATGGTGACGAGATTGCCCTGACTGTCATAGTCCCAAATCACCTCCGACCCTTTTTGATCCACAATACTTCGCAGATTGAGATGCTGGTCGTAGTGGAAGAAAAAGCAATTTTGGTTGGCATCGGTGATGGACGCCAGTACGACATCGTTGTAGGCGTAGGACGTTTTATTTCCTAAAGGATCAACTTCTTCAATAAGACGATTGTGGTTGTTGTAGCGATATAGCCACTTGCTGCCTATGGCGTCTTGCACCTCCACAATATTGTGATTTTGGTCGTACACCATGCCGACGGTAGCTCCGTCAGAATTGGTGGTTTTGATTATGTTGCCGAACTCATCGTATTCGAAGACTTTCTGAAAACCCAGCGCGTTGGTTTCGCAAATTATCTGGGAATATTCGTTGTACTCAATCGTCGTGATGTTATTCAGAGGATCGACAATCCGGTGCGGCACCACTTGATTGTGATGGTATTCGGTGATGTAGCCTAAGGAGTTCTGCACCCGGGTAATATTATTGTCGAGGTCGTAACTGAGCTTGCGATAATAAAGTCCACCGTCGCCCCAAGTCTCAATACAACGGGCAGTCTGGTCAATGCCATCGAAACGGAAGTAAAAACTCATGCCATTTCGATAGGTTTCTTTTACCAGCAGATGGTTCTGATATTCGTAGGTCCACGGCTGTTGCAGAGCATCGTCCACCCGCACCAGTTCACCATCGCGGTAGTGATACTCCACCGCGCATATCCACTCCTCCACTCGATGAGTATCCGGATGAGGGAGAAAAATTTTGTGAAGCAGATTATCCGCATTGTATTCCAGGCGGATAAAACGCCCGCCACAATCTATGATCTGACGCAGGCGGTTTTGGCCGTCGTATTCAAATTGAATTTTGACGCCAGTGGATTTGTGCGCGATAAATCTCAGCCTATGCCTTTTTTCGGTGGGATTGCTCACTTCGAAGCGATAACGCAGCCCGTCAATGGTGTCCATCGCATAACCACGGGAGTCGCGGATCAGAGTTACCCGCTCGCTGCGTTCAAAACAAGTATCGCCCACATCCAGCCGCGGAAATGCCAACGGCCTACCGTCGGACAAACGCACAGCGACCGCTTTATCGCCCTCCATTAATTCCAGGTCATAATTGTGATGCCAGCCGTGGCCGAGCGGGCCTTCATAAACTGAAGTGCTGAACCATGTCCGCTCCCATTTCAGTGCAATGGGTCCCGGCAATTGGAAATCCACGGCGTCCGTGAACAATTTGCCATTCGCCACATCCACCGGGTGACCGGTGACGGTACAGATGGATTTATGGATCTTGTTACGGATGTTGGGTGGCACGCCCAACTTGTCCATGAGCTTTTTTGCACGCGCATGGATCGCTTTGGAAATATTTTTCAATCGCGTGCTTTTTTGCTGTAACGCGCGCAGTTTTTTCAGTGCCGGCCCCAAGGCCTTCATCACCGCCGCCATGCCCAGCGCCATCATATTAATGGTTGGCGGCCCGCCGACGAGCACCGGCATTCCCAACGGAATACCCATCACAATACTTAGCGGCAACACCATGCCATAGGAGCGCTTGGGTTTTTTGCGCGGGGGCGAAATCATCCCCACGTCCTGGCAGCTCAAAACCGGCAGGGCAGTAAAACTCAGCGGATCGCCATCGGCCAGCACCATAGCGCTGCCCATAAAAATTTCGTCTTCGTTCATCGGCGGTTTGACGAAGGGGCCGCCCATGGGAATGTGAGGAATGGGTTTACCCGCCGTTCCCGCCGACGCACGCGGCAATGGGCCGACAAATACGGTGGCTCCCAGTACCGGCACATAATCCATTGGGTCGATAATCATGGCGATATGGGGATGCGGCATAGGCGTGGGTACGCCGGGTGGTAACACCACAATATGAATATCGACACCCATGACAGGGTCGAAATGTTTGATGACGGGCATCATGTGGTGGCTGCCTCGACTTGCTGTAACCACTCTTCGCCAAGCATCCGATCAAACGCATTTTTTACTTCGGACTTCACTTGGCCATTGGGGCTGATGCGCAGCATGGCCTGGCCGACAAACGCCAATGTTGATTGTTCGCGTTCTTCCGGCTTCATTTCTCGACCGACGGCAAACGCCTGATTGGCGTATTGCCATGCAATGTCATTCTGTTTATTCCGCTCCATGCTCAGCGACGCCATGCGCCATGCTTCTAGGCAAATCCAGGTGTCTTTGAGCTCTTCGGCTTTTTTTGCGGCGCCTTGATAAACACGTGCAGCGTGCTCCAGGTAATTCGCCATAAAATAAGCAGTGCCCTCAAACAGCAGCGCCTGCAATAATAATTTTTCGCAGCCAGGTGTTTGTTTTTCAATTCCCTGGCCGGCGACCAATTGTGCTTGGCGGTAATCCTTAACTGCCTGATCAAACACCTTAAAGCTCAACCAGCCGCCGCCGCGAGTCATCAATGCCGTTGTCCACATATCCAGCCATTGATTTTTTTCCGCTATGGCGATGGCGGACTCGGAAGACTTCTCCAGTTTTTTCTTATCCTGCTCGCCGATGGCATTATTCATGTCTAGCAAATGCAGGCGAAATTGGCCGGTGTCGGAACCATCGTTAGCTTGTTCCGCCACGGCGCGGGCGGCACCGTTAAAATCCAGCGGCGGAGTCTGACTTACTGCCACATCTGAATTTTGCGCAAATGTCGCGGATAAAAATGGCTTCTCCGCACTGTCGAGCACGAGAAACTTTAATTTTGAGTTCCAATGTTTGGGATAGTCCCGCCGTACCTTGCAGGCATACTGCCACCACTGGGTATATTCCTGCGGTTTTTTCACCACAGTTGGTGTAATGACCAGAGTGAGCAATTCAATATTGTTGCCGAATAGATTCAGAATAGACTCAGCGCTATGGAACAGCGCTTGAAAGCCGCTTTGGCTGGCGGCCAGATCCGGTTGTTGCCAATCATTAAGAGGGTTGTCGCCGTCCGCTTCTTCGAGACCTTCCTTCATCAGCTCGACAAGCTCCTCGGCGAGATCTCCAGCAAAACTTTGCATATCGCGAAATTCACCGGTGAGCTGAATAAACCAGTCGCCATTATCTGCGTCGAATTGCTCTTTTATTTTGATGAAGGTATTGGCAAGTGCAACATTGGAGGAAGCAATCAGCCAGTGCAGAATGGCTTGATCACCATCGGTAAAGGATTGCCAGTGCTCCGTCAGTTTTGCGATTTCTTTTTGAATCGCGTTTTCTCCGCTCATAGCCGTGTCCTTTCGATCAGTTCAACTTAACGATTGGACCCGACACCATGACGCCGGCGGGGCTGATGGTCACCGAGCTTGGGCCCATGGACAAGGTAATGCTGCCGGGCGTCATGCTGATGCTGGAACCGCCCACCGACAAGGTAATTTGCGCCTGCCCGGTTTGCGAAATTTGCAGTGCCGATAAAGTTGCATTGGTGGTGATGGATACGTCCTGTGCCATAGCACTGATTTCCTGCTTGCCGCCCACTTGAACACTGTGGTTAGCACCCACCACGGTTTCCTGATTTGCGCCCACGGTGACGGATTGATTAGCTCCGATGGAAATATCCTGCTTGGCGCCAATGCTTACCTCGTCGTTACCTCCGACGGTATAAGTCGTATTGCCGTTGACACTCACATCCTCGTTGCCAACCACGGTTGCAGTGGAATTTCCCTGCACCGTACTTTCTTCGTTGCCGACGACACTGGCGGTGCGGTTACCGCTGACGGTAAAACTGTCGTCACCCTGGGTTGTGTGAGTGGTATTTCCTTGCACTGTGGTGGTGGAGTTGCCGTCGATTTTTCCAGTATGGTTATTCACAACATGAGTGCTGGAATCATTGCCAACCTTCATGTTGTAGTTTTTCTGCGCATTGACCCGAAATCCTTCCTGGCCCTTGGTATCGTCAATCACCATTTCGTTATAGCTACCGCCATCCGCTTTAACGGATCGGGATTTCATCCCCATCATGCTTTTACTTTCGGGCAGCGGGTAGGGAGGCATGTGCGCACTGTTGTAGACACTGCCAATCACCAGCGGCTCGTCCGGGTCGCCATTGACAAAGGTCACCACCACTTCCTGACCGACTCGCGGAATCGTCACGGAACCCCATTTATTACCAGCCCATGGTGTAGACACTCGCACCCAACAGGAACTGGTTTCATCCTTTGCACCATAACGGTCCCAATGAAATTGAATTTTGATGCGGCCATATTTATCGGTGTAGATTTCGTCACCGGATTTGCCCACAACAACTGCAGTCTGCACACCGTCGATGCGCGGCCGGGGAGTAACAGATGGTGGCCGAAAGGTTGTGGCCGCCGGGATGCAGACGAACTGGTTGGCATAAGGCGGTTCTTCGCTTTCACTCTCGATATAACTTGGGTTGTAAGCGGAGTGGCGAATTTCGGTGATGACAAAGGATTGGTTGTGATCAGTCTCCGTTTCATCCGATTTCAGCGTGAATTTTTTGCCCACCTCCAGCGTATGCACATTACTTGCGGCGGTGATACGCTCGTAATTCATCTCTTCCTGTTGCATACGCAATTTGGTTAAGGTGCGTCCCAAATCATTTTCCCGATAACTGCCGGGAAATTCGAAGCGCGGGAAAGACGCATTATTTTTTAGTTTTAAAGTTGTGGAGGTTTGAGTGAGCAAGGACTGATTGAATTTTTCAAAGTTAAAATCGGTCTGTGCATAAGCACCGGAGCAATACTGATAAAGATGTTGCCACAAACGGATAGAATAGGTGCCACGCGAGCCGGAGCTGTGCTCAATTTCCGCCAATGACATGTCACTGTAATGCGAGGCATTATCAGACAGATGCAATATGCTTTTGTCAGGTTGATGCTCGAAAAAATAGTAGATCCCTTCGTGCTCCAGCAAGCGGCTGATGAAATCCAAATCGGATTCGTTGTATTGCACGCAGTATTCCAGTTTTGGGTGTTCCTCCACCAACGCAAATACATAGTCAGGAAATCCCAGTTCCTTAAAAAGGAATTCGACAATTTCCTGCACCGTCTGATTCTGGAAAACCCGACAGTCCGTGCGCTTGCTCAAAAACCAGAACCAAGGAACCACCTCTGCTTTATAGGCATATAATCCGCGCTTCTCCAGCCCCATATACTGAAAGCTTTTGACAAAACCGTTAAAGAAGCGCTGCGGTTCATTTTCCGGGTGAATGGTGATGCTCACGTTGTCGCCGACGATATCCTGAGGTTGGATTTCTCCGCTGGGCGAGAGCAGATCGAGGTCAAAATGAAACAGGCGGGAAATACCTTCCACGCAGTGGAAGCGGCGCAACAGTAATAGATCGTCCGCAAGGCCGGTCTGAATGCGCAGATGCCGAGTTTCTTGAGTGAATTCGCTAGCGGGGGTGAAATCGATAGCCACGAGATGCTCCCTGTTGTCGGATGATGAACCAAAGTGGGATACGCGCCTTGAGCCATGCGCGGGGCTTATTATAAAGACTGAACGCGCTAGGTTTTGTGAAATATTACACCCGCGACACCAATCCTAGATAGGTAGGAGAAAGCGTACTTATGCGACACTCAGCAAACTCCTTCATAAAATATGCTAAGTAAATGATGTCGTGCTGCATATTGGAAATATCTAGAATGCTTATGGACCTAATTTTATCCATCCACCATCGCCCTCACTGGCAGAACAAAAAAGCCAGGTCAATTCATTCATTTAAGGCTTCAAATACAGGCCGCAGCTTATGGATATAGTCACTCACGCCATCACCGGTGCGCTGTTCTCGGCCACGATTTTTCCTGCCAGTCGTCGTCGGCAAACCGCATTTGTTGGCGCGGTAGGTGCCAGCGCCCCTGATCTTGACGTGTTGATCAGCAGCTCGGCAGATCCGCTGCTGGTATTGGAGTACCACCGTCACTTCACTCATTCACTGTTTTTCGCACCGGTCGGCGCTGCGCTTGTTGCCTTGTTGTTGTGGCCGGTTATGCGCAAGCGGGTCGGCGGTAAAGCGCTGTATATCGCCGCGTTTATTGGCTATGTCAGCGCGTGCTTACTGGATGTATTTACCAGCTACGGTACGCATTTGCTGTGGCCCGTTGTGCCGCATCCGGTCGCGCTGAACATGATTGCTGTGGTAGATCCGCTATTTACCCTTCTGCTGAGCGTGGGACTTTTCGCTCTGCTGCGGTCGTCTGGCGCACCGCTTGCCCCTCCCAACAATCCAGTATCACTGCCTACCTGGCTGCGGGGTTTTGGCATAATCGCCGGCGCGGCTTATCTGGGCATGGGAGCGTTTCAGCTCTATCGAGCGGAACACTGGGCCAGCGAGTGGGCGGCCGAACAACAATGGGATACACCGAACATTTTGGTAAAACCCACGCTGGGCAATCTATTGTTATGGCGAGCGATCATCACGACCAATGACCATGTTCAGGTGTTGGCGGTGCGACCCGGATTGAGGGCCGTGCAGTTGTATCCGGGGCAGCGAGCACGCCTGCTGCACCCGTCCGATCTGGGATTGCCTCTTGGCTCCCGCGCGCTGAAGGATGTGGAACGTTTTTACCGATTTGCCGATGGCTATTTGGTGAGTTTTCCGGACAGCACAGAACAATTTGGAGATGTGCGTTACGCCATGCTGCCCACTTCGGTAACGCCTTTATGGGGGATAAGCGTGAACCGCAACGACGCGGACAGCGCCGCCGAGTTCTTCACCCAGCGGGATTCAAGTCCCGCAACGCGCCAGATATTTTTGCGGATGCTCACGGGTAAACCGCTGCATGATACCCTGCCGCACTGATCGAGCACCGCAAATCGACACCCATCTGACCAGGCTGTAAATCTCCATGTTTGAATTTAATCTTGCCCAATTTTTCGGCATGGTCAGTTTTACCCTGGGTATTTTGTGTTTTTATCAACGGGACGATAAAAAGCTCAAAATCATGATGCTGTTGTTGCAGCTCAACAACGTGTTGCACTTTGGCCTGCTGGGCGCTTGGCCGGCGAGTCTGGCTGCGCTTCTCTCCGTCGCCCGCACCGGGCTTGCCATCCGCACCCGCTCGCGGCGGCTCGCATATCTATTTATTGTGATGACCATCGTTTTGGGATTATGGGTTGGCGAACGCTGGACCGATATATTTCCCATTCTCGGCGCTTGTATGGGCACTTATGCACTTTTTTGTCTGAGCGGTATCGCCATGCGCATTGCGTTTTTAATTGGCGCCTGTTTCTGGCTCACCAACAATATTATTGTTGGGTCGCTAGGAGGTACTTTGTTGGAGCTCACCTTGATTGTCGTCAACCTCAATACCATTCGACGGTTATATCGCGCGCGAATAAACACTGCCGGTGATCCATCGAAATAAAAAAGCCGCCCTTTGGGCGGCTCATGGTTTTGAAATAATAACCCTTAATCAAATCGCCAGTACTGGCGTGTGGCGCTTTCGCTGCAGCTTTCCAATATCAACTCATCACTGCTTGAGTGGGTCATACACTCGCCCGACAAGCTTTTTATGGGGAACGCACCATTATTCAATGCGCCCAAAATAAAACGTTGTGACGGGTGGGCTGCGCAGACCTGCTGGGATAAATCACCGGTAAAGAAGTCGGCACATTTGCCGCTGTTTTGATTGACCAGATGGTATACGCCGCTGTTTTGTATTTCATGAAGCGCCCACAATTGATTTTCGCCGTTATGACAACTCCATGGCAGCACCTCGGCGCCAGCCTCTGTGTCGGCCGAAGCGACATCCACGCAGCTCTGGGTATCGTTATTGCGAATTCGGCTTGCGGGCTTGCGGTAGGTCCACAATTGTTCGGCAGTGCGACCGCCGCGCATCACATTAAATACGCCCACGTAAGTCGCCACATTCTGCCCAGTCAGTTTCAC
>DJFQ01000178.1 GCA_002432095.1 Marinagarivorans sp. UBA5868 | reverse complement strand
CTGGATAATCTCGAACTGCTGACATTGCGGCAAAAATTGGCGGATGCCAAATTCCCCGAGCCTCACTTGGTTGAGTTTTAAGCGCTGCGCTTGCGGCGCTGAAAACGTCATCGAACTGTCAAGAATTCGCAATGCACCTGTCACACCGTGACTTTAAGGTCGCTCTGGATTTTTCATCAGTTCGGAGATACCTGAATGAGTAAGGCTACGTTCGACCCCACCCAATACAATCGCAGTGGCAACACCCCATTTGAAACGGTTTTGGAGCGGCATGTACAGCGCCGGACGCTGATCCGATCCGGCAGCGCCATGGCTGCCCTGTCCATCATGTCGAGCCTCGGGTTGAGCGCCTGTGACAGCAATTCCAAGAAAAACAACTACGGTGGCAACGGTACTCCTTTGACCCCGACGCCGCCGGTCACTGAAAAACCAGTTCTTGGTTTTCAGTCCATTGCCGGATCGCGAACAGATGCCATAGTCGTACCGGAAAATTATAAAGCCTCAATTCTTGCTCCCTGGGGAACGCCTCTTAATGATCAGGCTGCGGCATGGAAAGCCGATGGCACCAACACCGCCCAAGACCAGGCTAACTCGGTGGGAATGCATCACGACGGCACATCTTTTTATCCGCTAAATGGTAGTAACGAGGATGGTTTGCTGTGTATTAATCATGAATATGTAGATCAAGATGCGCTTCATCCGAATGGGGCGACCATTGATACAGAGACCAACAGACGTACGATCCTTGAAGAAATCCGCAAAGAAATTTATGCCCACGGCGTGACGGTGGTGCGTGTGCGCAAAGTCGACGGCGTCTGGGAGGTGGTGGCAAACGATCCACACAATCGACGTATTACTGGCGCCACAGAAATGGATATCAACGGGCCGATGGCAGGTCACGATCTGCTAAAAACCAAATTCTCGCCCGATGGCACCAGCGCGCGCGGCACCTTTAACAATTGCGGCAGTGGCAGCTCACCGTGGGGCACCTTTTTAACTTGTGAAGAAAACTGGCCGGGCTATTTTGCCAATACAGCAGAGCGGACTGAAGACCAGATACGGATTGGTTTAGGCACCACCGCCAATCAATATGGTTGGAATCACTTGGCTGGCGATGAGAGCGAAGAGAACGATGAGTTCGGTCGTTTCGACGTGACACCAACCGCGGAAAGTGCGCTGATGGATTATCGCAACGAAGCCAACGGGCATGGCTATATTGTCGAGATCGACCCCTATTCCCCGGACAGCCGACCGGTCAAGCGGACCACTATGGGCCGCTTCCGTCATGAGGCATGCGAGGTTGGCAAATTGACAGCCGGCAAACCAGTGGTGTTTTACTCCGGTCACGATGCGCGAGGCGAATATGTTTATAAATTTGTTTCTGCTGCCAACTGGGACCCGGCAGATGCCGATCGCACTGACCGTTTGGCCGTCGGTGACAAATATCTAAACGAGGGTACATTGTATGTCGCTCGTTTTAATGAAGACGGTACCGGTGTCTGGTTGCCGTTAACGACGGATAGTATGGACACGGATGGCAATCCGCTGAGCGATTCTTTTGGCAGCTTGGCCGAAATTATTCTCAATACGGCAGGTGCCGCGGATGAGTTGGGGGCGACACCAATGGATCGCCCGGAGTGGGGAGCTGTCGATCCGGTGACTGGCAGCGTTTATATGACGATGACCAACAATACCGCAAGAACAGAGGCCAATGCCGCCAATCCGCGAATCGACAACAAATTCGGTCACATTATTCGCTGGGACGAAAGCAACGATCACAAAACCTTTACGTGGGATATTTTCCTCTTTGGCTCACCGGCGGATGGCGGCGAAGCCATTAACTTGTCCGGTCTTACCGATCTCAACCAGTTTGCCAGTCCCGACGGTTTGATTTTCGATAAGCGCGGTATTTTGTGGGTGCAGACGGACAATGGCGCTGACGAAGTGACCGAAGAAACCAATGATCAAATGCTGGCGGTGATTCCGTCTGCTTTGGTGGATGCCAATGGTGATGCGGAAACCATCAGTGGCAGTAACCAAACGGAGTTGCGACGTTTCCTGGTCGGCCCTAACGATTGCGAAATCACTGGCTTGGCATACACGACAAACAACCACACGTTTTTCGTGAATGTGCAACACCCAGGCAACTGGCCTTTCAGTGATGACGCCCAGGAAGAAACTCCAGCTGGCATGACCGTTCGTCCGCGCTCCTCCACCGTGGTTGTGGAAAAAGTGCAGGGCGGTCCGATCGGCGAGTAAGTACAGCCGCTATTACGCCTTTCTGTCTGCATAGTTCCCGAGCGCAATGCCCGGGCACGGATCTCACCCCACGGAAGGGGACTTCCTCATTCCCGCCGCTGTTCGATCACCTTCATGCGAGCTGTCAGGTGTTGCTTAAGGCGCGGCCATCGGATAGAATTTGCGGCCTTTTGGCAGGTCTCTCTGCCATTTTCGATACGGCGCAAGCTTTGTTGCCGCGGCAAATGGTTGCCTCGGCTTAAAACTCGTAAGAGTGCTTCGCGACGTCCAATCTTTACTGGAGCATTTATAGATGTACGCAGTAATCGTATCCGGTGGTAAACAACACCGCGTTCAGGAAGGCGAAATTCTTCGTCTGGAAAAACTCGAAGCCGCAACGGGTGACACCGTCGAGTTCGATCAGGTTTTGATGGTGGCCAACGGTGGTGATTTCACCATAGGTGCCCCGCTGATTTCCGGCGCTAAAGTGAAGGCTGAAATTCTGTCTCACGGTCGTGCCGACAAAGTCACCATTATCAAATTCCGTCGTCGTAAACACTCCTTGAAACGTCAGGGCCATCGTCAGTGGTACACCGACGTTAAAATCACCGGCATCAACGCGTAAGAGGATTCATTCATGGCTCACAAGAAAGCAGGCGGTAGTACCCGCAACGGTCGCGATTCCGAAAGTAAACGTCTCGGCGTTAAAGTGTTCGGTGGTCAGGCTATCAATGCCGGCGGCATCATCGTTCGCCAGCGCGGCACCCAGTTTCATCCCGGTGAAAATGTTGGCATCGGTAAAGACCATACCCTGTTCGCTAAAGCGGAAGGTGCGGTGAAATTTGAAGTTAAGGGCCCGCGCAATCGCCGTTATGTCAGTGTTGTAACCGCCTGATAAAACGTTTTTAGCGGAAACCTCTAGAAGCCCTGTCCCTGTCGACGGGGCTTTTTTGTTTTTAAAGTTTCGCTTCGGACGATCGCTGTTCGCGCCGCCGAAGCTAGAGTAAGTGCATTATGAAATTCGTAGATGAAGCCACCATTTTTGTGCAGGCTGGCCACGGCGGTGGCGGCTGTCTGGCGTTTCGCCGAGAAAAATTTGTTGCCAGAGGCGGCCCCAACGGTGGCGATGGTGGCGACGGCGGTTCGGTGTTTTTGGTGGCGGATGACAGCCTTAATACACTAGTGGACTACCGTTTTACGCGCAGTTTTCAGGCCCAGAATGGCGAGTCTGGCAAAGGCTCCAATTGCACGGGCAAATCCGGCGAGGATCTTATCTTGGCGGTACCGGTGGGTACTTCCGTTATCGATGACGAGACTGGAGTTGTCATCGGTGATCTCACTACTCCTGGCGAGCGTCTTAAGGTTGCCCAGGGCGGTTGGCACGGGTTGGGTAATACCCGTTTTAAGTCCAGTGTCAATCGTGCTCCCCGGCAGACAACACCAGGCTCGCCCGGTGATGGCAAATATCTGCGTCTCGAACTGAAAGTGCTGGCGGATGTAGGTATGTTGGGATTGCCCAATGCAGGAAAGTCCACGTTTATTCGTGCGGTTTCTGCAGCAGAACCCAAAGTAGCGGATTATCCGTTTACCACCCTGGTTCCGAGCCTTGGCGTGGTTCGTACCAATCGTCACCGAAGCTTCGTTATCGCCGATGTTCCGGGATTGATCGAAGGTGCATCTGAGGGTGCGGGGCTGGGTATTCGGTTCCTCAAACACCTCACTCGCTGCCGGGTGCTGTTGCATCTCGTTGATATGTGTCCTGTTGATGAATCGGATCCGGTGGAGAATGCGCGCTCGATCATCCGTGAGCTTGAACTTTTTAGTGAGACCTTAGTGCAGCGCACCCGCTGGCTGGTGCTTAACAAAACGGATTTGTTGCTCGAAGAAGAAGTGGAAGAGATTCGCGAGCGAATGATTCGTGACTTGCCCTGGTCTGGCCCCATTTATGTGGTGTCGGCGGCGGAAAAACTCGGTACCGAGGCGCTTACCCGTGATCTGCAGAACACCCTCGATCAAATCTGGGAGGCGGAAAAGCTCGATCCAGAAATTGCCGAGCAGGAGCGCGCCATGCAGGATCGTATGCAGGCGGAGGCTCGTCAGCACATTCATGCCCTACGGGAGAAGTACCTGGCGGCGCGTAAAGGCCGCGCTGAAGGTACGGAGCAGGATGACGATGACGACGATGATTTCGATGATGACGATTACGATGTTGAGGTTGAATACGTTTGTTAAGGAACCATTTGCTTGAACACCACGAGACGACATTTATTGCAGTCCAGCCGTCGCTGGGTCATCAAAATTGGCAGCTCGCTGTTAACGGACAACGGCAAGGGGCTGGATCGTCAGGCCATAAAAGGCTGGGTCGCGCAGATCGCCGATCTGGTCAAGCAGGGCCATGAGGTTGTGCTTGTGTCGTCGGGGGCGGTGGCCGCCGGCATGACACGATTGGGCTGGAAAGAGCGACCGCAAGCCATCCACGAACTTCAGGCGGCAGCGGCAGTAGGGCAGATGGGGCTGATTCAGGTATATGAAGAGGCATTCCAAGCCTATAACCTGCACACCGCGCAGATTCTTTTGGATCACGACGACCTGTACCACCGCCAGCGATACCTCAATGCCCGTTCCACTCTGAGAACCTTGACCGGTCTGCGCGTTATTCCTGTGGTCAATGAAAATGACACTGTGGTGACGGATGAGATTCGGTTTGGTGACAACGATACTTTGGGCGCACTGGTGGCCAATCTTATCGAAGCCGATGCGCTGGTGATTCTCACGGATCAATTAGGGATGTACGACGCCGATCCGCGGCAGAATGCCCTGGCCAAAATCATCGCCGAAAGCCCTGCGGGAGAAGAGGGGCTGATCGCCATGGCCGGTGGC
The DNA here is from genome assembly GCA_002432095.1 of Marinagarivorans sp. UBA5868. Lineage (GTDB taxonomy): Bacteria > Pseudomonadota > Gammaproteobacteria > Pseudomonadales > Cellvibrionaceae > UBA5868. Next base: position 21,323 of record DJFQ01000178.1, on the reverse strand, counting down.
GGCGGTGTTTTGGGGCGCGGCGGCATGACGACCAAAGTGCGCGCGGCGCGTTTGGCTGAGCGGTCCGGGGCCAGTACGGTGATCGTCGGTGGTCGCATTGATCGGGTGATCAACCGCGTCGCCGGTGGCGAGCCGATTGGCACATTGCTTTACGCTGCACAGGAGCCGCTGGCAGCGCGTAAACGCTGGCTCGCTGGGCAGATGCAGTCCAAGGGTATGTTGACGCTGGACGATGGGGCAGTCGATGTTTTACGCAAGAAAGGTCGGAGCTTGCTGCCGGTCGGTGTTACGTCGGTGCAGGGCGAATTCCTCCGTGGTGATCTGGTGATCTGCCGGGATCAGCAAGGTCGTGAAATTGCTCGCGGGCTGGTGAATTACAGCAGTGATGAAGCGCGCAAGATCGCCGGTCAGGTGAGCGCGAAAATTCTGCCGCTGCTCGGTTATAAAGATGATGATGAGTTGATTCATCGCGACAATCTTGTGCTGGTCTGAACCGCTTCTTTCTCACCCCCAAAAATTCGAGTGATTTATGTCGATCTTTAAAGCACATATTGCTGCCATGAGTGCCTACAAACCTCCTTTGGACGGGCGCGATCCTCATGAGCATTTGNNTTCGCAGCGGTCGGCTGCAGATGTATCCCGCTTACGGTGATACGGTTGATCTGATCGCCGCATACTGCGGGGTGCCGGTGGACCAGGTGATGATCACCAACGGATCTGATCAAGGCATCGACCTGATCATCCGCGCAGCTTGTAGGGAAGGGGATGAAGCGATTATCCCTGGGCCCGGCTTCCCCATTTACACGCACTGCGCCAAAATCGAAAACGTGAAAATTCACGAGCCGGTTTACACGCGGGAGCGCGGGTTTCCGACAGACGAAGTGATAACCGCCATCACATCCAAAACCCGGTTAATTTGTTTTGGTAACCCAAATAATCCGAGCGGCACCGTAGTGCCGCGCGCGGACATCATTCGCATGCTGGAAGCTGCGCCGAAGGCAGTGGTTTTGGTGGATGAATGTTATTACGAATATTTTGGTGAATCGGTTGCCGACCTTGTTTCGCAATATCCCAATCTTTTGATCACACGCACTTTTTCAAAGACCTGGGGAATGCCATCTCTACGATTGGGCTACATCATTTCCCATCCAGACAATATTCGCGCACTGTTAAATGTGCGTGGGCCTTATGACATTAACCAAATGGCCGTAGTGGCGATTCGTGCGGCGCTCGCTCACCCCGAATACACTCATGCTTACGTTGCGGAAGTTATGCAAGAGGCTAAACCCATGCTGGAAAAGTATCTGGCAGAAGAGGGGGTGGTCTGCTGGCCCAGCGGCGCAAATTACGTGTGGATGTTTCCAGCGGATGCGGATGCCATAAATCGGGTGTTATTGCAGCACCGGATTCTGGTACGGCCCAAAGCTGACGCGGACGGCAAACCCGGTTTGCGCATCACCGTTGGCACAGTGGAACAAACCCGGCATTTAATCGCCGTTTTGCGCACCGTTTTGTGAAATTTTTCCGGTCGTCTTCTTGTTGATCTTGCCGCCCCATTTGGGGCGGTTTCAGTTCTCATTGCATTTCTTGTTTGTTATCCCGAGTCGCACATGTTCGACTTAAAGAGGCGCATAGGCACATGATAGAAGTCCTGATTACAACCTTGGCGTTAATTGCATTGGTGAGCATAGCGTTGGAAGAGGTGTTTCATTTCAACAAGGCGAAAAGTACGCTTTTTCTCGGTTGTTTGGCTTGGGTTATTTTGTTTATTCACGCCAGTCAGCACCAGAACACTGAGCATATTCAGGAAGTGCTCAACGAAAATCTCCTCGATATTGCCAGTCTCTGGTTATTTTTGATGGCTACCATGACCTTTGTTGCTTATCTCAATGCACGGGGAATGGTTAGCGAAATTGTTCAGCGCGTTATGCCTGGCGAGTTGTCCCTGCGGCAGCTGACAATTCTATTGGGTATTTTTGCCATGTTGTTGTCGATGGTTTGCGACAACATCACCGCTACGTTGGTTGGTATTGGTGTGGTCCAAGCATTTAAATTGGAACCGAAAGAGCGGATTCGCCTGTGCGTCATTCTCGTATTTGCCGTCAATTCCGGCGGTGTCATTCTTATTACGGGCGACGTAACAACTCTGATGATTTTCAGCGAGGGGCACGTCACTATTGGTGAGTTGCTTAAGTTGATTTTCCCGGCGGTCGGCGGGGTAGCACTTCTTATTGCACTGTTGAGTATGGGTTCCTCCCGCCGCGTGGTAGCGGAGAATAAAGTGCATGAGGTGGTGTGGCTGGATATTGTTATCGGCAGTATTTTTATCGGCACCATCGCGGCCACCATGATTTTCAATTTGCTATTCAGCATCCCCCCTGTGCTCACATTCCTATTTGGCGTTTCAATTATGTTTATGGTGGGCGGGCTGGTGCACACCTATAACCAGCAGATTCATTTACTTGAATACATTCGTCAGATCCAGTTCGATACGCTGTTGTTTTTTCTCGGCATTCTTTTGCTGGTTGGCGCGCTCAAAGAAGTGGGGGTATTGGTATGGCTCACGCAACTTTATTCAGAAGTGGACCCAACGTTCTCAAGCTTCTTAATGGGTGTTATTTCATCTATTTTGGACAACGTTCCCTTGACCGCCGCGCTGTTGAAAGCTGAGCCCGAATTGAATAATGATCAGTGGTTGTCGTTGGCGTATGCGGTGGGTATCGGTGGCTCAACCTTGGTAATTGGTTCTGCTGCGGGGATTGTAGCGATGAGTAAGGTGCGAGAACTAACCTTTATGCAGTACGCCCGATATGCGCCACATGTTTTTGCGGCTTACTCGTTTGGATATGTATTGACGCTGTTGATCTAAAACTGACTCTGTTGTTTTAAAACAAGAAGCCCGGCAGCAGGGATGCTTGCCGGGCTTTGCTATGGATGGAAATCGGATTTTGGCTGAGGAAGAAGCAAAAACGCCAAAAGCCGACTGGGTCGGCTTTTGGGTCAGTAAGAGACTGTTTTAAAGGATTAAGCGGCGGCTTTTTCGCCCATCGCTTTGATCTGGCTGTTCAGGCGGCTCTTGTGACGAGAAGCCTTGTTCTTATGAATGATGCCTTTGTCCGCAATGCGGTCGATAATCGGCACCGCTACAGTGTATGCAGCTTTGGCGGATTCAAGATTGCCGCTCTGAATAGCTTTAACAACGTTTTTGATGTAAGTGCGTACCATGGAACGCAGACTTGCATTGTGTGCTCGGGCTTTGTCGTTCTGGCGTGCACGTTTTTTTGCTTGGACTGTATTGGCCACCGTATGCTCCTACTGTATTCAGGCTGTAAATCGAAATTCTGGAGGAATCGGCGGCGTTGTTTGGGCTCGGCCGAATCCGGGACGCGGTATTATCCCGGTTTGGCGACTGCTGTCAATAGAATTGCGGCATTGTATTAGGTGGCTACTGGGTTGCGTTGTTATTAGGGTGTTACGTCGCCTTTACGGTGTTGAGTTGCTATTCAAGATTGAGTGTGATTGAACCGCTATTGCAGCATTCCCATGGCAGCGGTCATTGCCTCGGTAAGGTCTTGTTGGTCGCTCTGGCTATTGGCGGGATCTATGCCCAAACGGGCAAACGCCGTCACGCTGCGATAATCCAAGTCAGCAAATTGTTCGCGATGGGTTTCCAGTAGGGCAACGGTCACCAGGTCGGCATAATCCGCCTGAGCGACTTTGCGGGAAAAATTCAAATGCGCCAGTGGAACACTTTGAATCTCCTTGGGAAACTCCCAGGCAGTTAGAATTTTCACACCGATCATCGGATGCGTCATTTTGATGATGGAGTCCAGTGTGAAGCTGTCTTTAAGCAAGCTCGGATGGTCTTCGGCGTAGGACAGAATCGGCAACACTCCGATTTTATGTACCAGTCCGGCCAAAGTGGCCTGGTCTGGTTTTAAGCGGGTGTAGTGTTTGCACATGACCGTACACATGCCGGCGATTTCGCTGGATGTTTGCCAAACCTGGCGCAAGCGTTTATCCACCATATCCGTAGTGGCCTGGAACATCTGTTCCATGGCCAGCCCGGTAGCAAGCGTACACGTTGTAGCCATGCCCAGGCGCATCAGTGCCATATTCAAATCCTGAATTTCCACCGCGCCACGGTAAAGCGCACTGTTGGCAACTTTTATGATTCGGGCAGTAAGGGCGGCGTCGCTGCCTATGACATTCGCCAATTGTTTAACCGACGCATCCGGATTCTCAGCCACCTCCCGAACCTGCAACGCCAACTCCGGCATAGTGGGTAATACGAGTTTGTCGGATTCTATGGCGTCATTGATGGCGTGGGCGACTTTTTCGGAGAGCGTGCTCATGCAAAGGTCCATGTGACTGCAACGATGAAGGAGACGACCCCNNGCCCACTCGAATTTAGCCCCCGAATTTTTCGCCATCAATGACGTTTTCGCCTCGTATATTTCGCTGTTGGCCACTACCAGTCCCGTCCATTCTGCAGCGCCGTTCGCGCTTGCAACGACTGTTGCCGCCGTCTTTTCGTGATCGCTGACCGTTACCAGTTGTCCGCCCACGGGGAGGCCATCGCTGAGCGCTCCGGTGATTCGATACGTATGTTTCTTCAATTGCCCGCGATATTGCATTCGCGCAATGATTTCCTGGCCGGTGTAACAGCCTTTTTTAAAGCTGATGCCGTCGATCAGCTGATAGTTGAGCATTTGAGGGATGAATTCTTCCGCCGTGGCCGCTTGCACTTCGGTGATGCCGTTTTCAACCCAGTGATGGTTGAGATCGGATGTTTCCATGCCACCAGTGTGAGGTAAAAGTGCCTGCCAGAGTGTCATGGCTCGCGTCGCGGTAGCCCAGATCTCAACTAATCCTGATTGATGATGTAAGAGAATCAGGCCATCGCGGGAGGCGGATCGTCCGCGCTCCGGTATATCGCCGAGGGATGACATTTGGGTTGTGTCACCCAACAGGGCTATCGCTACCAAATCCGCCGGCGCAATAGCGGCTTTAGAGAACACGATGTATTTTTTCAGCGCTGCCAGTGCCGGTTCGGCGATATTAGCTCGCAGCCGCAAACCGATGGTCGTTTCATCCATCCTGGCGAGAACCTCGCTGCTGATCATGCGGCCTTTGGCGTTGCAGTGAGCGCCGAGAAGCACTTCCTGCTGTTCAAGACGGCGCAGGTCGCAGGTCAACTGGCCCTGCAAAAACGTCACGGCATCCCGGCCTGTCACCTGCAAAAGCCGATGTTCATGCATGGCCACCATGCGGAGATTTGCCTGGGCATTTTGAGGGGGGTGAGTAGAGACAAACTCAAGCCATTCGTTCATAAGAGAGTGAGACACCGGTGGGTAAACGATGGGTTTTGAAAGGGTGAGGTGCCGTATAATACGGGCTTTTTGCGACAGATGTAGAGTGTGAATTGTGGAATACAACCGTTTACGTTGGGCCAGCCGCCGCGGCATGCTGGAGCTGGATCTTATTTTGATGCCCTTTGTTGAAGGCGCTTACCCGACTTTGAGCGAAGCGGATCAGGCGGCTTATGCCCGCTTACTGGACAGCGAGGATCAGGATTTGTTTGCTTGGTTTCTTCATCGTCAGGAGCCTGACGATGAGTCGCTGAGAGAGATCGTCGACCGGGTCAGGAGCTTTGCCCGTGAGCGTTCCGCTTCTTGATATTCCTCTGCGTCCATCGCGCGTCTTTGTCGGTGGTTTGAGCCTGCTGTACGGGCTGACAGGAATTTTGCTGATTTTCTCGTCAACGCCGACCTGGCTGAAAACTTTCCTGCTTTGCGGATTGGTAGGACTTGGTTGGCGCGTATGGCGGGAGTGGCAGCTGCTAGCATCTGTTCAGCGCCTTCAGATATTGCCGCAGTCTTATCGGTTGGCCTCAGCCACTGGCGAAACCGAATGGGTAGGCGGCTATCAAACGGTCGTCACGCGCAGAATGGTGATTTTGCATTTGCGCAACTCTACTCGAACCCTGCATTTGCCACTGCTGTGGGATACGGCTGCGGCCGATGATCTGCGCCGATTGAGAGTATGGCTGCGTTGCCGCAGTTAGGCGGTCGATTAGAAAGTAGGCATTAGAAGAAAGGCATTAACTGGCGCGACGTTATTATTATTCGCCAGTCTTGCCTACCACCCACTTCTCCACAACAACACCTTGTTTCTTCGATTCCCTTCTTCTTTTAACTATCGCGACATGTCCGGACGCGATGTTTTATTTGTGCAGTAATCGCCCGACAGAACTTGGCAGCCATGACCGTGGAGCATCTTCCGCCATGACCGGCGCGGCGTTGGTAGCCTGCGGTCGAGCCTTTGGCTGGCTGGCCAATTGCCGCTCGGCATATTCACGCACCTGACGACGCAGTTCGATAATGCGTGCCTTGAGTTTCTCGTTGGCCGTAATGAGCTGCTGGTTTTGGGTAGAACGAGCTTTAGAGATGTCTTGCAATGCTTGGTTATCGGCGTACAACTGCTCAATCAGCTTGGCTTGTTCAGACACCAGTGATTGCAGGCCAGGTTGCTCTTGTTGATATTCGGCGGGAGGTGCGGTTTTGGTATTGAGATGGCTGATGTAACGGCGCAACTTGCTGGTTTTAGCGCGTTCCGCCTCCAACGCTGCGTTTAAATGACGGCAGCGCTCCTGGAATTTCACCAGCATCTGGGCATCGGAACTTGGTGTTGTGATGGTGCTGGTTTGTTCGGCAACCATTTAGATCTCCCACATTCGGCATAATGCCGCGAAGTCGGAGACAGTTTACGTTGATGACTTTGGTGCCAAAATCGACCGATTGGCTAAAAAATATTGGAAAGCGGTTTACCGGGCTAGTCCGGATGGCCAAAAAAAAGGCCGGTCCCTGCGGAGCCGGCCTTTTATCTGCCGCAATGGTGGTTAGCCCATTACAACTTCCACTTGCGCTTCGGTTCCCGCAGGCAGAATAGGCAGTACATTGCCCTCCACCGCTTTGCCGTTGAGGGTAATGCTCTTAACGCCTTTGCTCACGCCGCTCGGGTTGGACACATTAATGTTGTAAGTGGTCCCGCGGAATTTACGGCTGACTTTGAAGCCTTTCCAGCTCTTCGGAATACAGGGGTTGACCGACAGACCGTTGTAATCCGGCTTCACACCCAAAATGTATTGAGTGATGGCGGCGAAGTTCCAGGCGGCGGTGCCCGTCAACCAGGAGTTTTTCGCTTCACCGGGTTTGAAAGCGTCTTTACCGGCAATCATTTGCGCGTACACATAAGGCTCAACCTTGTGCAGATCGCTGATTTCTTCCAGGAAGGCTGGCGTGATCTTGCGGTAGTACTCGAACGCCTGGTCGCCATTGCCCACCAGAGTTTCGGCGATCATGATCCACGGGTTGTTGTGGCAGAAGATACCGGCATTTTCCTTGTAACCCGCTGGGTAGGTGGAGATTTCCCCGTACTCAATGTAGTACTTGGTAAAGGCGGGTTGCTGCAGGACGATACCGTAAGGTGTGTCCAGCCACTCCTTCACGGATGCCAGTGACTTGTGCACCATGCCGTCTTCCAGACCGATTCCTGCCATGCCACAGAAGCCTTGAGATTCGATAAAGATTTTGCCTTCTTCGTTCTCTTTGCTGCCGATTTTTTTGCCGTAGTAGTCGTAGGCGCGCAGATACCAGTCGCCGTCCCAGCCGTGTTCCTTAACAGCCGTGATCATGGCATCTACGTGTTTCTGCGCGGCGGCGGCTTCGTCTTCTTTGCCGGTTTGTTTACAGAGCTTAATGAACTCTTTGCCGTACAACACAAACAAGCCCGCGATCATCAAAGACTCAGCAGTGCGGCCCATTTTGTTGTTGGTGGTTTGGAAGGACTCGTTGGGCTCACTGGAGAAACAGTTGAGGTTCAAACAGTCATTCCAGTCGGCGCGACCGATCAGCGGCAAATTGTGGGGGCCCAGGTTGTTGACGGTGAAGTAGAAGGAGCGCTTCAAGTGTTCGAAGTGGCTAGTGGCCTTGCTCTCGTCGTTGTCGTAAGGAACCTTGGCGTCCAGGATCGAATAGTCGCCGGTTTCCTTGATGTAATCCGTGGTGGACAGAATCAGCCACAGCGGGTCGTCATTGAAGTTGCCGCCGACGGCGTTGTTGCCGCGCTTGGTAAGCGGTTGGTACTGGTGATAAGCCGAGCCGTCTTCAAATTGTGTGGACGCGATGTCGATAATCCGCTCTTTGGCGCGCTCAGGTACCTGATGCACGAAACCGATCAAATCCTGGTTGGAATCGCGGAAGCCCATGCCGCGGCCGATACCGGACTCGAAGAAAGAAGCCGATCGGCTCATGTTGAAGGTCACCATGCACTGGTACTGGTTCCAGATGTTGACCATGCGATCCAGACGCTCGTCGCCGCTGTTGAGCTGATAAGTCGCCAGCAGGTTGCTCCAGTAATTTTTCAATCGCTCCAGTTCGGCGTTGACCTTCTCAACTGTGTCAAAGCGCGCGATGACATCTTTGGCGGGCTGTTTGTTGATAACGCCTTTGCTTTCCCACTTATTGTCTTTGTCGACTTCGATGTAGCCGAGCACAAACACCAATTCTTTGGTTTCACCCGGCTGCAATTCGACTTCCAGGTAGTGCGACGCGATGGGCGACCAGCCATGAGCTTCAGAATTGCGCGGTTTGCCTTCGAAGACTACGTTCGGACGGTCGAAACTGTTGTACAAACCGATAAAGGTTTCGCGATCTGTATCAAAGCCTTGGATCGGCGAATTGACGCTGTAGAAAGCGTAGTGATTGCGGCGCTCTTTGAATTCGGTTTTGTGATAAATCACCGAATCCTGAATTTCCACTTCACCGGTGGAAAAGTTGCGCTGGAAATTCGCCATGTCGTCTTCCGCGTTCCACAAACACCACTCAACGAACGAAAACAGTTTGAATTTTTTCGCCGCGTTACTAGTGTTAGTGAGGGTGACTTTCTGCACTTCCGCCCAGGTTCCAAGCGGAATGAAATACAAGGCTTCCGCCTTGATACCATTACGTTCGCCGGAAATTTTGGTGTAACTCAAACCGTGACGGCAGCTGTAATTTTCCAGGTCCGCTTTGACCGGCTTCCAGCCTGGAGACCAAACGTCACCGCCGTCATTGATGTAGAAATATTTGCCGCCGTTGTCGATGGGCACATTGTTGTAACGGTAGCGAGTCAGACGACGGAATTTCGCATCTTTATAAAACGTGTAACCGCCGGCGGTGTTGGAAATCAACGAGAAAAAGTCCTCGTTGCCAAGATAGTTGATCCACGGCCACGGTGTTTGCGGGTTCGTAATGACATATTCGCGAGCGACGTCGTCAAAATGACCAAATTTCATATTGTCGTTACCTTTTGGTGAACAGTTTTAGCAATGTTCCATCCCTGGACGTTGATGGATGTTTTACTTCACGGCCCCTTGTTGGAGGGCTTTTTCCCGTGCAATCTCTTCCGCCGGCCAATTGACGATATTGGCGTACCAGGTTTTTCGCAGTATGACGATGGTCACAGCGATAACACCCGCCGCAATAAAGATATTGGTTGGCATTTTGATCACGATGAAAATCGGCAGGGCGACCAGCGCGGTTTGCAAACAGGTACCCAAAATGATGTTGAACATATCGCGTTTAAAATGTGGATTGGCGGTGAATTCCGGATCGTCACGCTGCACTTTTTCGAGCACTGGACCCCAGACGCCCCACGGTCGCACATTGCGATAAAAGCGTTTCAACAATTCTTCATCTTCCGGTTGTGAATACAGGCTGCCGACGACACAGGCGATGCCCGAGATCAGAATCACCACCGGGAACATGTAGAGCGGCAGTATATCGGCTGCGATGTTGGGAAGCAGCATACCGAATATCGGCGGGAATGCGAGGGCGCAGACGAGGCCGACCACCATGCCCCAGAAATACCCCCAGCCGTTCAGTCGCCACCAATACCACTTGAGAACGTTCGAGGCGGTATACCCACCCCACAAACCTGAAACCAACCACACCAGTAGCGAATTGATGCTGGTGATATAGAGGCCAATTACAGTACTAAACAACACCACGCCAACCGATACCAGATAGCTGGCATAAACCAGGGTTTTGCCGGAGGCTTTTGGATTGATGTAGCGCTTATAAATGTCGTTGACCAAATAAGCGGGTGCTGCATTGACGGTGGAAGCAAACGTGGACATAAAAGCGGCCAGGAGGCCTGCCAGAAGCAACCCGAGAATACCCGGAGGAGCGAACTGAAGTATCGCCGCAGGCAGGATCTGCTCAAAGTCGATGCCTTTGCTGGCGTCGAGATTCAATTCGTGAAAAAACACCAGCGCGAGCACGGCGAAGCCGGTGATCATTAGATAGCGGATGGGCATCAACACCACCGAAACAAAACCGCTCATGAAGGCGGCCTCTTTTGGAGTGCGGGTGGCGAGGATCTTTTGCATGTCGTAATTGGGCTGAGGCCCAGCGGCGCTGATGAAGACGCCTTTAAAAATCATCATCATCATTAAAATGGTGAACAGCGAATAGCCGTCGGATGCAATCTTGTCGTTTACGTCAACCAGCACATTGGTCCAATCCAGCCCTAGGTTCCAGCCAAAAAACGGATTGCTCCAGCCGTCAGGCGTGGCCGCTGCCAGCGCTTCCGGCGATACATTTGCCATGGCAATTCCAGCGATCACGACCGCAGACAAGGTCATGATGGTGAACTGCACAAAGTCTGCCCAAACGATACTTAACATTCCGCCGAGCATCACGTAGAAGGTCGCAATACTGGTAAAGATGATTCCGTAGAAATGCGGCACGTGCTCAGGCGATATGTCGAAAGGAACATAAGGTGAAACCACGTTCCAGGGGACAAAAATTTCAACAAATTTGCCGATGCCAACAAAACCATAAGCGAGAAAACCGAGAACGCCGAGAAGCGCAAACACCACCACAATGCTGTGGGACAGGGTTCCACCAGTGTCATCACCAAAACGTGTGCGTATCCACTCGGCGCCGGTAAGCACGTTGCTTCGACGCAGCCAAACGGACAAAAACACCATCAGGAAAATCTGGTTGAATACCGGCCACATCCAGGGTATCCAGATGCTTTTAAGGCCGTAGACGAACAGTAAGGTCACCAACCACATAGTGCCGGAGATGTCGAACATCCCCGAGGCATTGGAAAGGCTGAGCATGTACCAAGGCAGTTCTTTACCGCCCAGCAGGTAAGAATCGAGGTTCTTGGAGGCGCGGCGTTTGAGTATCAGTCCGATGGCGATGGTCGTCGCCAAATAGAAGCCGATGATGGCTAAATCGAAACTCGTCAGTTGCATGGGGTGGCCCTAAAAAATTCTCTCTTTATTGTTGGTAAAGTGCCTGATAACAGGACATGAGGTGTATTTTTTGAGGTCCTGGAGTATCGATTCACCGTGCCGCCGCCCATCAGCCCGGTGTCGCCCAAAAAAACGCGGGCATCATACTACAGAATCGGGCGATATTTGAGCGTTTGCCGGGCTCTCAATATACAAATAGCTCATTTGACTATAAAACCGTCAGGCCGAGGTTAATGGATGGGTAGGTAGCGACAGGTGTGCTGCCTGATGGCGTAAACGCATTAGTGATCGACCTTGTGGTCTTCGGCGCCAAGCGGAATGTGCAGCTTGCGGCGCTGTGGTGCGGGTGTTAGCGTTTGCGCCTTTGTGAAGCGGCCACTTTCCACATTTTTCTGCACGAATCGGACAAACCATTACATGGTCAATCTTTTACTTTTCCTCGAAGAAGGTCCTTATCGGGTCGCTGTCGACGCCAACCTCGGTGGCCACATCATCGAGTACAGCATCAATGGTCGTAACTCACTGGCGGAAGACAAACCGGAAATCGGCTCCACTTTCTGGCCTAGCCCACAAAGTGCTTGGGGTTGGCCGCCGCCCTACATCCTCGATAAGGCCCCTTATTCGGTAGCAAAAAGTGAAGGGGAGATTCTGGTTGAGAGCGCAGTGTGTCAGCAAACTGGATTACAGGTGGTAAAGCGGTTTCAGCTTCACCAGGGGCGTTTGACTGCCATCTACAGCATGCGCAATCGCGGCAATACGGCGGTTCAATATGCACCATGGGAAATCAGCAGGGTCGCCGGCGGCATCACGTTTTACGCCGGCATGCTCGAGCCCTTGTCGCAGTCTACTGGGCAGGTAGAACACATAAACGGTGTTTATTGGCATAGCTACAGGCCGGAACAACAGGCTCATCACGAGAAAGTGTTTGCCAACGGTTCCGCTGGCTGGTTGGCCAATTTAAACAATGGCTTATTGTTGGTAAAACAATTCGAGCCGGTGCCGGCGGAGCTCACTGCGCCTGGAGAGGCAGAGGTGGAAATTTACGCCCATGGCGACAAATACCATACCTATATCGAGATCGAACAACAGGGTGTTTACGAGGTAATTCCACCGGGCGAAAGTATCGAGTGGCAAGTGATATGGCATTTGACGGAATGGCACGACGATACCATCGTTGCCGGCAGCACGCGGTTGGTTAACGAAGTTAAAGCCCTTTTGAGTCAATATCGACCTTAAGCGGCTTTCGGCGCTTCGCGTCAAATTAGCTTTATCGGCAAGAGGGGGCTTTATGGCGATACAAAAAACAGCTTTGGTAACGGGAGCCGGCAGTGGGATAGGCAAAGCCATTGCTACTGATCTTGCGCACAAGGGACTCAAGGTTTTGGTCACGGATTTGAATCCCGCTGCCGCGGAGACGGTTGCCGCAGAGTTGCGACAGGAAGGCTACACGGCCGAAGGACACAAATTGGATGTGAGTAAGCAGCAGGACATCGATGCTTTGGTCAGTTCCGTTGAGGTGGATATTTTGATCAACAATGCGGGCTTGCAATACGTGGCCAAGCTGGAGGCGTTTCCCGCAGATAAGTGGCGATTGCTAACGGACGTGTTATTGGTGGGGCCGGCTATGTTGACACGTGGCTTATTGCCGCAAATGAAATCCCGCGGTTTTGGTCGCATCGTCAATATAGGCTCTATACATGCACTCGTTGCGTCCCCATATAAAAGTGCTTATGTGGCTGCCAAACACGGTCTATTGGGATTTTCCAAAGTGGTCGCGCTGGAAACCGCCGAGTTCGATATCACTATCAATACTATTTGTCCTTCCTATGTAAAAACACCTCTAGTGGAAAATCAGATTCGCCAGCAGGCACAGGAGCACGGTATTTCCGAAGCGGATGTAATCAACAACATCATGCTGGAGCCGATGCCGAAAAAAGCCTTTATTGAAATGGCGGAGCTGAGCGCGAGTGTGAATTTTTTGATTTCCGACGCGGCCCGCAATATGACAGGCCAGACACTGGTATTGGATGGTGGTTGGACCATTCGTTAATCGAGGGCGACACAAGTGAATCACCAGGATTCCGCGCAGATTTTGCAGTATCTGAATGACTGCGGAGCGCAGTTCAATACCATGATGCAAGAGGTGATCAAACGACTGCTCGGACATCAGATCCCCAGCTCGATCAATCCTTTTTTGCCGGCGCAGTCTGTGACTCAGACCATGAGCAGCGCAGTTAAACTCGATGCTCGCACCTTTCTTCAGCAACAAGTGCAGTTTTTGGAAAAACAACAGCGTTTATGGCACAACGCCACTCGCGCTTTTATGGGAGGAATGCAGGAGCCATTGATTCAGGAGTCGGCTGGCGATAAACGTTTTAGCGACCCCGACTGGCAGGGTAACCCCGCCTTTAACTATGTTAAACAGGCGTATTTGCTCAATGCGGAATTTATGCAGCAAATGGTCGATGCATTGCAGTTTGATGATCAAAAGCTCGGTGAGCAGGTACGCTTTTATACCCGCCAGTTAATTAATTCCATGGCCCCGACCAATTATGTGCTGACCAATCCCGAGGTATGCCGGGAAATTCTAACAACCGAAGGCGAGTGTTTGGCGCGCGGCATCGATCGGTTTATTCGTGACCTGGAAAACAGCCCTGCGGAGGCCTTCAAAATTACCCAGGTGGATATGCACGCGTTTCGGCTTGGGAAAGATCTCGCTTGTACACCCGGAAAAGTGATTTTTCGCAATCAGTTGATCGAGTTGCTGCACTATGCGCCGCAAAAAAAGGAGGTGCACCGGGTACCGCTATTAATCGCACCGCCATTTATCAACAAATATTACATTCTCGATCTGGATGCCAAAAAATCGCTGGTTCGCTGGCTGGTGGACCAGGGCTTTGATGTCTTTATGATCTCCTGGGTCAACCCGGACGAAAACTACGGCGAAACTGATTTTCAGGATTACATGTTTGATGGCGTGATAGCGGCATTGAATGTGGTGGAGGAAGTAGCCGGAAACAACAAGATTAATGTCGCTGGCTACTGTGTTGGTGGCACTTTGCTGGGCATGACGCAGGCGTATCTAAAAGCCCGAGGGGATGAGCGAATTAATTCGCTGACACTGCTGACTACGCTGTTCGATTTTTCCGAACCGGGCGAGGTGGGCAATTATATGAACGCGCAAATGCTGCCCATGATCGAGCAGAGCGTAAAATCCAAGGGTTATCTCGACGGCCGCATTCTTGCCCTGAGTTTCAGTTTGCTTAGAGAGAACAATCTTTTTTGGTCGTTCTTTGTAGAAAATTATCTGAAAGGTAAAGACCCGGTTCCGTTCGATATTTTGTATTGGAACAGTGACTCCACCAATCTGCCAGCGGCAGCATATTTGTTTTATTTGAATCAAATGTACATCGGTAATCGACTGCGGGAAGCAGGCGGTATTGTAATCGGCGATGTCGCTCTGGATCTGCGTAGTATCGACATTCCCACTTATTGTCTCGCTGCTCAGGCGGATCACATTGTGCTTTGGCAGGCGGCGTATCGCAGCGCCGCTCTTTTAAGTGGCCAGGTCAAATTCGTGCTGACAGAGTCAGGTCACGTGGCCGGAGTGGTTAACCCGGTAGATCGTGGCAAATACGGACATTGGATAAGCGCGGCGCTGCCCGATAATCCCGAGGATTGGTTTTCGCAGGCCACTTTGGTAAATGGTTCCTGGTGGTCGGATTGGCACCAGTGGTTGGCGGGCCATTCGGGCGATATGCGACCCGCACATCCACCGGGAAGCGCAGCGTACCCACCCTTGGCGGATGCGCCAGGCCGGTACGTGCAGACGCGGTTAGAGCGCGGGTTTGCCGAAGCGTTTGCAGCGCACATGGAACAATCTAAGAGCGCCGTTGGTTAACGTGTTCCTTTGGTGCGCTTCGCGGCCGCCTCGAGTTCTGTTGTTATACTTCAGGTGGCCCCCGGCGCAACGTCAGCGGCCGGTCAATCAGTCAAATAGTGAGATTTGTTGTGATATCCATCAAAAAATACCCCAATCGTCGCCTTTACGATACGTCCAAAAGCCAATACGTCAATTTGGAGGCCATTAAGGAACTGGTGATGAATCACAAGGAATTCGAAGTGGTGGATTCCAAAACCGGGGAAAATCTCACTAAAAGTATCCTGTTGCAAATCATCACAGAGCAAGAGTCCAACGATCAACAGGCGGTTCTTACCCAAACGGTGCTTAAGCAACTCATTCGTTTTTATGGCAGTGATATGCAGACGTTCATGCGCCAGTATTTAGAACAGAGCGTGTCCGTGTTTCTAGAGCGACAAGATGCATTGCAGCATGCGGTTACAGACTTGATGGGCGGCAGCTCACCGTTAGCGGCGTTCAATAAGATGATGGAGCACAACATGGGCTGGTGGCGTCAGTTTGCGAGTTTTGATCCGCTGACCGGCGCGCGTAAAGAAGCGACGGAGCCAGGCAGCAATACCGGCCCCAAGGCACCCGATGAGCATAAAGACGATGAGTGATTAGTAATTGTTTTTATAGCAAAACAATCTAAAAGCTCTTTTTTGCGGCGCAGCAAACCGTTGATCTCTCAGGGCGACAAGCCTAAACTAAAGCCTTACTGCAATGCAGCAATCAGGTTTTCCCCGTCTTACAGTTGGAGATCCATCAATGTACGAGAAAATGTTTGAGCAAGCGCAATTTTCCATGAAGCCGCTTAGTGAATTAATGACACTGAATGCCAAAATCATTCAGGACGCTGCCGAAAAGCAAACCGCTTTTTTTAAAGATGTCGTCAGCGACAGCATGGCGTTCGCGAAAGAACTGAGCTCGCAAAAAGATTACTCCGGTATTTATCAGACGCAGAAAGCTTATATGGAAAGTCTGCAGGAGAAGTGGATCGCTGCTTCGACGGAAGCATACGAGACATTTTCTTCCAATCAAGAAAAAATCGGCGACGTATTCAAGCGCTCCTCCGCGGTGTAATCCGGGGCTATCGAACCAGTCCTCATCCTACGGGTCCATTCCCGAAAGCCTGGCGTGTGTCAGGCTTTTTTATATGAGCTTGCGGATGAAAAAATTATTTGGCTACGGCGGTTATGATCCTGCACGAACAGACACCATGGTCTGCTGACCCCGAAGCCACACCGGATTGTTGCGGTTTTTCCGTTATGTGTACTACCAGGCAGAGGCTATGACCATGTACGAGAAAGTATTCGAACAAACTGAACGTTTATTTAAACCAGTCGGGGAGATTTGGGCGCTTCAGGCTCAAGCGGCGGAAAGCTTGGCAAGAAAGCAGAGCTCGCTGGTGGCTGATCTTTGGAATCAGGGTGTGATGACACTGCAGAGCATCCCCACCCAGAAAAATATTGAAGATGTGTGGAAGCTGCAGCAAGAATATTGGGAAAATCTGAATGGCTGTATGCGGGAAATGATGGAGGATTCCCAGGGCATCCTGCTCGACACTAATCAGAAAATTAATGAAGTCCTGCAGAAGGCAGCGCCGGAAACTGGCACGGCTATTAAAAGTGCAGCAGAAAACATTGCAGAGGCCACTGCAAACGCCGCGGAAAAAGTGGCACCAGTCGCCAAAAAAGCGGTAGCTGCCGCAACGGCTCCAGTAAAGACAGCCGCCAAAGGAAATCCGCCCGTTCCGGTTAAGCCCATGGCGGAGGCGATCAAAACCGCCACCACTGGAAAAGACACCAGCAGCGATAAGAAAACAGCGGCTGCATCGGTTAAGGCGGCAATTGTTTCGGAAGGAAATAAAACTGCTTCGGAGGGAAAGAAAGCAGATGGCTCCGCAAAGCGGGGTAATGGCGCGGAAGAGAAAGCTGGAAAACTGCTTTAATACCGTAACAGACAAAAAAGCCCCGATTTTGGGGCTTTTTATTAGCTAACTAACCGCTTTATTGGTTAACTAGGGATTTATCAGTTAACTAAGGACTTGATCCAATAACTAAGGATTAGTTAGTTAACTAACAGCTTCATTGGTTAGTTGGCAGCAGGCGTTTTATTTATTACGCGCCCTTGTTTCAGGACACCTCAGCAGCGGTGTTTCTGCTGCAACGCTGCATCAGCACATGTACTGGCCGCCGTTCACTGACAGAGTTGAACCAGTAATGAAGCCGGATTCATCTGCCACCAGAAACTCCACGCACCGCGCCACTTCATCCGCCTCACCTAATCGACCAGCGGGAATTTTCGCAACGATTTTTTCTAGCACTTTTTCCGGAACGGCTCGTACCATTTCAGTGGCGATATAGCCGGGCGCAACCGTATTTACTGTAATCCCTTTATTGGCATTTTCCTGAGCCAGCGCTTTGGAAAAGCCCGCCATGCCGGCTTTGGCGGCAGCATAGTTAACTTGTCCGTATTGCCCAGCCTGCCCGTTGATGGAGCTGATATTGACGATGCGTCCAAAAGTGCGCTCGCGCATTTGCTCAATCACCAAGCGACAGAGGTTAAAGCAGGAGCTGAGGTTGGTGTCGATAACCTGGTGCCACGCTTCTTCGGACATTTTTTGTAGGGTGCTATCGCGGGTAATGCCGGCATTATTAACGAGTACTTCTATCGGTCCCATGTCGCGATGGATTTGTTCAATCGCTTCGCGACATGCGGCGAAATCGGACACGTCAAACTTCATTACCGGAATGTCGTGTTCCTCGCGAAAGGCTTCTGCTGCGCTGTCATTGCCGGCATAGTTGGCAACCACACGATACCCTGCATTTTTTAGGCGTATCGCGATCGCCGCGCCTATCCCTCGGGTACCGCCGGTTACTAGTGCTAGTCGACTCATATGTGCTCTCCTGTTAATTAAATGAATGTCGTGAAAACCGCTGAGACGGAGTGCCTCTTGATTGTGAAAACGATATTGGCAGCAAGTGTAATAATGTCTGAAGGACTGATCACGAAAGCTCAGTGCCCGTTGGTCTTGGTCATTAAAGCGCTAAAAATAATTGGAGGAGTTTTGGCGCAAAAGAGCATAGCGGGACACAGCATTGAGCGTTCACCAGTCGATAGACTTTAATGCGGATAAATTTGCCCGATTTTGGCACACCGGCGTTGCACTAATTTGACGGTGGCGGACAAAACAACGGCGTGATTGCAAGGCTATGCCGGTGAGATGTGAATCGCAATAGCAATGTTGATTTTGGCGCTACCTCGGCATATTCAACGGCCAAAAATTGAATTTTTTTGAGGCCTCCCCAAATAGGTTGTATGAATGATGACCCATCGGGTGGCCTTGCCGCTTTCATCGGTGGTCGGTGCCGGACATACTGTCCGCTTTTTTCTCACAGACAATCTTTTTTCCTCGCAGACAATGGAGAGCCATCGTGCAGACTTACAAAGTAGACATCACCGAAGCCAATGCCAAAGCCCAGTTGATCGACGAGTCTTTCAATCGACCGGTAATGGTGGACTTTTGGGCTGATTGGTGCGGGCCGTGTAAGTCGTTGATGCCGGTTCTGGAAAAGTTGGCTGAAGAATACGCGGGCGATTTTCTGCTGGCCAAGGTGAATGCGGATGAACAAGGAATGATTGCAGCGCAATTTGGTGTACGCAGTTTGCCGACGGTGATGATTATCAAAGATGGTCGGCCAATTGACGGTTTTGTCGGCGCTCAACCGGAAACCGAGGTTCGTAACCTGCTGGATAAACATCTACCCAAGCCGTGGGACAAGCAGCTCGATGATGCGGCGCGCTTGCGCGAGGAAGGCGACAACGCTGGCGCGCTGGTGCTTCTGAAGGACGCTTATGCCACATCCAACCAACGAGCGGATATAGCCTGTGCTCTGGCCGAAACTTACATCGTGCTTAACCGTACTGCGGAAGCCGAGGCAATTCTGGCGAAAGTCCGACTCGCCGACCAGGGGCCGGCCTTCGAACAAGTCAAGGCGATGCTGGAGCTTGCGCAAAATGCGGAAAAAGCGCCGGAGGTGCATGCCCTCGAGCAACAGTTGCAGGCTGAGCCAGACAATCAGGAGGTCAAGTTTCAGCTGGCCGTACAGTACTCCCAACACGAATACCACAGGGATGCGCTGGAGCTGCTCTATCAACTTCTTCAGAAAAATCTGAATGCCCGCGATGGTGAGGTCCGCAAAGTCTTTACCGATGTGCTTGCTGTATTAGGCAAAAAAGATCCTCTGGCAGTAGAGTTCCAGCGCAAACTTTATTCGT
Source organism: Marinagarivorans sp. UBA5868 (assembly GCA_002432095.1). Taxonomy (GTDB): domain Bacteria; phylum Pseudomonadota; class Gammaproteobacteria; order Pseudomonadales; family Cellvibrionaceae; genus UBA5868. The sequence continues at coordinate 1,833 of DJFQ01000178.1, read as the reverse complement.
TGCTGTATTGATGTTTCGACGATCCTGGCTCACTGGGTTATTTGTCACGATGCTGGCATAATGCGTCGCCTTGCGGACCGGGTCCGGCAATTCTTGCCGGGCGGTTCGCTCATCAAAAACCGGGAGTTCCCGGTCGCCACAACCTCCAACAAGATTCCGAGGATGCGCATGCAACCGCACGTAAAGCCCGCCAATCCGAATTTTTCTTCCGGTCCCTGTAGTAAACGCCCTGGATACGACGTCAGCAAACTCTCCCTTGACGTTCTCGGGCGCTCGCACCGTTCCAGTTTGGGTAAGGCTATGCTCGAAAAAGCCTGTGTCGAAACCGCTGAACTGCTGGGTCTGCCGAGTGGTTATCGTGTGGGCATAGTGCCGGGATCCGATACGGGCGCAGTTGAAATGGCGATGTGGTCCATGCTCGGCCAGCGTCCAATTGATGTGCTCGCGTGGGAATCGTTTGGCTCCGGGTGGGTGACCGACATCACCAAGCAGTTGAAACTGAAAGATGTGCGGGTTATTGAATCGGATTACGGCCTATTGCCGGATCTGACTTCCGTCGATTTCAGTCGTGACGTGGTGTTTACCTGGAACGGTACCACTTCAGGCGTCAAAGTCCCCAACGGTGACTGGATACCGGATAACCGCGAAGGGCTGACCATTTGCGATGCCACTTCAGCAGTGTTTGCCATGGATATGCCGTGGGAAAAACTCGATGTAGTCACCTTTTCCTGGCAGAAGGTCCTCGGCGGCGAGGGTGCTCACGGTGTGCTGATTCTCGGTCCACGTGCAGTCGCGCGTCTTGAGTCCTACACTCCGCCATGGCCAATGCCCAAGTTGTTCCGCATGACCAAAGGCGGCAAGTTGGAGGAGGGTATCTTCCGAGGAGAAACCATCAATACTCCCTCCATGTTATGTGTGGCGGATTATCTCGATGCCTTGTCCTGGTTGCGCACTATTGGTGGCACGCCAGGCGCCATTGAAAAGTCTCAAGCCACCCTGCGGATTCTGCAGGATTTCGTCGCCACCAACGATTGGATCCAGTTTCTCGCGCAGGATCCGGCAACCCTGTCCAATACCAGCGTCTGTCTCACCATGAAGGCGACGCCAGAGCAGGTGAAAACGATGGTGAAGCTGTTGGAAAAGGAAGGCGTTGCCTATGACATTGGCGCCTATCGTGATGCCCCTCCGGGTATTCGCATCTGGTGCGGTGCGACAGTGGAAGCCGCGGATGTGGAAGCCCTTTTGCCCTGGCTTACCTGGGCCTATCAAAAAGCTACCGCTGCTTGATATCAAAGCGCCGCGCGTTGGCGGCGCCAAATTTTGGGCAAAAAAAACCCCGGAAAACCGGGGCTGAATCGAAGAAACAAGGTTTTACCGTTCTGAAAAACGCAGCAATAGTTCTTCAGCAAGGTAAATCGCATAAAGCAGTAATCGGGCCAACTCAAAAATAGTAAAAAAAACAAAGGGTTGAGTATTTTCACTGAAACGGGTGTAAACATTTTCGACAGGAGAGTCAGTTTTCTGTCGTCAGAACCCCAATACGCTGTCCCGAAACGAGCGTTAGTCGAATACCCCTAATCAGAATCAACCAGTCGTGGCGAAGCCGCTATGGGAGTGCTTAATGTTTCAAATCAGAACGTACAACAAAATTGCCCCTAAGGGTCTCGGGCGTTTTTCCACGGCGAATTACCAAGTGGGCGCGGAGATCGGCAATCCGGATGCTTATATCCTGCGCAGTCATAAGCTGCACGGAGAAGAGATTCCTGCATCGCTGCTTGCGGTAGCGCGGGCGGGGGCAGGGGTTAACAATTTGCCGGTGGCAGAATACACAAA